>JBIJCW010000026.1:0-17350 GCA_044344495.1 Kiritimatiellia bacterium | reverse complement strand
CGGAGACCGCCACCGGCGAACCCGCTGAAACAGCACCCGTCCAGAAACCCGCGCCGGCGCTCCCCGTCAAATCGACCCCACCCGCCACGCAACCCACGGACAAGGTGATCATCACCCTGAAGGATGGCAGCCGCTACGAGGGTCAACCTGTCAACCCCGCCACTCCCTACTCAGGCACACTCACCTATCCCGACGGACGCCGCTATGCCGGCCAGTGGCTGGCGGAAACCAAGGAAGGCCGCGGCACAATGACCTACACCAACGGCGACTCTTATGCCGGCGACTGGGTGTGCAACCGTCGCGAGGGACAGGGCGTCTATCGCCACGCCGACGGAGACTCCTACACGGGCGAATGGCAGGCCGGCCTCATGAATGGCAAAGGCGTTTACACCTTCGCCGGCGGCGGGAAACTGGAAGGCCTCTGGAAACGCGGATCGCTCAAGGAAGGTCAAGGCATCTATACCTCACCCCAGGGCGACAAATATGAAGGACAATGGGTCAACGACCGACTGCACGGACAGGGGTCCTACACCGCCGCCGACGGGACCACCCTGATCGGCACCTGGCACAACAACCGCTTTGTGCCGCCCCCGCCTAAGTGACGGCCCGCTCCACTTCCAACACGGCCACCAGCACCTCGGGTTCCAGCCGGTACGCCGAACCCCGCCCTTCATAGAACCCGTGCGCCTCAATCAGGTGCATGTGTAAATCCGTAAACGTGATTTCCCGTCCTATCGCCAGGTTCCGCACCGTCACACTGGTTTTTGCGCATAACCCGCGGTCGCCAAACGGACAGGGAATCCGCCCCCGCACCGAGTCCACACGCACCTCGAAGTGCGCCGCCACGGCAGTGAACTCGCCCAACCCGGCCACCCCCGCCTCCCTTAACGCCCGCATACGTGCCGCCACCGCCGCATGCGTCACCCCCAACCGCTCGATCACCACATTGTCCTCTTCCATCAACAGCGCCAAATCGCGCGAATCATCCCCAAGAAACCCGGGCAGACTCAATTTCCCCGGTCGCATGTTCTCACGCACTGTCTTGTTCTGTGGTGTCTCTTTCATACCCATCATCCGAAATTGTCGTAGTAGATCCGTTCCGACGACAGCCCCTTCTTCCGCAACACCGCCACAGTGGCATCAATCATGGCCGGGCTCCCGCACAGGTACGCCTCCGCCGTTTCCGCCGACGTCACCTGCCGGTCAATCACCTCGGTAATCAATCCGGTCTCGCCCTTCCATCCCGCGCCGGGCTCCACCGCCGACAACGCGGGAAGGAACCGGAAGTTCGGCAACGTCCTTTCCAATTCGCGCATCTCATCCACAAGGAACAGGTCGCGGACGGTGCGTGCCCCGAAATAGTATCGGATCCGGCGCGTGGAACCCCGCTCGCTCAACCCCAGCAGGATGGACTTGATCGGCGCCATGCCCGACCCACCCGCCACACAGATCATCTCGCGGTCGGACTCGTTGAGGTAGAAATCCCCGAAGGGCCCCTTGATGATCACCTCATCGCCTTCCTTCAGATACTGGTGCACATACGTCGAGCAGATCCCGTTGGGCACCCGGCGAATCTCCAACTCAACGCGATCATGCACCGAGGGACTCGACGCGATGGAATAGGCGCGATCAACCGTCTCGGGAGTCAGCGCATACGGCGGCACCCTGAACTGCACAAACTGGCCCGCCTTGAAATCAATCGTTTCGCCTTTGGCCAGTTGCAGGGTCACTTCCTTGATGTCATAGGTCAGGTCGCGCAATCCAACCACCTGGGTCCGGAATTGCCGCGCCTTGAACACCTTCGGCAAAATCTCAATCCGCATCGCCCGATTGACCTGAATCTGGCAGGAGAGCCGGACTTGCTCCTTGATCTCCCGGGGACTGAGCACCTGCAACTCGGCAGGCAACAGTTCCCCCCCCCCTTCCAACACCTTGACCCTGCACATGCCGCACAGCCCGCGCCCGCCGCAGGCCGATGGAATAAGAATCTGCTTCTCCTTCAACGCCCTCAATAACGGGCGCCCCCCCTCAACCCTGATTTCCTTGTCGCCATTGATGACAATCGGGAACGACTCGCTGGCGGCAGGACTTGCCTCCCGCCCTCCCGCCAGCGTCGCCGTCTCTGTGGATGAACCGCTCGTGACCATTGATGCCTGTTATCCTGCCATCCAACGTCAATTTCGTCCAGTCACAACGGCTCGACCACCAGGGCAGGGGCGCATCTCTGAGTTTTGGCGACACAACCTCAGCCGCCCACCGGGCTCGTCCCGGTGGAGGCACACGTTGAACGTCCGTAGCGAACCTGCCCATCACCCAAACTTTCTTCACCTGCGGCACAAGACCGCGGCTATCGCCAAAACTCGGAGATGCGCCGTGCGGAGGTTCCGATGTTAAGGTGACAACCTTTGTATCCCTATTGCCACAGCGGGGGTATATGTCATCCGCGCATCATGGGTGGCAGTTTAGGCGAGGATTTTGGGCTCTGCGGCTCTCAGCGTTCGCTCATGCACTTTGCATGCTTCCTGAGCATCGCCTTGAGCTCCTTCGCAGGCCTGGCCCTTAACCACCGCACCCGCTCCATGACCTCGCGCTTCCGGATTTCCGCAAACGGACAATCCTCCATCGCCGATGACGCAGGACATTCAAACAGGAAGGAGACGCACCGGGTCCTCAACTCCGTCACTTCATCGGCATCACTGTAATCGCCTGAGCTCAAACCAGCACCATCCCAATCCATCTTTCCACCATCATCACATGTCGATTACGACCGCATCTCAAATCCTTTTCACGGGTTCGGCGCCTACCAGCCTTGCTGCCCCGTTGGTTCCGGATTGGACTGACCACTTGACCGCTCGCTAAACTCCTCAAAGGACTGGCCGGAACAGGCACTCTCTCCGTTCTTGAAGAACCGGCAGATCGGCACCCCGGCATACATCGCAATGGCGTCGAGATTCTCCGCGTTTGGAAAACGCTTGCCAGCCTCCCACAAACAGTAGGTGGATTCATCAACTCCCACATCCCCGGCGACCACCTTCATCGGAAGGTCACGCCACGTTCGCCACAAACGCAAGTTCCTTGCAAACGTCTCTCGAATATTCCGGCCGTCAGGGGCATGGTTGATCCGGCCCGGCAACGATAGACCGCCGTTGTCGCAAGGCTCCCCTAAATTCGTCCCATCATTTGCGCTGTGACCGTCTTGTTTCATTTCTAAAAAGGTCCTCCGTGAAGGGCTGTTTAATACAACAATCCAACACGTACCGCACCCGTGGCGATTTTGCACAAAGTCAAGAGCGCGCAGCCTAAAACCAGTCGCATATTTCTTGTGTAACGCTTCTACAAATAAGAACACTGCCTCCCTTCACGAGCCACTCAACCCTTTTCCTTGAACACGATGTCAATCGCCAGTCCCGCCGCCAGCAGCAAGGCGGCCAGCGCCGGATTCGCCTGAGTTGCATCACTCAGGGCGATCATGTAGTTATCGGCCGACGTCAACAGTTCGCGCCCAATCCCGGCCCACTGCTTGGTGACCGTCCCCAGCACCTTGCCCCCGGCATCCAGCATCTGGAAGTTCCACCCTTTCCAATCCCCCTTAACCTCAGCCACCTGCCGATCCCCCATGTCAAACACGTAAAAGCCTCCACCCAGCGATAACACCTTGCTTCTCAGATACCCCACCGGCTTCCCGGTGTGATCCATCACGTGCACCTTGGCCCTGAATAACGTCAGGCCCCGCCGGATGGTCAGCAATGGCGCGGCCGCCTCCTGTTCGCAGACCTCAACACAGGTCGGTAACATCTGCTTGCTGACCAGCAGCCGCATCAGATGGTTGAACCAACCCACCTTCTCCTGGGCAAACCCGATCTGCCGCCCATCTTCCGGGGCATAGAGGTCATACCGGTCGGTCAACTTGAGAAATCCAACCCGTTCCTTGATAAGAAAATTCGTCCGATTCAGCATAGCCTTCCTTTCCGATCGACTTCTTACTGCAGCGTAGTGCTCTTCCTCATGTCCTTGGTCATTTCCTGGAGGCGTGGCATGATCTTGGCCATCAACTTCTGGTTCAACTCCATTGCACGCCTCATCAGCTCGGGCTGCTTGTTGACAAAGGACTGACCCTCGGGCGTCTTGTAGAAGGTAATCGCCGCCTTGAGCTCATCTTCGGTCAGCGTCTCGGCATAGAGAACGATGTACTCATTCTTAACCTTCTCCCAACTTAATTCCGACGCCACCACGTCGACGATCTTTTCGGACTGCATCAGCGCCTCGGGCGGCATATTGGTCTGACCTGACATCTTCCCCATCTGCTCCATTTGGGTCGGCAGCATCTTCTTGACCATCGCAAAGGACTTCTCGATGTTCTCGGGGATCTTCATCAGCACCATGAGTTCTTCCGCCAGGTCCCGACGCGACTCATCTTCACCCCGGGCCACCCCGGCCAGCACCAACCACACCACCGTCAACGCCATCAGACTTCGTTTCATTGGATTCTCCGTATTTTGATTTCTCTCACCCCGCCACAATACAATTCGCCATTCACTCCCCCACAGCCCCCAACCGTTTGACCGCCGCTTCGACCAGCACACTGTTGAGCAGCGGACGGCACACCATGGCCTTGCGGGCCGCCGCGGAGTAGCGGGTCACCGCCTCATCGTTCCCCAGCGCCGCCGCCAGCCTTGCGCATGAACCCAGAATCTCGGCATCGCCGGATGCCGTCCACTCCGCCGCCTCCACCGCCTGCCGGAACCCTTCCTCCTGCCGCGGCCGGCTCCCGTCTTTCAGCGCCTCCAATGCACGACGCTGCAAGTACTCCGGCCACTCCAGGTTCTCCCCACGCCCCTCCATGTTGTGACAGGCCACGGAACGGAACGTCAACTCGGGATAGTCCGCACACTGGTATTCCAACTCCATCCGGCACCGGAATTGCCCCTTGGGCGCCCCCGCCATCGCAAACCCGATCAACCCGCCCGCCGGCAACAACGGTACCCGCTTCGAGAACGCCTCCTCCCGCCCCGGCCGGTCACCCGTCTCATACCGCACCGTCAGGCGCACCACCATCCCGCTGACCGCATACCCCGCCATGTTGCTGACCGCGAAACGGTGGTTAAGCAGTTGCTCATTGCAGTAGGTGGTCAACGGCGGCTGTACCGCCAACCGCCCGCGCGGCGTGCCCATCGCCCCCCGTAACGCCTCGCACCCGCGGATGGCGCCGGCATCGCGAAATCCATTGTTTACCGCCGCCTTCAGAAATGCCAGCGCCAGGGTATTGTCCCCGCGCACCGCCGCCACCTGCGTTGCCGTCCACAAGTAGGCGCCATTCATCGGATCCAGCCTGAGCGCCCCGGCCACATTGCTGTAGGCGGCAGGCACGTCACCCAGTTTCAGCCATGCCAGCGCCAAATGGTTCAACGCCCCCGCCGCCTGCGGGTCGCACCCC
This sequence comes from Kiritimatiellia bacterium, assembly GCA_044344495.1. Lineage (GTDB taxonomy): Bacteria > Verrucomicrobiota > Kiritimatiellia > CAIKKV01 > CAITUY01 > CAZDUS01. The sequence continues at coordinate 11,916 of JBIJCW010000026.1, read as the reverse complement.
AGCGCCTGCCGCGCCAGCACCACCGTGTTGGAAATCTCGCCCCGCTGCAAGGCGTAGTCGGCCAGATGGTCATACGCCAGCGCCCGCAACCCGTCATGATACAGCAGCCGCGACTCGCGCGCCGCCAGATCGCGCCAATGCCGCTCCGCCTCCACCGGCTCCCCCATCTCATGCGACACCACCGCCAGGCAGTACAACGCCTCCCGCGACGCCGGGCACACCTCCACCCCATGCGCCAGCAGGGCCGCCCGCTTCCGAAGGTCCGGCTCCGCCATCGCCTCCTGTAACCGGTCATAGTCCTGCTTCCCCGCAAACACCCCGTCGCCAACCCCCGCCACCGCCCTCAGGCTGGAACGGCGAACCCCCAGCTCGAACAGGTAGTTCGCCAAACGCCCGCGGTGATTCTGAACCTCTATCCCCATCTGGCGGTCTTTTTCCTTGGACAGGGCATACCGCCCCTTGACGATGGCCGCCGCCGCCTGCAGAAGCGGCAACGGATTGCCGGCCATGATGCTGGAGGCCCCGTAGGCTCCAAGGTTCTGCATATACAAAGACTTCGTCGCCCCGGCAATGTCCTCATCAATGTAACCCGTATTCTTGAGCGCGCGCTCAGCCTCATCACAGACCAGAATGAGTTGGCGCAACAGCACCATGGCATCGGGACTTAGTCCCGCCAGATTGATGTTGTCCGCCAGCTCGCGGCGGACCGCCACAAAGCCGCGTCCCTCCAAGTCCTGCAGGATACAGGCGTACTGGGTCAGCAGGTTGATCAGTTCCACATCCCGCGCCGGGTCAACAAGGAAGGCGGCTCCATTGGTGGTAGTCGCACCCTCATCCCCCTTGGGAAGGGTGTGGCCACCGGAATCCGGCACCGCACCGCGCAGTTCAACAAGGAAGGCGCTTAAAGCGGCATTGCGCTCCGGACTTCCCTCCCGCGCCAGAAGGGCTTCAAGACGCCGCTGCAGATAGGCGCGCACAGCGGGGTTGCCCACCGCATCGATCATCGTACCCGCCTCGATCACCGACTTCATTGGCAGATCCGGATCCGGCACCTGCACCTGCGCCCGCACAATGGGCAAAGGCAGCGTGAACACCGCCACCACCGCCAGGATGAATCTGTATTGCGGAATAGACATCACTGGTATTTTTCGCGCACCGCACACCGCATTGCAATCATAATCCCTTATCTTTATGAAATACCTCAATTCCAGCGTTAGCCCCACCGGGACAGGCCCGGCGGACGGCACTGATAATATGGACATCCCCCTGCGCCGCAGCGGCGCACGCCTGCTTCCATCCCGCGCTTTCCTTTCTCCTCCAACATTGCTAGTCTTACCTATCCCATGACTACCGATCCCGCCAGGCACATATCACCCGCCACAAGTAACGATCTGCTCACCACCCTCCTGTCACGCCACTTCGGCTTCTCCTCCTTCAACCCCGGCCAACGGGAGCCCATTGAGGCCGTCATGGCCGGCGGCGACGCCGTGGTGGTTATGCCGACCGGCTCCGGAAAATCCCTCTGTTTCCAACTTCCCGCCCTGGCCATGGACGGCATCACCCTCGTCGTTTCGCCCCTCATCTCCCTCATGAAGGACCAGGTCGACAGCCTCGTCGAACGCGGCATCCCCGCCACCTGCCTGAATTCCTCCATCTCCATGGACGACACCGCCGCCCGCATCGCTTCCCTGCGCCATGGCGAAACCCGGCTCGTCTACGTCGCCCCCGAACGTTTCCGCAACCACCGCTTCCAATCCTTGCTGAATGACCTCAATATCACCCTGCTGGCCATCGATGAATCGCATTGCATCAGCCAGTGGGGCCATGATTTCCGACCCGACTACCTCCGCCTCGGCGAAGTAGTCAAAACTCTCCCCAAGGCCCGCATCATGGCCCTGACCGCCACCGCCACACCGGCCGTGCGCGACGACATCGTCAAACAACTCGGCCTCGGCACCGCCGGTCGCCCCGCCCCCCACGTGTTCGTCCGTGGCTTCCGGCGCGAGAACCTGCGCCTCGTCGTGGAACCCTGCCGCTCGCACGGACTGAAACTGGATCGCATCCGCAAGATCATTTCCGGGTTCCCCACCGGCATCATCTATTGCAGCACCCGTAAACAGGTGGAACGCGTCGGACAAATGCTGGGCGAACTCAGGGTCAAACATATGGTCTACCACGCCGGCATGGCCGACGATAAACGCTCCCTGGCCCAGGATCGCTTCATGAACGGCGAGGTCCCCGTTGTGGTCGCCACCAACGCCTTCGGCATGGGCGTGGACCGCGCCGACCTCCGCTTCGTCATCCACTGGGACATCCCCGGCAGTATCGAGGCCTACTACCAGGAAGTCGGCCGCGCGGGTCGCGACGGCGCCCTCTCCCATTGCGAACTGCTCTACAACTACGCCGACGTCAGCACCCAGCAGTTCTTCCTCGACGGATCCAACCCCGACCCCCAACTCGTCCTCAACCTCTGGGACGAAGTCCGCGCCATCCTCGCAGGGGGACCCCAAACCTGCACGCTGGAGGAATGGGGCGAACAAGTCCTCGCCTCCGACAACAAGATCACCGTCCACACCTGCATGGGACTGTTCGACCGCGCCGGCCTGATCGAACGCGCCGTGACCGCAGGCAACCGTTGTTACACGACCTCCCTCTCCAAGACCGCGGACATCGACCGCCTGAAGGCCATGCTGCCGGCCATCGAGGAAAAACGCCTGCGCGATCAATCCAAACTGGACATCATGGTCAACTACGTCCACTCGCGGAACTGCCGGCACCGCTTCATCCTGGACTACTTCGGGGACCCCGCCGCCAAGGTCGCCTCCTGCGGCCGTTGCGACTACTGCGGATTCAGCGCCGCCCTGCCCCCGCGTCCGCCCACCGAAGGGGAATGGGTGCTCGTTCAGAAACTCCTGAGTTGCGTCGGCCGCCTGAACGGACGTTTCGGCAAAACCACCCTCCTCGCCTTTGCCCAAGGCGCCACCACCAAGCCGGTAACCGATCATCACCTGGACCAGATTCCCACCTACGGCATCCTGAAGGACGAACCCGGGGATTATCTGCGCGCCATCTTCGATGAACTGGTCAAGGCCGGCGCCATTGCCTTCGGCCCAGCCCCCTACCATGTGGCCGAAATCACACCACTGGGACGGGAGGTGGCCTGGCGTCGCCAGACCGTGGCCCTGCAGTGGCCGGCGCGGAACCAAACCGTCTCGGCAGGAACGCCTCGCCCCGCCGAAACCCGGCACCGTCCCCAAGGCAGGGCGAAGCGTCCCGTTGCACCGCAACGTCTCCAGAAAGTCGCCGAAGAACGCCTGGTGCTGTCGGCGGCGGAGGACCGGATCTTCGATGAACTCAAGGACTGGCGTCGCGAGGAGGCGATGCTAAACGAAGCGCCAGCCTTCACGATCTTCAGCAACCGCACCCTCAAGGCCATTGCCATCGCCAAACCCGACTCACTGGCGGCACTGGAAAAAATCCACGGCGTCGGCCCCGCAAAACTGGAAGCCTACGGCGACGCCATCCTGAAACTGCTCGACCGGTAGGAACCGGCCCGCTACCGCATCGCCTTGCGGGCCACCGATATCAAACGGGTGCTGACACTGACCGTCGTGATACCCACCTTGGCAAGGTGAACCACATATTCCGGCCATCCCGCCATCTCACCACACACCGACAGCGGCTTCCCCGCTTCCGCCGCCGCGGCCACCATCTGCTTCAGCAACGTCCAGAAGGCGGTATGATCCGGCCGGAAATCCCCAACCACCAGCTCGTTGTTGCGATCCAGCGCCAGCAAGTACTGGAATAGATCGTTGGTGCCGATACAGCCGTAATCCGCCTCCCGCAAAACCTCGCGCGCCTCGATACAAGCGGACGGCACCTCGAACATCACCCCATGCCGCAACACCCCCGCCGGTAGACCGGCCACCGCCTCCTCAAACAGGCGTCTCAACTGGAGGAACTGGTCGACATCGGTAATCATCGGATAAGTCACATGAATCGGCCCGAACACCGAAGCCCGCGCAATGGCGCGCGCCTGGGTCGCCACCAAATCCGGCCGCTGTAACAGCAACCGGGCACCCCGGAACCCCAGGGCAGGGTTGACTTCCTTGGTAATGACCAACCCCGGCACCTGTTTCTCCCCGCCAATATCCAACAGGCGCAGAAACACCGGCAACCCCGCCATGGTCTTGACCACGGCGGCATACCGCTCAAACTGTTCGTCCTCGTTCAGGATCTTGCCCGCCGCCATGAACTCAAATTCCGACCGGTATAACCCGATACCCTCGGCTTTCATGCCAACCGCCTCAACCGCTTCCGCCGCCACGCTGATGTTGGCCATCACACGCAGGGCCGGTACGGGATCCTCCGCCACAACACTCCTGCCCCCCCCACTCCGCCGCCTGGCCTGATCCACCGTGGCGGGCTCCGGCCAGAGAATGATCTCCCCGGCGTCACCATCCACCAACAATTCGGTCCCGCAGGTGATCATGCCGGCAATCCCGGGAATACCACTCACGGCCGGAATCCCCAGCGCCCGTGCCAGAATCGCCGCATGCGACGTTACCCCGCCATGCTCGGTCACAAACCCCCGGATATGCGCCGCCTCAAGATCAATCGCCAGACTGGGCGTCAATTCCACCGCCACCACCACACGCCCCCGCCCATGCAAACAACCACCCAGCCCCTCACACTGCAATCCGGGATGCGTCTCGGCCAATACATCCAGCAGGCGGCGCTTGAGTTCGCCGATGTCCGAGGACCTTTCACGCAAGTACTGGTTGTCGAGGGCCTTGATCCTGGCCTCATAGGCATCCAACACCCGCATCACGGCCATCTCGCAACCCATCTTGTCGTCGCGAATCGCGGCCATCATCTTGGACTGGATTCCGGGATCCTCGATCATCATTTTCTGCGCCGAAAAAATCTCCGCCTCGGCCGGCCCCACCTCTCGGGCCACTTTTCCCTTCAGTTCGTCGAGCAACGTCACCACCGTCGCCAAGGCATCACTCAGACGCCCCACCTGGGCCTCCACGTCCGAAGGGTCGATCAGGGAAGGCGTAATCACATTGTGACGGCCATCGTTGAACAGGCAAACCCGCGCCACCGCCACCCCCGGGCTGATAGGAACTCCCTTCAGGCAGACTTCCATCCCGAGCCGCTCATGACCCATATCCTGGTTTTCCATCGTTCCGCCCATGGCTTGATGATCCTTTGCGTTCCACCCCATCCGAGCAGGTTCATTGTAAACAGGGTTGGCGGCAAAAACAAGGAACGAAGAACCCATTGTGCAGACGAATCGGAAGGAAGGAGGGAAGTGTCAACGGGCGGTGGTTAACGCTCTAAGCATGTGCGCTTGCGGAGGAACAGCTATGAGCCACTGCCACAGGGGGATGCGACAGAACAAGGTCACGCCAGCTCACCCGTTGACAAGAACCATTCAATCCCATTCGTTCATTCTTCACAATCAGAATAAACCTTATTTTGACTAGGGGTTTCTCTGAGTCTCTGCCGCCATTGCAGGCTGGATTCCCGACGCCGGGACCGCTACCATCGGGCCCTATGAAAACATTTCTGAACGGTGCTTGCTGTCTGCTCTGGGTGTCCATCCTCCTCACTCCAGCCCGGGCCGCCGATGAACAGTTTCCAAAGCCGGAGTGGCAAGACGCCCCCAATCCCGCCGCCAATTCGAACGCCCCGTCCGGCGGCCAACTCTGCGTCTTCGCCGGCCAATACCCCCGCAGTTTCAATTACTACCTCGACAATAATTCGTTTTCAGCGGAACTCTTCGGCGCCCTCTACGAGACCCTCCTGACCATGAACCCGATCACCTTGGAATACGAACCCGCCCTGGCCGAACGCTGGTCCATCTCGGACGACAAGACCATCTTTACCTTTTACATCAATCCCGCCGCCAAATGGAGCGATGGCACCCCCGTGACCGCCGCCGATGTGCAGTGGACCTTTGCGGCCATCCTGAATCCCACCAATATGACCGGCCCCCACAAGGTCGCCCTCGAAACATTCTACCCGCCCGAAGTGATCAATGAGCGATGCATTCGCTTCAAGGCCAAAGCCGTCCACTGGCGCAACCTCAACGCCATCGGGGGATTCCAGATCCTCCCGCATCTCACGTTCGAGGCTGGCGATTTCAACAAGATCAATTTTGTGTTCCCCGTTGTCTCCGGCCCCTACCGTCTCGGCGAAATCAAGGAGGGCCTCCATGCCACACTGGAACGCAGGCCCGACTGGTGGCGCCGCACTGCGCCATCCTCACAGGGCATGTCAAACTTCGACCGGGTGAAGTTCCGCTTCTTCGAGGAACAGGAGAACGCCTTCGAAGCCTTCAAGAAAGGCGAAATCGACCTCTTCGCCGTCTATATGGCCCGCCTGTGGGTGAACGAAACCGCCGGGGAAAAATTCAACCGCCACTGGCTCGTCAAACAGAAGGTCTTCAACCAGAACCCTGTCGGATTCCAGGGATTCGCCATGAATAGTCGCCGCCCCCCATTCAACGACCTGCGCGTCCGCAAGGCGCTCTGCCACCTCCTGAATCGCGAACGCATGAACGCCACCCTCATGTACAACCAGTACTTCCTGCACCGCTCCTATTTCGAAGACCTCTATGACGCCCGGCATCCCTGCCCTAATCCGCTCATGACCTTTGACAGGGAGAAAGCCCGCCTCCTTCTCGCCGAAGCCGGATGGAAGGCCAATCCCCGCACCGGCCTCCTCGAGAAGGACGGCAAGCCGTTCGCCTTCCGCTTCCTGAACCGCGACGCCTCATCGGAGAAATTCCTGTCCATCTTCGCCGAGGATCTCCGCGCCGTCGGTATCGAAATGCACATCGAACAGAAGGACTGGGCCTCCTGGACCCGCGATATGGATGAATTCAACTACGACATGACCTGGGCCGCCTGGGGCGCTTCCGTGTTCAAGGACCCGGAGGGAATGTGGTCATCCGGGGAGGCGGACCGGAAGGGCGGCATCAATATCACCGGCTTCAAAAACGACGCCGTGGACCGATTGATCGAAAAACAGAAATCCATCTTCGACGCCCAGGAACGCCACGCCATCTGCCGCGAAATCGACCGCATCGTCTACGCCGAACACCCGTACATCCTCCTCTGGAATATCAACTACACCCGCCTGCTGTATTGGAATAAGTTCGGCACCCCCCCAACCCTCCTGGGAAAATACGGCAATGAAAGCGCCGCCTACTGGTTGTGGTGGCATGACGACGATAACGCCTCCGATCTGAAACAGGCCATCAAGGACAACTCGGACCTCCCGGCCCGCCCGCCCGAAGTCCGCTTCGACGAAGCCTTTCCTCCCCGTTAGATTGATCAGGCAAGCGATCGCCTCTTTTCGACTGTCCGATGCCCGTTCACACAGGGTCCATCCCCATGAGTCCTTCCTCGACTTTCACCGCCCCAATTGTTACCGATATCCACATGTTCAGCCGGGTTGTGCCATATCTACTTGTCGGGCTGGGTGGTCTGGTCGGCAGTATCTGCCGTTACGGCACCACCCTGCTCCTCGCTCGCACTTCCCTCACCATGCCCTATGGCACGCTAACTTCCAATATTGCCGGCTGCCTCATCATCGGCATGGTTTCCGAAATCGGCGCCGCCGGCGAACTCCTCTCCCCCGCCACCCGCCTGCTCCTCGCCACCGGCTTCTGCGGCGGATTCACCACCCTCTCCTCCCTGATCTACGAACTCGCCCAAATGATCAAGGACGGGGAATGGTTCTATGCCATCCTTTACCTTAACGGCACCCTCGTGGGCGCGGCACTGGCATTCATCGCGGGCGTTGCCTGCGTCAGGACAGTCTTGCGAATCGTATAACCGGGAGATCAAACCATGACACTGAACGGCGAAGCTAAACTGTTGCGCATCTTTTCCGGGGAAGGCGACTCCCATCATCACCTACCCCTTCACGAAAGCATCGTCAAGGAGGCCCGCGCCGCCGGCCTGGCTGGCGCCACCGTCACTCGCGGCATCCTCTCCTTTGGCGCCACCGCCCGCATCCGTTCGACCAAGATCCTGGACCTCTCCTCCGACCTTCCCGTCATCACCGAAATCGTGGATTCGGAAGCAAAAATCGACGCCTTCCTCCCCCGCCTCCAGACCCTCTTCGACGAAGCCGGTTGCGGAGGACTGGTGACCTTCGAGAAAGTTCAAGTCGTTCGCTACCTCCACAAGAAATCATGAACTCCCCCTCCTTCCCCCCATTGCCCAAACCCGCGCAGCCATTCCCTTTCCGGCTCGGCGTCACTTCCTACGTCTATCCCGATGCGCTTCTCCCCAACGTTCGCGCACTTGCCCCGGCCGTCGACGATGTGGAATTGGTCTTCTTCGAATCGGGCGCCGACTCCAATCTCCCCACCCCGCCGGAAGTCCGCGAACTGGCAACCCTCGCCAGGGAACACGACCTGACCTATACCATCCACTTCCCCATCGATAAAGCCCTGGGCAGTCCCTCGCACGAGGAACGCCTCCAGGTCCTGGACCAGATGCTCCGGATCATCGACCGTTGCCGCCCCCTGACTCCCCACGGGTGGATCCTGCACCTCGAAGGCATCACCCCCTCCGACTCCCCGGCCCGGATCGCAGACTGGCAGCGGGATCTCTGCCCCCTCGTCGCCCGCCTCTGGGCCGCCGTGGACGACCCCGCCTTGCTGTGCGTCGAAAACCTCGGCTATCCCTTTGAGTGGTGCCAACCCGTTCTCGCCCTGGCCCCCTTCGGACATTGCCTCGACATCGGCCACCTGTGGCAGATGAACTATGACTGGCACGGGCATGTCCAAAACCATCTGCCCGCCACCCGCATCGTCCACCTCTACGGCGCCGACAACACCAGCCGGCACCACGCCCTGACCATCACCCCGGAACCGCATGCCCGTGACTTCCTCTCGGCCATCACCGGCTACACCGGGGTCCTCACCCTGGAAACCTTCGGCTATGAGGATACCCGCTCCTCCCTGGAGCGCCTGATCGCATTAACAGCGGCAAAACCATGAGTACATCCCCCTCCATCACCCTCGTCCTCGGCGGCGCCCGTAGCGGCAAGAGTTCGTTTGCCCAACGTCTCGCCGAACAGCAGTCCAAATCCCCCCTCTACCTTGCCACAGCCGAGATCCTCGATGCCGAGATGGCGGAACGTATCCGGATGCACCAAGCCAAACGCGGCAACCAATGGGCCTGCGTCGAGGCTCCACTCGATATCACCCACATCATCGCCCACCCCCCCGTTGGCCGCGATGTCATCCTGGTGGACTGCCTAACCCTCTGGCTCTCCAATGTTTTCCTGAAGGAAGGCGCCACCGCCGTGAAAACCCGCAAGACGGAATTGTTGAAAGTCCTGGCCGCCCCGGCAACGAATGTCATCCTCGTCAGCAACGAGGTTGGAATGGGTATCGTCCCGGAATCGGAACTGGGCCGCGAATTCCGCGACCTTCAAGGATGGCTCAATCAGGATGTCGCCACTGTCGCCGACACCGTGGTCTTCGTCGCCGCCGGCCTGCCTATCCCTCTCAAAGGGACCCTTCCCCTCACAGACGGAATCAGACCGTGCATTCTGGAGGGCGGAGTCCCGCGACGCCGTTCCTAAAACAACCACTCGCGTTGGCTCAGCCCAGCCCCTGATCCCGGTTTCCTCACTCCGGCGTCCAGTGACCAACAGCCTCGATCTCTTTCTCGCACCGCAGGAAGGCCGCCACCACCGCGGGATCGAACTGGGTCCCGGCATTCCGCTTCAACTCCTCCACCGCCCGGACCGACGTCATGGCCCGTCGGTAGGGCCGATGTGACCGCATCGCATCATAGGCATCCACCACCGCAAACAGGCGCGCCCCGAGCGCAATGGCATCACCCTTCAACCCCCGCGGATACCCCGCCCCGTCATACCGCTCCTGATGCGAGTGCACCAGATCAGCCACCTCCTGCATATACGGACTGATCTTGAGAATGTTATACCCGACCTCGGAGTGCGTCCTCATCACCTTCCACTCCTCCTCCGTCAGTGGCCCTGACTTGAGAAGAATGGCATCGGGAACGGCGATTTTGCCGATATCGTGCAGCAAGGCCCCCTGCCCTAACGTGCTTAATTCGTGCTCAGTCAGCCCCATCTGCCGCCCCAGCACACACGCCAGATCCCGCACCCGCAAACTGTGCTGCCCCGTCGCCTGTTCCCGCGCATCCAAGAGGCTGGCCAGCGCCAGCAACGTGAACTCGTGCGAGTGCTTGACCCGCTCCAGGGCATCGCTCAACTCCGCGCTCTTCTGGCGAACCATGTCCTCCAGCCTGATCCGGTAGTGGTCATTCTCCACCCTGAGCCTCCGGTACTCGCGCGCACGCTCCACCACCGCCAGCAGTTCACCCCTCTCGATCGGCTTCTCAATGAACTCAAACGCCCCGTGCCGCAAACTGGCCACCGCCGTATCCTTGGTGGCCAGTCCCGTCATCACAATCGGCATGGCCAATGCATCAATCATGCGAACCCGGTCCAGAATCTGCAGGCCATCCACATCCGGCATCATCAGGTCCGTCAATACCACGTCATAAACCCCGACACTCTCCTCAAGCCGGCGAAAGGCCTCCGCCGACGAGGATTCCGTATCAACCGCGTAACCGGCATGCCTCAGCATGCCCGATAGCACGTCCAGAATCGCCGGCTCGTCGTCCACCAGAAGAATTCGCCCCTGCTGCTTGTCCCGGCCTTCCTGCGCCACCGCAGGCACCTCCATTTCCCGCCCCCCTTTGCCCGCCGACCACAACCGGACACAGTTGCGCCCCCCCCGTTTCGCGTCATACAGCGCAATATCGGCCAGACGCAACATCTCGGAGGCCCGCGCCTCCGGGTCGATATCCAGACTGGTGGCCACCCCGATCGAGGCCGTCAACTTCAACCCCAGCGAATCCGCGCAGAAGACATGGTCGCTCACCAACTTCAACACGCGGTTCCCCAGCATCAGGCCCGCCGGCAAATCCGTCTCCGGCAACATGATGACGAACTCATCACCCCCATACCGGGCCACCACATCCGTGGTTCGCGCCGAACGCTTCAGGATGTCGGCAAACTCCCGCAATAACTGGTCTCCCACCATGTGCCCGTGACTGTCGTTGAAGGTCTTGAAGTAGTCCAAATCCATGATCATGACCGCCATGTGATGACCATGCCGCCGCGCCAGGGACCAGGCCCGCTCCATCTGCTCCTCAAGGTGCGCCCGGTTGTGCAACCCCGTCAGCGCATCATGCACCGCCATTTGACGGATCCGGTTGACGGCCGAAAGAATCGCCGAAAGCAGATTGGCGGTGTGATACATGAAGGCGATGTCCGTTGCGGCAAACGCTTCGGCCGCCGCCGCGGCAAGCAACAGCACCCCCTTGACTTCATTGCCAACCAGGATCGGAATGACGAGCATCCGGCTGGGAACCGGGGCCCCTGTCGCGGTCGCCGGCTCCCCCTCCCATTGAATCCGCAAGTCGGCCTTCTGAAGGTGCTGGCCACTGAGCGCATTGTACCGGCTGATCACCTCGCTCTCGGCTTGGCGCAGGAACTCCTCGGTCACCTTCTTCTGCGCACTCAGGACCAGGATCTTCTGGCCCTCCGAAAACCCGAGCAACCCCGCCACGTCGCACGAAAGCAATTTCGCCAGACCGTCGCTCAATTCGCGTAACGCCTCGACGAACGACGATGAGGCCAGGGCCGCTTCCGTCAGATGCCCCAGGATGCGCAGTTGGCGCTGGTGCTGCTCAAACCCGGCGGCCTGCCCCCCCAACTTCCCGCGCCGGGCCTGGAATTCCTCCAGTACACTCGTGCGCAACACCAGCGGAGTCAGCGGTTTCTGCAGAATACGCGTGATGCCAAGATTGGCCGCCTTCTCGGACGACATGTCATCCACATACCCCG
>JBIJCW010000058.1:0-11630 GCA_044344495.1 Kiritimatiellia bacterium | reverse complement strand
GGAGAGAACAAGTTGTTTGTTGGCAGGCATAACGTGGTCTCCTTTCAGGTCAGGAGATTACACCAGCGGCTGGAAAAACGGAACAAGGATTCTGTTTTCATGTTGTGGTCGAGACCTTATACTGAGTCCTTAGGAATGAGAGGTCTGTTATGAAAGAGGAGCGCAGTGGGACGTGGACGCCGGGGTTGAGTGCAGTCGAGAAGCGGACGCTGTTTGCGCTGGCGCGGGACACGCTCAAGTGGTGTGTGGGGGGAGGGAAGGGCAAGTTCAGGTTTGATGCCTACCCGTTGACGCCGGTGATGGAGGTCAATACAGCAACGTTTGTGACGCTCAAGATTGGCGGTCATTTGCGCGGATGTATCGGGTCGTTGGCGCCGGTGGAGCCTTTGTACCTGTCCGTGCACGGCAATGCGATCAACGCCGCGGTGCGTGATCCGCGGTTCAGGCCGGTTCGCGAGGAGGAGTTGGGCGCGATCGAGGTGGATGTGTCCATATTGAGTCCGATACGCGACATCCAGTCCCCGGATGAGTTCAAAGTTGGCCGGCATGGGATTATTCTGGAAAAGGGGATGTACCGGGCGGTGTACCTGCCAGAAGTGGCGGTGGAGCAGGGGTGGGGGATGGAGGAGGCGCTGTCGTCGTTGAGCATGAAGGCGGGGTTAGGGCCGGAGGCGTGGCGGGAGGGGGCTCGCTTCAAGGTGTTTGAGAGTGTTGTGCTTTCCGAATAGCGGATGAACGGTTCTGCCAGTTGAAGAGGAATTCATGAATGTTTATCTTGTCCGGCACGGGATTGCCGTGGAATCGTGGGGGCCGCATGGAAGCGTCAGGGATGAAGACCGACGGCTTTCCGACGAAGGGCGGAAGAAGACCCGCGAGGTTGCCCGCGGGTTGCGACTGGTGATAGGCGATGAGGCGTTACGGATTGTGTCGAGTCCGCTGGTGCGAGCCCGCGAGACGGCGGAGATTTTTGCTGAGGAGTTTGGCGTGGAGACGCCGGTGGAGTTGTTGGCCGACCTTGTGCCGGGTGGTGATGCCGATGCGGTGGCGGAGTGGCTTGAGTTGCAGGTGCCGGGGCCGGTGATGCTTGTGGGGCACATGCCATCCATTGCTGATGTTGCGTCATGCCTTGCGAGTTCGGGAGATGGGGTTGGTCTTGTCTTCAAGAAGGCTGCGGTGATGAGCGTGTGTTTTGAGGCACGAGCCGGACGCGGCAAAGGATGCATTGAGTGGTTCTTGCCGCCGGGCTTCCTGAGGCGGGTGGTCTGTTAAGCCCAACCGGTTAAGTGCCTGAGTATCAGGGGTCAGTTGTGCTTCCGGGTGCCATGGGCAATGCGATCCATGGTGGCGAACAGTACGCCGGAGACAACGAGCATGGCATGGATGCCGACGCGCCATGAGAGTTCGCGGTCGCTGACGGCGGCCACATTCACAAACCCCTTCAAGAGTTCGATACCCGAAATGGCCACCATCGAGGCGATGAGTTTGATCTTCAATCCTGAGAAATCGACTTGACCCATCCAGTCGGGGCGATCCTCGTGTCCGGCGGTGTCGATCTTGGAGACGAAGTTCTCGTAGCCGCTGAAGATGATGATGATGAGAAGGTTGGCAATCAGCGACATGTCCACCAGACTGAGGATGGCCAGGGTTACTTCGTGTCCGGTGAGGGAGAAGAGGGAGGGCAGGGTGTGGATGAATTCCTGGGTAAATTTCACCAGCAGCATCAGGATGCCAATGATCAGGCCAACATAGAAAGGGGCCAGCAGCCAGCGGCAGTTAAAAATGAGCATTTCGAGAAAATGTTCGGTTTTTTTCATGGTTAAAGTCTTGCTCCCTGTTCAGGTTCTGCGTTGACGGACGGCTTCGTAAAGAAGGATGGTGGTGGCGGCGGCGACATTGAGGGAGTCGGCCTGACCGAGCATGGGAATGCGGACCTTAAGATCGGCTGCTTTCATCCAGGTTTCGCTCAAGCCGTATTGCTCGGTGCCTACAACAATGGCGGTTCCGTGGCGGAGATCCACCGAATAGTACTCAAAGTCCGTATGTGGGGTGGCTGCCAGGATATGGATATGGTTGGCGTGTAGCCAGGCGAGGGTTTCCGTGGTGGATGCCTCGACCACGGGTAAGGAGAAGAGGGTGCCGATGCTGGAGCGCACCACGTTCGGGTTATTGATGTCGGTGCAGCGGTCGCAGACGATGACGGCGTGGACGCCAGCGGCGTCGGAGGTGCGCAGGATAGTGCCGAGGTTGCCTGGTTTTTCGATGGATTCGGCCACGACCACGAGGGGATGGGGCGGCAAATGGAGATTAGCGAGGGTGTGGTGGACCTGTGGCGCCACCGCCAGGAGTCCTTCCGGACGGTCGCGATAAGAGATTTTCTCAAAGACAGCGGGCGTGCATTCAAACAACTCGGCACCGGCGGCGCGGCAACGCTCCATGAGCGTCGGTTCATTGGAACCCATGAAGAGGGATGGGCAGAAGAAGAGGGCCTTGGGGAGGTGCTGATTATCGAGGGCGCGCTTAAGTTCGCGGTAGCCCTCGATGACCATTTCGTTGCGTTCGTCGCGATCGGAGCGTTGGCGCAACCCGACGACGGCCTTGACGCGCGGGTTTTGAAGACTGGTGATGACGAGCGGTGGTTTCCCCATGAACGTCTACGGTTGGGAAATACTTTCTGAATCAGTATGGCTGGCGGAGTCGGTCACGGTGATCGTATTGTTTCCGGTTCCCTTGGCCGTGTAAATTGTGGAGGCTCCGGATGATGTGCTCAGGGTTCCCAGAGCCGAATTGCCGACCGACCAGGTATAGGGGGGCGTTCCGCCGCTGGCGGCGTAAGTCTTGGTTCCGTTGGTGGCGATATTCTGTGTTCCGGAAGGGGTGATCGAGACCGAGCCGCCGCCACCCGTGCCGCCTGCCCAATACACTTCGGCTGTGGCTTCCACGCTGTAGGGCGTGCTGTTGGACGAGCCGTCCTGGGAGGTGCCGGCGATGGTGGAGGTGACAACAATCTGTTTAGGCATGGATCCGATATTGGTGGACATGCAGGTGTAGATGACTGACTCCCCCTTTGACGTGTTCAGGGTGCCGCTGCCGTCGTCAGGGACGAGCTTCCATGAATAGTCATAGCCGCCGGAGGCTTTGAATGTGGCGGTTTGTCCTGGTTTGAGGACAATCGATTCGGGGGAGATACTGATTCCCTCGGAGGCGGAATCGGTATCACAGCCGCACCAGAGGAGTGCGCCTGCGATGGCGGTGCTGATGGCGACCAACCCGGCGGTCCAATGACGGATGTTCATGTTGTCTCCTTGTTACTGGTTATAGCGGGTCGATGAGGTCAAGAACGGATTGATCGCGTTCCTGGCGGATGGGTTGGGGGATTGGGGAGGGGGTGCCGGGCGCGGGGGGTGCGGGTTTCGAGGACTGAGGTTGTGTCTGATCCTCTGGTTTGCGGGGTTCCTGGGGGCGTTTGGCGGGCTGCTGGGGAACGGACGGACGCTGGGCGCTGCCCTCCTGTTTGCGGATTTCGCGCCGCACCGGGCCGGCGACAGCCTCCAACGCCTTTTCGAAGGTATCGAGGCGAAGGGTCTTGAGATTGTGGATAGTGGCGTACTTTTCGACGAGAGGGTGGTTGGTGACCACGACGACCGAGCCAGACTTTCCAGCCTCCTTGGCTGCTTGTTCGGTGATTTTGACCACCTGGTCGGGCATGGCGTAGCGGACGGTGACGCCGCTCTGGTGGGCGCCGTCGGGTATTTTCCTGGACGCCTTACCGGGGAAAACGGCAATGACCGGGAGGGCTTCCCGCGTGGAGAACGAGGTCAACCGGTGGAGGATGGGGGTGGGGTCACCAGAATACATATCGGCGTGGCCCTGCTGTTGCGGTGAGACCATGACGTAGATCATGGTGGTTTTTCCAGCGGCGGGTTTGGTCCCGCCGATCCATTTGCGTACTTTATGAATGATATTTTGCATGTTCCCTCGATTCAAAAGAAGAAAGCATAGAGTCTGGAGAGTAGGGTGTCAATCCCGGTGACGCGATGGTAATTTTTGACAACGGGTTAGAAAACTGGCAGGCTTTGGGCCAATTCCAACCGGAGTGCTGGTTTGCTGATGAAGAAGACGCCGCATATTGTGCTGGGGGTGACAGGGTCCATTGCCGCCTACAAGGCGGTGGAATTGTTGCGCCAGTTTCAGGGGAAGGGGTGGGAGGTTTCGGTGGTGATGACCGCCGGGGCCGGGCATTTTGTGACGCCACTGACTTTCCAGACGCTCTCGAGGAATGCGGTGGGCGCGGGGCTTTTTGACGAGGCGGACGGATGGCACCCTGAACACATCGCCTACGCGGACCGCGCCACGGTGTTGGTGGTGGCGCCCTGCACTGCCAATGTGATCGCCAAGATGGCGCATGGTCTTGCGGATGACCTGTTGACCTGTACGGTCCTGGCGACGCGGGCGCCGGTGGTGGTGGCGCCGGCGATGAATGACAACATGTGGACGAATGCGGCCACCCGGGCGAATGTGGCGGTGCTCAAGGCGCGCGGTGTGACGTTTGTCGATGTGGCGAGTGGGGAACTGGCCTGCGGCCGGGAGGGCGTTGGACGGTTTGCCGAGGTGGAGACGATTGTGTCGGTGGTGGAATCAATCATTGGATAGAACCGGGGAGTTTCTATGAGCAAGAACGTTTTGATTGCGCTGTTGTTGATGGCGTTGTCGGTGGTGGTCATGATTCTCAATCGGGGGACGGTGAGCCTGGATCTTGTTTTTGGCGTCGTGAAGCCTTACGCCTCCCTGGTGTACCTGAGTTTCATGTCACTGGGAGTGGTGATCGGCATTCTCCTGAAATAAACGTTGCCGCAAGTCCCGCGGCAATAGCATCGCGGAAGATCCGGAGGGGTCATGCCTGACGCAGAGATTGCACTGACAGGATTTGAATTGATCGAGCGACTCGGGCTGGGGGGGATGGGAGTCGTGTGGAAGGCGCGCCAGTTGTCACTTGACCGGCTGGTGGCCATCAAGCTTGTCCGTCCGGAGTCGAGCCGATCGGCGGATGACGTCAAGCAGATGCTCCAGGAGGCTCGAACCGCCGCCAAGTTGAAACATCCCGGGATTGTGCAGGTCTATGATGCCTGCGAGCAGAACGGCACCTTTTTCCTGGTGATGGAGCATGTGGATGGTTACACCATCGGGCAGTGGCTGAGACGGCGCAAGCAATTACCGGTCAAAGAAGTCCTATTGATTGCCGAATCCGTGGCGGTTGCGTTGCAGTATGCCTGGCAGGCGGCGGAGTTGATTCATTGTGATATCAAGCCCGAGAATGTGATGGTGGATCAGGATGGGACCATCAAAGTGGCCGACCTGGGGCTTTCGTTGACAAAAGATTCCGGCGACTACACGCTAGCGAATGAGATTACGGGGACCCCGGGGTATATGTCGCCGGAGCAGGTCCGTGGGGATGTGAAACTCGATTGCCGGACCGACATCTATGCCCTTGGGTCGATGATGTATGAATTGCTGACGGGGGTCCGTCCTTTCGCGAACAGGAGCGATACGGAGACGATGGAGTGCCAGTTGAATGACAAGATTGGCGATCCGCGCGATGTCGTGCCTGGGATTCCGCTCTGTGTGTGCATGTTGCTGGAGCGGATGCTGGTTAAGGACCGGGAGAATCGGTCCGGGGACTGGACCCAGGTGTTGGCCGATCTCCGGCGGGTCTCCCGAGGCATGTTCCCGGACAGTCCGGCACCGGTACCCGGGGCAAGTACACTGTCTCTTCGCAGGGCGCCTGTAAGTGCTGCGTCTGGGGACGGCGTTCCTGTTACCGTTCCATCAGGCTCCGGGGGGAAGATGATGGGGTCGTTATTTCTTCTTTTCCTCATGTTGGCGGGTTTTGCCGGCTACATGATCTGGTCCGATTCCAAAGCGCCGGTGATTGAGCCCGTGGTGCAGCCGGTGGCCGTTTTGCCGATGAAGGGGTTGGTTGTGAAGGACAAGGAGCCGGAGGCGAAGCAGTGGTTTGACGTGGCCAATCAGTGGGGCAAGGAGCATTCCGGCGCCTATGAGGAATCGGTCAATCGGTTCAGGTCCGTCGTTGATTCGTATCCGGGTACGGAGGCGTCCCGGAGGGCGGTGGAAGAAATCGAGCAGATTTATCTCCGGCGGGAACTGGATCAGAAGAAGGCATGGTCGTCCATCACGCAGAAGACTGCCGAACTTGTGAAGGCGGGGGACATCAAGGGTGCGCTTGTTTTTGTGGAGCAGTATTCAGGGGCTTTCGTCCTGGAAACGGAATCAAACCGACTGGTGTTGGCGCGGGGGTTACGGCAGCAGTTGGCCGATGGAGAGGTTGGACGGGTTGAGGAGGATGCCTGGCATGGGTTTGTTGACAGGACCGCCGGGGTGTTGATGGACGGGAAGATGCTGGCGGTCCGCGAGGAGGTGGCGGCCGTGGTGAAGAGCGGTCGGTTTCCGAGACACGGTGAGGCGCTGGCGGCGTTGGAGGAGCTCCTGCAGGAGGCACGGGTGGCCTCCGGGCGTATTCTGGAGTCGTATCGTGGCGAAATAGGCAAGGAACAGACCATCCGGGTTGGGCGCGGGGAAATGCGGATTCAGGTCACAGGAATCAACGACCGGAAGGTTGTGGCTATGATGGCGGATGACCGCTCGCAAATCTCATTCAACCCTGAGGACCTTCCGCTGGATGAGCGGTTGCGTCGGATGGGGGATCCGGATTCGGCTGGGGCGGCGCTGGCGAAGGGGCTTGTGGCGCTTGCGGGGCGGGATTTCCAGGAGGCGGAGGCGTTGTTTTCGAAGACGGGGCCAATCCTGTCCGGTCCGCTGCTGGAACGATTGAATGAAGTCAAGACGGCACGCACCGAGGAGGAATTGATCGCGATGCTGGGGCGGATCCTGCGGGCGGGTGGAATGGTGGTCGGGGCGTACGACGAGACGGAGTGGGTGAAGGCGGTGCAACAGGCGCGGATGACGCGCGAGCAGGTGACATCCGTGAACCTGCAGCGGGAGAAGTTCCTGATGGAGAACGGGATGTCGGAGTTTGCGGTGAAGGCGGCGCCGGTACTCCTGGCACTGGAGCAACGGTGTGCCGTGGTGCTCCAAAGTGAACCGGTTGTCGTGAAAGCCGGTGAACCGGTTGTGCCCACCAATGGGGTCAGGACCAGGGTGGATATCGAAACGGTTCTCAGGAGATTCAGGGGGCAGAATCCCGGTGTGCAGGAAGCGGCAGTGAGTTCCTATACGGTGCCCTCCGGCGGCAAGGGGGTCAAGGTGGTTTCCGATTCGGTGGTGGATCTAAATGCGCTGGCGGAGAACGGTGGGTTTCGGGGGATCTGGCTGGAGACGGTGCAGGCGCAGAATGTCGGTTTGGATTTTCAGCCGTTGGCGAAGGCGGGGTTGAAAGAGATCCGGCTCGCGGGTTATACGCCGCTGGATTTGAATGCGTTCCGCGGGATGGCGTTGGAGCATTTGGTGTTGCATGGGGCGAATGCAACGAATTATTCGGCGCTGGAAGGGCTGCCGCTTGAGGAACTGGATTTGACGGACAGCAACATCCGGGATTTGAGCTGGATGCGGGGGATGAAGGTGGAGACCCTGAACCTCAAAGGTACCAAGGTGGTCAGTTTGATGGCGTTATCCGGATTGCCGCTAACGACTCTGAATTTACGGGGGGTTCCGGTGCGGGATATCGGTGCGCTGCGCCGTCTCCCGCTGGAAACCCTTGACCTGTCGGAGACGCAGGTGATGGATTTTTCGGTGTTGAGGGTGCTGAACCTGAAGAGCCTCTGCATGGCGAAGACCCCGGTCAAGGATATCGGGTTCTGCTCGCAAATGCCGTTGGATACGCTGGACATCGGGGACACCGGGGTTGCGGATATTTCCGTCCTTCGCGGCAAGAACATGCGGCGGCTGATTCTGGCGCGGACCGGGGTGAAGGATATCAGTCCGCTGGCAGGGAGCCGCATTGAAACGCTGGATTTGAGCGGGACGCGTATTCCCTGCAGCATGCTTTCCCAGGTGCTGGTCAAGGTCCAGTTCCAGGAAATAGCGCTGGATGGTGTTGAGTTGACCCGTCTTGATTTCCTGCATGGGAAGAATCTGAGGCGCGTAAGTATAGCTGGGACGAAGGTGACTGATGTTTCGGCGTTGGCCAACATGACGAATCTTCAAATGCTCACCGTGAAAGGGTTGCGGATTGATGATGCCAGTCCGCTGGGGACGTTGACATCGCTTCAAGATATCTGGTGCGATTTAGATCCGATGCAGGTGCGGGTTTTGCTCTCGGATCTGCCTAGCCTCAGGCGCGTCAACGGCATCAGCCGGGACGAGATGCGGAATTAGTCGCCCTGTTTTCCGAGGCGGCGCAAGGTGGCCCCAAACGGTGGCCGGATGATTCCGTGTTCGCAGATGATGGCGCTGATGAGGGGATGGGGCGTGACATCGAAGGCTGGAGACCGCGTCTTGATTCCCGGGGGAGCGATGGACTTCCCGACTCCCATGGTGATTTCCGAAGACGGTCGTTCCTCAATGGGAATCCGATCTCCCGAGGGCAGGGCGATGTCGAACGTTGAGGACGGGGCGAGTACGTAGAAGGGAACGTCATGTGCCCTCGCCAGGAGGGCCAGGCCGTAGGTGCCGATTTTGTTGGCGGTATCGCCATTGGCGGCAATCCGGTCGGCGCCGACAAGGACGGCGTTGATGGGGCAGGTTTTCATGATGTGGGCGGCCATGTTGTCGCAGATCAGGGTGACATCGATTCCGGCGCGGGCGAGTTCCCAGGCGGTGAGGCGTGCGCCCTGGAAGAGGGGCCGGGTTTCGTCGGCAAAGACATGGATTCTGCGGCCTGACTCATGGGCGACGTACACCGGCGCCAGGGCGGTTCCGTATTCCGCCGTGGCGAGGCTGCCGGCATTGCAGTGGGTAAGGATGGTGTCGCCGTCCTTCAGCAGGGTGGCGCCGTGTCTGCCGATGTCGCGGCACATCTGCGCATCCTCATTGCGGATGGCCACGGCTTCGGCGGCCAGGCGGAGTTTGAACTCACGGGGGGTAAGGAGGAGGGAGGCGTGGGCCAGGGCCTTCATGCGGTTCAGTGCCCAGAAGAGGTTGACGGCGGTGGGGCGGGAGGTGGCCAGGTAGTCAGCGGCGGCGATGAGGGAGGCTTCGATCTCCTGGGTGGAGTCGGGGTTGTCCTGGATGGCGGCGACGAGGCCCATTGCGGCGGCGATGCCGATAGCGGGGGCCCCGCGAACCTGGAGGGTGCGTATGGCAGTCCACACCTCGGTGATCTTACGGGTACGGAGGTAGGAAAGGGATTCGGGGAGGCGGGTTTGATCAATCATCACGATGTGCCCCGGCAGGAGGGCGGGCTGGGCATCGGGCGACCAGTCGATAGTGCGCAGCATCATGGGCGGTTCCTTTGGGGTTACGGGGTCATGAGGATCAGCAGGGCGACATTCACGGCGTTGAAGAGGGAGTGCATCACGATGGGGACCCAGAGGCTCCGGGTGTAGAGGTAGGCGAGAGAAAAGGCGGAGGCGACGACGCAGAGGGGGATGAAGGAGGGCAGGTGGAAGTGGATGAGGGCGAAGATGGCGGAGGTGGCCAGGATCGCGGGGCCGACGCCCAGTCGCCGGGCGAGCAGGGGGAGGGCGATGCCGCGGAAGAGGCATTCCTCGAAGGCGGGGGCCAGGATGACAGCGAGGAACACCATGTAGAGGCGAACCCAGAGCGATTGATTTCCGGCCAGGAGCAGGGCCACCTCCTGAAGGGAGGGGGGGTAGCCATTGGCCGAAAGGATGCCCTGGTAGATGATGGAGGAGAAGACCAGGATGGGGAGCATGGCGAGGTAGAAGAGGGCTCCGAGGAGAAAAGCGCGGCCCAGGGGCATGGACGGGGTGCCGAAGATTTCCAGCCACGACAGGCCTTGTCGTTTAAGGTAAATCCAGAGGAAGGCCAGGCCGGCGCAGTCGAAGAGGGCGG
Organism: Kiritimatiellia bacterium; assembly: GCA_044344495.1. Classification (GTDB taxonomy): domain Bacteria; phylum Verrucomicrobiota; class Kiritimatiellia; order CAIKKV01; family CAITUY01; genus CAZDUS01. The sequence goes on along the minus strand of JBIJCW010000058.1, from coordinate 1,643 downwards.
TTTCGAGGACCATGAGGACGATCGGGGTCTGGGAACCCAGTAAGGAAGCGGCCACCATGGCGATCAACAGCAGGAGCAGTTGAACGCCGAGGATGGTGATGCCGTCGCGCCAGGTCCAGGCCCGGGTTCGCAAGGTTTCCGAGAGGGAGGACCAGGGAGGGGGGTGTCGGACTCCCTTGACCAGCAGGGCCAGCGCAGTGATGGTGCCGACCGCCAGGAGCATCAGGTAGGCGGCCACCGCCAGGCCGATCAGGGCGGGCGGGGTCAACTCCATGGAGGGGGTGGCATTCCACATACGAATTGTCTCATCATGTCAGCCTGTGGAACGGGGTTCGCGCTTTTCGCGGATGACATAGATGGGTTTGGCCTGGGCTTCATGGTAGGTCCGGGTTTGCATTTCGGCGAGGAGTCCCATGCTGATGAACTGGATGCAGAAACCGATCAACATCAGCGGGGTGACGATCCAGAACGGGCGTTTCAGGAGGTAGTCGGAGGCGAGGTGTTCCACGAACAGGCGGTCGACGAAGATGGTGCCCAGCATCAGGAGGGCAAGGGAGGCGAAGATCATGCCGATGCGCCCGAAGATCTGGATGGGGCGGGTGCTGTAGTGGAGCAGGAACTTGACGGTCAACAGGTCGAGGACCACCTTCGAGGTACGGGAGATGCCGTACTTGGATTTGCCGAACCGGCGCGGGTGGTGATTGACAGCAACTTCGGCCACGCGCCCGCCGACCCAACTGGCCAGGGCGGGAATGAAGCGGTGCATTTCGCCATAGAGATGAACGTCCTTGATAACCTCGGCACGATAGGCCTTGAGGGTGCAGCCGTAGTCATGGAGGGGGACGCCGGTCATGGCGCTGATCAAGGCGTTGGCGAGGATGGAGGGGAGTTTGCGGTTGATGAAGGCGTCCTTGCGGTTTTTACGCCAGCCGCTGACGACATCGTAGCCGGCCTCGATCTGGGCGAGTAGGAGGGGGATATCTGCGGGATCGTTCTGGAGGTCGGCATCCATGGTAATGATGATCTGGCCGCGGGCCTCGGTGAATCCGGCGCTCATGGCGGCGGTCTGGCCGAAATTCCGGCGGAAGCGGATGAGGTGGAGGCAAGGGTGGCGTTCGGCGAGGGAGATCATTTTGTTCCAGGAGTCATCCTGGCTGCCATCGTCGACGAGGACGACTTCATAGGACTTGCCGGTTTTGGCCATGGTGTCGTGGATGCTGGAGACCAGTGGTTCCAGGCTGTCCACCTCGTTATAGATGGGGACTACAATTGAAATGTCTATCATGGGCATATCCTTGATTACGTCGGGATGCTTGTAACAAACGGCGGGTTGGTTCGCACGGATAAAGTGAGACGCCAATTTACGAGATGTCTGAAGATAGTAAACGCTTGGCTCCTTGTGGGGGATTCATGTATAAGAGTCAGCTTTCCTGCGAATGGCCTATGAGAACCGAAATGGAAACACGACAAATATTCATTCGTTCCACCAATGATGTGCCGGGCAAGGAAGGCCTACGGGAGGATCGGGCGTGATCACCTTGGGCGTCATCCCGGTGCTGGTGGGGCCACTACAGGTGTTGATTGCAGTGTTGCCGGCGATCTTGATCGCGGTTGGCACCATGGTTGTTGCGCTCTTCAAGCCG
>JBIJCW010000145.1:0-5904 GCA_044344495.1 Kiritimatiellia bacterium | reverse complement strand
CCTTAAGAAGCTGGCCAAGTTATTGTGGCGGCTGAAGTTCCAGGTGGCTGGACTACTGATCCTTGGAGCGGGTTTGCTGTGGATTGGCAAGTGGGCGGTCGCCAAGTTCGCGCCAACGGCGGGCCATCTTGAACGCGACGCCACGGATTGGCCGATGGTGCGCGGGTCGTTGGCGCGCACGGGTGCGGTGCCGGGTACGCCGGAGCCCAGCAGCGGTGGTGTCATCTGGCAGTACAAGAAAGGGAACGAAGCGGTTTTTGCATCCCCGGCGGTGGTTGGCAACCGCGTGTTTGTGTCTGTCGCCGATATGGGGGCCTTCGGGCAGAGTGGGCGCCTCTATGCCTTTGATGCCGACACCGGCAGTCTTGCCTGGACCGGTGTGCCGCCCGGTTACGAGCCGACGTTCTCGTCTCCCGTGGTGTCCGGTGATTTTCTGGTCTGCGGCGAAGGACTGCACTGGGCAAAGACGGCACGCCTGGTCTGTCTCGACGTTCTCACCGGCAAGACGTTATGGATGTTCCGGACGAAGAGCCATGTCGAATGCGCGCCGGTCATTGACGGCGGGCGGGTATATGTTGGCGCCGGGGATGACGGGTACTATTGTGTGGACCTGAAGTCCGGAGGTGAAGTGTGGCATGCGCCGGGTGAGAAGTATGAAGACGCCGAGACGGCGCTGGTCGTGCATGCTGGCAAGGTGTATGCCGGTCTGGGCAGCGGGGTGCTCTGCGTCCTGGACGCGGCGACCGGCAAGGAGTTGAGCCGCCTGCCGATGCCATATCCTGTGTTCGCTCCGCCAACGATCGCCGACGGCAAGCTCTACCTTGGCATGGGCAAGGGGGATTACGTCAATCCCGGGAAAGGTGGCGAGGTGCGGTGTCTGGATCTGGCGACATTGAAGACCGACTGGACGTTTCCGCTTGAGATGACCGTCCTCGGCAGTGTGGTTGCGAAAGGCGACAGGATTTACTTCGCCAGTCGGGATCAGTACGTCTATTGCCTGGGCCGTGACGGCAAACTCCGGGCGAAGTTCAACGCCCAGGCCCCTGTCAGTGCTGCGCCCGCGGTGACGGAGCGATACGTCTATGTCGTCACCGAAGCCGGGTTGCTGCTTGGGCTGAAGCGGGACACGTTGGAGCCGGTCTGGGATTTCCGGATTGGGACCAAACCGTTGTTCATCAGCGCGCCGACGATCGCTCGGGGTCATGTGTATGTCGGCACGCAGGAGGATGGATTGTTCTGCGTGGGTGAACCCGGCAAAGCCGTGGTGGCCGCCACGGACAACGACGGCTCGCCGCTTCCGGAATCCGGCACCTTTCTTTGGCAATATCCGGCTGACCAGGAAGGTGGGAGCAATCGCCTTGTCACCGGTCGTTGCGTCGCGTTCGGCAAGGATCTCTATGCGCCGCTTGCCACCGGCAATATCCGGCTCATCGTCGGTGCCGAGCCGAAAGCGGAAGGGGTCAAGGGCGTTCCGCCGATCATGGAAGGCCCCCTGGAGATCCGGAGCGAAGCCGGTGCCATTGTGGCCCTGGACCGAGCCACACAGCGCCCGTTGTGGCGTGTGGCGGCGCAGGGGGTGACGCCGGGTGTGATCGTGAGGGATCGTTTCTATATCGGCGCAGACAAGGCGTTGGAGTGTCGTTCGGTGCTTGATGGACGCCTGCTGGGGAGTTGGGAGGCGATGCCGCAGCCGGGGGTTCCGCCGCTGGTCAGTCGAGGCCGGTTATTGTTTGCCGCCAAGGATGCCCTGATGGTGTTGAATCTGGAGAAGGAGAATGCGGCGCCGGTGACATGGATGGACACCAGTTGGCTGGGCCCCGTTTACGGGCCGATGGTCTTAAAGGACTCGAAGGTCTTCGTCCCGGTGGAGGGATGGGGGATCGTATGTCTGGGGGCGGGTAAATGAACCAGAATCCGGAAGCCAGAATTCAGGAGTCAGGAGTCGGCAATCTGTCAGGTTCGGCAGGCCGATGGATTTCTTACTTTTCGGATCCTGCGCCGGCGGGGGATGTGAAGGCGGTGCTGGGCGGCAAGGGGGCGTCGTTGAAGGAGATGACGCTGGCCGGTCTACAGGTGCCGCCGGGTTTCACGATTTCGACGGAGGCGTGCAGGCAGTATTACGCGCTGGGTCGGGTCTGGCCCGAGGGCCTTGAGCAGGAGGTTCGGGAGAACCTCCTGCGGCTGGAGCGCGAGATGGGCCGCCTGTTCGGGCAAGGCGACGCCCCGTTGCTGTTATCCGTGCGCAGCGGTGCGGCAGTATCGATGCCGGGCATGATGGATACGATCCTGAACTGCGGCCTGCAACCTGGGTTATCCGATCTGCCGCATTTCGAGGAGGTCTACCGTCAGTTCGTCCTGATGTTTGCCAAGACGGTGGCCGGTCTATCAGCCGAGAGTTTTGCCGGCGACTCACGCCGGTGCCGTGAAATCTACGAGGAGCAAACGGGGCGTCCCTTCCCGACGGAACCGTGGCAGGCGCTTTTCGAGTGCATCAATGCGGTTTTTCATTCGTGGAATAGTGAGCGTGCGCTTGCCTACCGGCGCCGCAACCAGATTGAGGGGCTTTCCGGAACTGCCGTCACTGTGCAGGCGATGTTCCCGTCGCAGGTGTCCGGCATTCTGTTTACGCAGGATCCGAACAATCTCGCGGCGCAGCAGATGGTGCTGGAGGCCAGTTATGGTCTTGGGGAGGCGGTGGTCAGCGGCGATGTGACCCCTGACCGGTTTATGGTCAAGCGCGACGATCCGTCGAAAGTGCAGACCTTTGTTGGGCACAAGGTTCACGCGGTTGCGGCGATTGGGGCCCGGATTGAGCATCATCAGGATGATCCCTGTCTGCAGCCGCATCAGATCGCGGAAATTGCCGGACTTGGTCTGCGTATTGAGCGACATTTCGGCAAGCCGATGGATATTGAGTGGGGGTTGGTTGACGGGGTGTTTGCGCTGCTCCAATGCCGTCCGATTCGCGGCCTCGACATCGCGCAGGATGCGGGTGAGGCACGCGAGGAGGAAATCCTGCGTCTGCGTGAACTCGCCGATGGCCGGCGCCGCCTGTGGGTGACGCACAACCTGGGCGAGACGCTCCGGTTCCCGACCCCGTTGACGTGGGACATTATGCGGCAATTCATGAGCGGCAACGGCGGGTTTGGCCGGATGTACCGGGACTTCGGATACCAGCCGTCGGAGGAGGTTGGTGAGCAGGGGTTCCTCGAACTCATCTGCGGTCGCATTTACGCGGATCCCGACCGGGTGGCCCAGCTTTTCTGGGGCGACTTGCCCATGGCTTATGACCTCGACGAGATTCTAAAGGACAAGAATGCGCTCAATCGTGCGCCGTCGAAGTTTGAACCCGAAAAGGCCAATGAACGGTTCCTCATCGCCTTGCCGGGCCTGATCCGTTCGATCCTGCGCAGCGGGCGACTGATGAAGCGGCTCCGCAAGGATGCGCGGCGCCATTTCGAGGAGGATATCCTGCCTCCGTATCTCGAGTATATCCGCGTCAAGCGGGGGCAGGATCTTTCGCAATGCTCCGTTGCGGAATTGATCGGGGAACTGCGCGAGCGTTGCCGTGTGGTGCTGGACGAGTTTGGTAAGGAATCCCTGAAACCCGGCTTTTTTGGCGGTATGGCGCTGGACCAGTTGGATGCATTGCTGGTGCAACTGCTGGGCGAAGCCGAGGGCAAGCGGACCACGGCGGCGTTGACCATGGCGCTGGAGGGGGATATTACCTTTGAGCAGGATGAGCAACTTGCCCAGGTTGCCAAAGGGCAGGCGTCGATGGACGGTTTCATTGAGAAGTTCGGCCACCGTACAACCGGTGAGATGGAACTGATGGAACCGCGGTGGCGCGAGGACTCCTCCTATCTGAACCTGATTGTGAAGCAGATTCAAACCAGTGGCGGTCATGCGTTGGGCGAGGTGCATGCGCGCAACGTCCAGAAGCGGGAGGCCGCCGAGCGGGAATTGCCGGCTGCGTTGGTCCAGGCGGGGGGTAGTTCGTTGCAGGAAGAGATTATGGAACACCTTGCGGACGCCCGTGCGCTGCTGCCGTATCGCGAGACTGGCAAGTACTTCCTGATGATGGGATATGAACTCATCCGCACCAATCTGGTCGCACTGGGCCAGTGTCTGGGCATTGGCGGTGAAGTGTTCTTTCTGCGCTGGGACGAACTGCCCGAGGCGGCAGCCCATCTCGACAAGATCGAACGCCGCAAGGTTCGATGGAAATCGGTCCAGCGGCTGGAACTGCCCGATGTGGTTAACTCCGACGACCTGGCCGGACTTGGCGAGGAGGGGCCCCTGTCGTCGGCCAGCGAGTTGAAGGGAGACGCGGTCGCCGCCGGTGTCGCCACGGCCAGGGCCGCCATCGTCTTGGATCCGCGCGAGGCGAGCAATCTGGGTACCGACTATATTCTTGTGTGCCCGAGTACCGATCCGGGTTGGACGCCGTTGTTCATCAACGCGCGCGGTCTGATCGTCGAACGCGGCGGTATCCTGAGTCATGGGGCGATTGTGGCGCGTGACTTCGGCATTCCGGCCATTGTCTGTCCCGGGGCGACCCGTTTGATTAAGCCCGGCCAAACCGTCCGTGTGGATGGGAATCGCGGCCTGATTCATCTGGTGGAGCCATCATGATCATCCTCGATTACCTCTTTGGCTGGCTGTTGCGACTGCCCTCGGATGTCACGTTGCTCGTCATCGCGCTCATGACCAGCGGTGCCCTGACACTGGTCCGGAAGTGGACGACCGACCAGGACGTGCTGGGCCGGGCGACGGCTGACAATGACCGGTTGGCTGTACTCATCAAGGAAGCCAAGCGGGCCGGCAACAAGGAGGCGTTGGCGCGACTTCGGGTGACGAAGGCCCAGGTAGGCATGCTGAAGTTCAAGCAGGAGGGCAAGCCGACGCTGGTGTCGCTGTTGCCGATTGCGCTTCTGGCGACGTGGGCGTTTGCGAGGCTGGAGTTCCTGCCGCCGGCACCGGGTGAAACGGTGGTGGCCGTGGCGCATGCTCCGGTATCGGCGGCAGGCGAGGCGGTTCATCTGGTGCCGGCGCCGGGCGTGACGGCGGTCACGGGGTGGGTGAAGTCGTTTGCGGTGGACGGCCACGAGGCGACGGCGAGGTGGCAACTGCGGTTTGACCGCGCGGCGGATGCCGACGGGTTGGTCGCGCATCGGGCCGCCGGGGAGACGCGCGTGGAGTTAAAACTCCGCGAGCGGCGTCTGTTTGGTGTGGTGCCGGGTATTCCGGCGATTGGATTTGCGGCATGGATTGTCGGGTATCTCCTGCTGGTGATTCCGCTGGTTCCCTTGCTGAAGAAGGTACTGAAGATTCACTGATAAGGTTGTCGGTTGCGATGGGCCGGATGAGAAATGGAATGCTGAAGTTACCGCCCATCAGGACACCGTTTAAGTCGATATGGGTGTGTACCGTTCTTGCCGTCCTGGCCGGGTGTTGGCTGTCCACGTTGGCGTGGGAGACGTGGTTTTCCAGGCAATCTGAACGGAATAGGAATCCCTGTCGGCTTCGGGGATGGGTGGACTATGTCGGCAGTGCGGAACCGCGCCGGCCGAATGAGACCCTGATTCTCCTGCTATCCAACTCCCAGGGTTTTGCTCCCGAGGTGAACACATCGCTGGCGTATCCCCGGCAGTTGCAGGAGTTGCGGGCCGAAGAGGGGCGTCCCGTAAGGGTGGTCAACTGGTCGGTTCCGGGATGGCAGTACAATGACATGATGGTCATTGCGGCGGCAGCCCGGCGTCTTGACGCCTCGGCGATTCTTGTGGTGTTGATGCCGGACAGTTTCAGCCTGAAGGAGCGTCCGCCGCACGCGATCGGCCGGTGGTCGTCCGACCTGTTCTACCTCCTGGGGGATCCGGCGGTTTGGAGCCGGGTGCCTGAGTC
>JBIJCW010000154.1:0-5428 GCA_044344495.1 Kiritimatiellia bacterium | reverse complement strand
CGTGGACGTCATCCGGCCGGATGAGGATCTGAGCCGTTACAAACTGGTGGTCGCGCCGATGTTGTATCTGGTGAACGACGGCATGGCCGCGCGTCTGCGGGCCTTTGTCGAGAACGGCGGAACCCTGGTCATGACGTATCTATCGGCGGTGGTGGGCGATACCAACCACTGCCACAGGGGCGGCTGGCCGGGAGCGGGACTTCGCGAGGTGTTCGGTATTTGGGCCGAGGAGATCGACCATTTGACCGAGAAGGATGTCCAGGCCGTCAAGGCGCGCGTCGGCAACAGCCTCGGTCTGAAGGGCGCGTTCAAGGCGCACACGTTTTGCGATCTCATCCATGCCGAAGGCGCCGAAGTGGCGGCCACCTACGGTGGTCAGTTCTATAAGAACGCCCCGGCGGTTACGGTGAACCGGCACGGTAAGGGCAGGGCCGTGTATATCGGAGCCAAAACCGATGAAGACTTCCTCGACGCGGTCTACGGCCCGCTGGTTTCGAAACTCGGCATCCGGTCGGCGGTGCGCGGCAAGATTCCGAAAGGCGTTTTGCTCCGGACCCGGACGGATGGCGAGACCACATGGACATTTGCACTGAACTTCCGGCGGACCGCGCAGACCGTGTTGCTGGGAAAAGGCCGCCGCCGCGACATGATCACCGGCAAGTCCGTTGGTGAACGCCTGCGCCTGCCGGGTTACGGCAGCACTGTTCTGATGAACGAAGAAGAATCAACCGCCGGACGCCGGTTGGGAAGAGACAGAAAAGGGACCCCATGATTTATCGTACACTGGGCAGGACGGGATTGAGGGTGTCTCAACTGGGATTTGGCGCCATGCGATTGCCGATGGTCGGTCAGGGCGCCGATGCCCGGATTGACCGGGCTCTGGCGATCCCGATGATCCACCGCGCCTTTGAGGCGGGGGTGACGTACATCGACACGGCCGTGGGCTACTGCAATGAAGACAGCCAGCGCGTCGTGGGCGAAGCGCTCAAGGGTTGGCGCGATCGCATTGTTCTCTCCACGAAGAATCATGACTACGGAGAAGACGAGAAAACCTGGTGGAGGCTGCTCGAACAGAGCCTGGAGCGGCTCCAGGTTTCCTGCATCGATATTTACAATCACCATGGCATCAACTGGGGCGCTTACACGGAGAAGGTGGAGCCCCGCCTCTCCAAGTGGATGCGCAAGGCGCAGGCGCAAGGGTTGATCAAGCACATCTGCTGCTCGTTTCATGACAATAACGAAAGCCTCCTGAAACTGGTTGCCACCGGCTATCCCTCGGTCATCACCCTCCAGTACAACCTGCTCGACCGGCAGTTGGAGGAGGGGATTGCCGCCGCGCACGCGGCCGGAATCGGCGTGGTGGCCATGGGGCCGGTTGCGGGTGGACGGCTGGGCGACGCCAGTTCGATCCTGGGTGGACTCGTCCCCGGAATCGAACGGGTGCCGGAACTGGCGTTGCGATTCGTCCTGTCGAATCCGGGCGTCACCGTTGCGCTTTCGGGCATGAGCACCCTCCCCATGGTCGAGGAGAACGTCCGGATCTGCGCCGACTCTGTTTCGCTGACGGACGCGGATAAACAGGCGATCGCAACGCATCTGGAGCGCCTCAAGAAGATGGCCAACCTCTACTGCACCGGTTGCAACTACTGCATGCCGTGTCCGCAGGGCGTGGCGATTCCCCGCATCTTCGAGTGCTACAACAGCGGCCGGGTGTATGACTTGTGGGCGAGCGCCAAACAGGGCTACGCCGGCATCGGCGCGGGGTCGTGGGATCCGGGCAAGAAAGCGGATGCCTGCACGGACTGCGGCGTTTGCGAGACCAAATGCCCGCAACACCTGCACATCCGTGATCAACTCAAGGAAGCCTCAGCGGCGCTGACGGCCTAGACCGCCCTGATCCTTACCCGCGATAAGAGGCCGCGGGGATCGGGGATCTGAGGGCAACATTGAAGGGCGAAGTTGAGAGATCTTGCACCCTCCTTCGATGTGCGATGTTCAGTTATTGGACCTTCATCCAGAATTAACCTGATTCTGCATCAGGCTTATTCTCAGGTCCGCCATCATGCCTTGGAGGATCAGAAAACGACAGCCGCTGAGGACGGCGGCTGTCGGTCTTGGGTTTGAACTAACGCTGAACGCGGGCGGAGCCGCCTTCGGCGAACGACTGCACCTGTTCGAGGGTTACCATGCTGGTATCGCCCGGGGTGGTGGTCAGCATGGCGCCATGGGCCCATCCCAGGCGGAGTGCCTGTTCAGGGGCCAATCCGGCCAGCAGACCGTGGAAGAGGCCGCCAGCGAAACCGTCGCCGCCTCCGATACGGCAGACCACGTCGAGTTCACAGGTTGGGCTGACGAAGGTCTGGCCTTCGATCCAGAGGACGGCGCCCCAGGAGTGGCGGTTGGTGGAGTGCACCTCGCGCAGGGTGGTGGCGACAACCTTGACGTTCGGAAACTCGGCGGTGACGTTTTTCATCATGCCGAAGAAGGCGGCCGGATCGAGTTTGGATTGCGAGGCGGCCACTTCAGGGCCGCGGATGCCGAGGCCGAGTTGGAGGTCCTCCTCGTTACCCACGAGCACATCGACGTTGGTGACGATTTTGCGGAGGACCTGCTGGGCGCGGGCGGATCCGCCGAGGCGCTTCCAAAGTTTGGCGCGGAAATTCAGATCGAAGGAGACGATGGCGCCTGCCGCCTTGGCGGCCTGCATGCCCTCGATGATGACTTCAGGGGTGGTTTCCGAAAGGGAAGCGAATATGCCGCCCGAGTGGAACCAGCGGACGCCCGATCCGAAGATGGTCTTCCAGTCGAAATCGCCCGGTTTCAGCAGGCCAGCGGCTTCATAACCACGGTTATAGAACACCACAGGGGCCCGGACTCCCTGGCCGCGGTCGCTATAGACGGTGGCCATGTTCGGACCGGTGACGCCATCATGTTCGAACATCTTGTAGAAGGGTTTGACGCCGGTGGCGCGCACGCCGTCGGCGATCAGATCGCCGAGCGGGTAGTTGACCATGGCGGTGGCAATACCCGTTCGACGGCGGAAACAATCCGACAGGTTGGCCGCGACGTTATACTCGCCGCCGCTGATCCACACGTCGAAATTCCGAGCCTTGCGGAATGGAATGATGCCGGGGTCGAGACGGTGTACCAAGGCGCCAAGCGATAGCAGGTCGAGTCCATCCTTCTTCAGTTCGGGGATCTTCATTGTGTTCTCCATGTCCTTCCTGTTGAGTTGTTCTGGTTCAAGTTTTCTTTACGTTGATTCACGGATGGCCAGTTCGCCTTTCAGCAAGACGACGGGTCCTTTGATGTTGGTGTTGGTCGCCTCACCGGTGGCCCATTCGAAGGCGGTTTGCGTCATGGACTGCAGCGGTTGCCGGATGGTGGTCAGGGCGGGGGTGATCATGTCGGCAACGGGGATGCCGTCGAAACCGGTGACGGCGATTTCGTCCGGGACCCGGAGGTGGTGTTCCTGGGCGGCCCGGAGAACGCCCATAGCGATGGCATCGCTGGCGGCGAGGATAGCGCGGGGTAGTGTGTGCCGATGGCGGGAGACCAGGTCCCGGGTGGCGTTGTAGCCTGTCAGGGTGGATGGATCCGCCAGGGTGATTTGCCATTCCGGGCGGGTTGTGATGCCGAGACGGGCGGCGATAGAGATGAAGTGGGCAAACCGTTCCTGATGGGCGGGATGTGAGCCGCCGATGAAGCCGGCACTAAGGTGCCCCTGGTGGCGGAGGTGGTCGAGCAGTTTTTCCATGCCGTCGGCATTGTCGACGGCGACGGCGACCTGGTTGGCGGTTGGCCCCGAACCGATCCGTGCCATTCGTATCGGGCGGGCACGGAACACTTCGAGCCACTCGTCGTTCGATCCGCTGCCGACGACGATCAGGCCGTTAATGGCGTGCTTGGAAAGGATGCGGAGCGCCTGGGTGTCGACAAGGCGTTGTTCAAAGCCGACGAGGACGAGGGTATAGTCACGGGCGTGGGCGAGGCGGTGCAAGGCGCCGGTGATGGCGCCGAGAAAGGGATCCTCGAAGTCATAGACGACGACGCCAAGGGTGCGACTGGGGGCGCCCTTGAGTACGCAGGCGGTGGCGTTTGGCACATAGCCCATGGCTTGGGCGGTATTCCGGATGGATTCCGCTGTGGCAGAGGCGGCACCGATGAGGTGAGCCTTGCCTGCCAAGACGCGTGAAACGAGCGTCACCGAGACGCCCAGTTTCCTGGCGATATCCTTCTGAGTCACCATGGCCACTCCGATTCCATCCGTTCTTTAATGACGCTGCATGATGGCATCGGGAACGCGGCTCGGTCAATCTCAATCGAGTGAGATAATGTCATTGTAAATGGGCGTTGACAGGGTTGGATGGGTGTGTGAAAAAAGACGCAGCAAGGTTTACATGGGGAGTTGCGGGCGATGTATCTGGCCTTCTACAACTTAAGAGAGAACCCGTTCAACGTTACCAGCGATCCGAGTTTCCTTTATTTGAGTCCGACGCATACGGAGGCTCTGGATCATCTGCGATACGGCATTGAGCAGAGGAAGGGGTTCCTGGCGATCACCGGGGAGATCGGGTCGGGCAAGACGACGTTGTGCCGGGCGCTGATCAACCGGCTGGATGCCAGCGTGAAGGTGGCCCTGATTCTCAACTCCGTTTTGCCGGAGACGCAATTGCTGGAGGCGATTACGGACGATTTCGGCATTACTCCTGGCAAGCGGACCAAGGGGGCGCTGATCCGGACGATCAACAAATTCCTGCTTGATCAGGTTTCGCGGGGGAACAACGCGGTGCTGATCATTGACGAGGCGCAGAACATGCGTGCGTCCACGCTTGAAACCGTGCGCATGCTGTCCAACCTGGAGACCGAGAAGGAGAAATTGCTGCAGATTGTGCTGGTGGGTCAGCCGCAACTCCGGGACAAGTTGAATGCGCCCGGGTTGGAGCAATTGCGGCAGCGCATAGCCGTACGGTTTCACGTCAGAGCCTTGTCGCGGGCGGAGGTGGCAGGCTACATCCGCCACCGGTTGAAGGTTGCGGGGTCCAATGGCGATCTGTTGTTTGAAGAGAAGGCGATTGACGCCATATGCGATTACTCCCGTGGCATTCCGAGGCTCATCAACGTTCTGGTGGACCGGGCCCTGTTAAAGGGGTTTGTGAGAGAGGCGTTTGTCATTGATGTCGACAATGTCCGTCAATGCATCAAGGAACTTGAGGGAGTGGCGGGTGAGCCTGTGACCGGTGAGGCACCATGAGTACGATCAGCGACGCATTGAAGAAGGCGCAACAACAACGGGCGATTCGCGATCCGGAGCGGTGGACGCGAGAGGAGCCGGCGCGGCCTGCACCGGTGACGCAACCTGTTGAGGCGCCGGAGGTGTCGCCGGCTCCGTCGGTGGTCGGGCGGGTGCTGGTGGTTGTGGTTCTGG
>JBIJCW010000153.1:0-5449 GCA_044344495.1 Kiritimatiellia bacterium | reverse complement strand
GAAAAGGAGGATGCGATAATGAGAGTGTGCATGAACTTCATCATGTTGTGGACGGTTGTGCTGTTGACAGGCTGTTCCTACGTATCGCAAAAGGAAAGTCTCGAATGCTATGATGGACCCATGGGGGATTCCTTTCAGTCAGAACACATCGAATACACGAATAACGTTCTCAAGATCGACGGGAGCAACGTTGAGCTCCCGCAGGGTCAGCACTTGCGAGTAGAATACAAGACTGTCAATGGCCGCAAGTCCGTCAGCGTGAAAGTCGACGGCAAGGAACTATCCATGGGTTCCTCGACCAGTCGGCCAACAAAGCCATCGACCGCGACTGAGTAACCCGCGCTTTGCGCGGCTTCCTCAGCGCGTCATGGCCGACGTTCGCAGGTCAGAAAGGAACCGCAACGATGCTACTCAGCAGGCTTACGACTCTCCTGATCTGCACAGTTGCCGTGGGCACGATGTGTCGCGCGGCTGATTTAGTTTCAGGCGGAGAGGCCAAGCGAGATAGAGCGTTTCCTGTCTACAAGAGTCCGCCGATCGAGGTTGACGGCGTGCTGGAGGAGACTGCCTGGAAGACGGCCAGACGGATCCCGATCAGGTATGTAAATGGAAAGAAGGATCGGGTTGCCGAAGATGCATCGAGCGAGTTCATGCTGGCGTGGGACGAACGCTATCTGTACGTCGGCTACCGATACAACTCGCCGATTCCTCCAGTATCTTACAAGGCAGAACGCACGGTCGGGACTCCCGGTAATCTTCGGCCGTTGCTGGCCATCGGTAGCGACATACCCATCGGCGCTCCGCGCCCCCACATCTTCGAGTTAAACGTGGATTTGACGTCCGACGGTCTCTACGTATGGGAACTTCACCATAGCGCACAGGACTGCTGGCTGCCGAAGCTCTGCATTCGACCGCGCGATGCAAAGGACCCCCTGTGGAACCTAATCGGCGACAAGGCAACCCCCGTGCTCTTCATTCCCGAGGCGTTGCTGCGGAATGACGGAGAGTACAAACTGAAGACGGCGGTGCGCAATGTGTTCGACGTCAAGGGTGCGACGAATCGCTACGCGGGCTACACGACGGAATGGGCCGTGCCGCTGGCGGGGCTGGGCGCGCCGCTTGACCGGCGAAACAAAGACGGGGTATATCGATTAGACGGGCATTCATTTCGTGCTTTCGGCGGTGAATGGCGTATGACCGGTTCGGAGGCACCCTTCTATCACAGTGTGCCCGGATCGGAGAAACAGTGGTTCGTTGACACCTTGCTTGTCGGCCACGTTTTCGTGTTCAGAGATCGCCCAGACGATGCCGCTGCGAACCAAGGAGTACCGTACCGTTGACCCGCGTCGGGTCAACGTCCGGTGAAAATTGACGTTCGCTGAGAGAACAATATGAAACCGAAAAAGACAAAGGCGTTGTTCCCGGGAGCGACAATCGCATTCTATGGACCGGACGATAAGCACGCGACCAAGGCGGTGGTGGCCATCGTTCCCAGTCTGACGTCGGATGTTGGGCCCATTCGGAAATGGATGTCCGGCGTAAGCGATGTTCGTGGTGACAAACGGATAGGTGATGAAATCCAGGTATTTCTAAAGGAACACGGTGTTAGACAGGTGGTTACAACCGACCGAATTATCGGATGTCCCCATGAGGAGGGACAAGATTACCCGGACGGCATGAAATGCCCGCTCTGTTCCTTTTGGAGCAACCGGGATCGTTTCACGCATGAGATTGAGCCTTGAGGATCAGCGAACAACCGCGTGGAACGGAACCGCTGCGCGGAGTGAAGACTGCGAAGCGGTTTTTGCTTTTATAGACTGACTCCAGAGGCGGCACGGGTAGTCCGTGCTGACCGAACAAAGGAGTTAGTCATGGGAGCGTTACGCGATCAGTTCTTGCAGTACATGAGGTTGAAGGGGTTTTCGCCGAAGACGTTGGAAAGTTACGAGCGGGTGATGAGGGATATCACCCGGCACTACCGGGTGTCGCCTGACACCTTGAGCAACGCGCAGATTCAAGCGCATGTGGATCACCTGATACAGGTCCGGAAGCTGGCCTGGTGCACCGTCAATGTTCACGTCAGCGCGTACCGGTGTTTCTATGGCGAGATGCTCAAACGTCCGACGGCAGAGTTTACGTTGCCTCCACGGGGACGCGCGAAGAAACGTCCACGGGTGCTGGATCGTGAGACGGTGCGCAAGATTCTGGAGGCGCCCCGGTGTTTGAAACACCGGGCGTTGTTGACTCTGGTGTACGGTTCAGGGTTGCGCGTGAGTGAAGTGGTGAGCCTGAAACCACGGCACATCGAGAGCGCCATCGACCGGATGGTGGTACGGGTGGAGCAAGGCAAGGGCCGCAAGGATCGCTATACGTTATTATCACGGCATTCGCTGGAGTTGTTACGAACCTACTGGAAAAAGTATCGCCCGACGGATTGGTTGTTTTTCGGGTTTGACCGGACCAAACCCATGTCCAAAGGCACCGCGCAACGGATTTACTATCTGGCATGCAAGACCGCCGGACTGGGAAAGCGCCAGGGAATCCATAGTCTGAGGCACGCCTTCGCGACTCACCTGCTGGAACAAGGCACGGATCTTCTGGTCATCAAACGGTGTTTGGGCCATTCGGCGTTAGCCACGACCGCCCAGTACTGCCACGTCACGACAGACCATTTGCAAAAGGTGCGTTCACCGGCGGATGTTTTATTCGAGACCAAATAGATGAGCCGTCCGCACCTTCGGGTGGCGGACGTGCTGAAACAACACTGGCCGGAGTACTGCCGGGATCAGCCCGTGGAATCCCATGTCCGCAAGGTCATGGGGCATCTGCGGGACTGCCGCTCGGCGGCCCTGGGCGGACATCTCCACCGCTGCAATCATTGCGGCGGGGAGATTCCCGTTTACAACTCCTGCCGGGACCGGCATTGCCCCACCTGTCAGACCGTACGCAAGCAACAGTGGGTGGAGCACCGGCAGGCTGAACTCCTGCCGGTGCCCTACTTCCATGTCGTCTTCACCCTGCCACATCGGCTGAATGCGCTCATCCGGGCGAATCCCGTTCGCCTCATGAGCGAACTCTTTGCCGCCGTGGCCTGGGTCTTGCAACGCTTTGCCGCCGACCCGCAATGGAAACTCCGCGGGCAGTTGGGTTTCATTGCCGTACTGCACACCTGGACCCAGAAACTACTGCCGCACTATCATGTCCATTGCCTTGTCCCCGGCGGCGCGTGGGATGCCGCCACAGGAACATGGCGGTGTGCCAATCGTCACTACCTGTTCGGGAAAGACGCTCTTGCCAAAGCCTTCCAAGCCCGGTTCATCAATCGCTTGCAAGCCTTGCGCCGCACCAACCGGTTGCGTTATGACGGCCATGCCGGAACCTTGGAATCCGACGTCGCATGGACACTCCTGATCCATGACCTCTGGAAAACCCCGTGGATCGTCTATCCAAAAGCCACCGCCCGGAAACCCGAACATACCCTCGATTACCTCGGGCGCTATACCCACCGCGTCGCCATCGGGGATCATCGCCTGCGTTCCCTTGACGGCAAGTCACTCACCTTCGACTGGCGGGACCGGGCCAATGCCAACACGCTTAAGCAAATGACGCTACCCGTGCAGGACTTCATCGCCCGCTTCCTCTTGCATATCCTGCCCCACGGCTTCGCCAAGGTCCGCGCTTATGGCTGGCTTGCCGGGCGAAAGAAAACCGCCACGCTCTCCGCTATCCGGGCCGCTCTCAAAATCAAGCCGCCCTCAGCACCTCCCAACGCCGAATCCACCACTGAACGCATCGCCCGGCTCACCGGTGTGGACATCACCCTCTGTCCCTTGTGTAAAACAGGACGCCTGATGAACGTCCGGCGTCTTCATCCTTCCCGCGCAGGCCCATGAAGAAACACTCGCCCATTCCACTCTGCATCCCTCCCGGCAAGACCCTCACGCTTGTCTTCGCCGGGGTCTGTCGAAACGCAGAGAAATACACCCATCCCTACCGTGTCACCTCCCGCCCGCACGACCTTTTGCTCGCCTATCTGCCGAGTCCCAGCCGTCCGACACCAACAATCCGACCTTCCTTATCCAGAAAATACCTTTCCAAAGCCCATACCGCTTCCTGACGGCGACGGCTCCGTCCAACGGCATTTTATCCCCCATGCGGCAACACGCGCTTGATCCCCATCCCCAGCCGTGTATACTCGCCGCACGAGGGATAAAACGCTATTCGTTCGCAGATGATGAGACGGAGAGATAGCATGCAAGAATTACCTGCGGGAAGTGGTTTGTTACGATTCGGGCTCGGGTTGCGCGCAATGCGCGGGGCCGGACTGAGATGCGGTGGCTTCGTGGCGGCGCTGATCGCCGTCTTTGCGCCTATGTCGGCCCAAGGAGATATTGACTTCGACGCTGGCGACAAACACTACCGGCTGGTCACCACGCGCGCCACTTGGGTGAATGCGAAGACCAGTGCGTATGCCTCGACGTACAGCGGCATGCGCGGGCATCTCGCAACGATCGAGAGCGCTGAGGAGAATGCAGCCATTTTCAGCCGGCTGAACCCCTCCAGTAACGCGGACGTGCAGGCGGCGATGTCAGGGGCTACCTACTATCACTCCGACAGCGGCGCCAGGGGTGTTTGGTTGGGTGCCGCTGACATCAGCTCTTCCGTCGCAGGCGCCAGCGAAGGCAACTTCTACTGGGTGGGACCGACCACGAACGCTGCGACTGTGAACTTCTGGCAAGGAGGCCAGTCCGGATCAATCGTGGGTGGACGCTACGCGAACTGGGGAAGCGGGTCTCTGGTAACCGAACCGGATGACTGGAACGCTAGTCAGGATCACGTGGCCATGCAAATCGACGGCTGGCCCTACGGAGCGCCGGCCAACCAGCAGTGTCCCGCCGGTAAATGGAATGACTTGAATGGAAGCGTTGGACAGGCGTACCTGATCGAGTACGAGGAGGATCCGCCTGAAATGCT
The DNA here is from genome assembly GCA_044344495.1 of Kiritimatiellia bacterium. Classification (GTDB taxonomy): domain Bacteria; phylum Verrucomicrobiota; class Kiritimatiellia; order CAIKKV01; family CAITUY01; genus CAZDUS01. The sequence continues at coordinate 475 of JBIJCW010000153.1, read as the reverse complement.
GGTACCTGAAGTGGTCTCCAGCGGCTCTGTCGTCATCCGCTGGACCAGTTACACGAATCGTCTCTACACCGTTCAGTGCTCAACGAATCTCCTGAACGGGTTTACGAATCTTCAGGCCAACATCCAGGGAACACCCCCGATAAACACGTACACCGATACAGTGATGGGGGTTCTGATGAAGTTTTGGAAAATCACGACAGAATAGTAAACGGGAGACGATTTGCGAACCAAGCGCCCGAGGATACGGCTCGCAAGCTCGCCGATCCTCGGCGCTGAACGTTGAACGGAACCGCTGCGCGGAGTGAAGACTGCGAAGCGGTTTTTGCTTTTATAGACTGACTCCAGAGGCGGCACGGGTAGTCCGTGCTGACCGAACAAAGGAGTCAGTCATGGGAGCGTTACGCGATCAGTTCTTGCAGTACATGAGGTTGAAGGGGTTTTCGCCGAAGACGTTGGAAAGTTACGAGCGGGTGAT
>JBIJCW010000038.1:0-14469 GCA_044344495.1 Kiritimatiellia bacterium | reverse complement strand
CGCAAGATTACGGCGGGTGATTGGTTGAGTGTGATGGAAACGGCACACGGACTGGGATTAAAGGCATCGGCCACGATGGTCTACGGGCTTGGCGAGACGACGGCGCAACGGGTTGAGCATCTGATGTGTATCCGGGAGCTTCAGGACCGGACCGGGGTTTTCACGGCGTTCATCCCGTGGAGTTTCCAGCCGGACAGGACGCAGGTGCAGCAACCGAAGGCCAGCGGGCTCGACTATCTGCGGATGGTGGCGCTTGCCAGACTGGTGCTGGATAATGTGCCGCATGTGCAGGCCGGCTGGGTGACTGAGGGTCCTGACATGGCACAGTTGGCCCTCGACTACGGGGCGGATGATTTTGGCGGGGTGCTGATGGAGGAGAAAGTCGTCAAGGCGACGGGGGTGGGTTATGAGATTGCCTTGGACCATCTCGTTGCGCTGATTTGGCAGATCGGAATGACCCCTGTGCAACGTACAACGCAGTACGGGGTGGTCAGGGAGCACGGAAGGCGTTAAATCGTGAAAGTCTTGTCGTTTTCTGCCTTGACGCAAGAACGGTCTATGCGGAGACTGGCGTGTTTTTGGGGCAGTCGCTTGAATGAATCAGGGAAGGATTGAGCCCCGGTAGTATCAATTGGCAATGAGGATATGGCTATGAACATGGACTCTGTGGAACGGGACACCATTGAAGTTGACATCCTATGCGTGGGGGCGGGGGTGGCGTCGTTGACGACGGCGCTCCGCTTGCTGAGGCGTTGTCAGGATAACAAGAGTGACAAGCCCTCGATCATGATTATTGAGAAGGGTGCCGCGGTGGGTGGGCATATACTTTCCGGGGCGGTCATTGATCCGGCGCCGTTAAAGGAGTTGCTGACGCCGGAGGAATACGCGTCCATGCCGGTCCAGACCATTGTGAAGCATGAACGGGTGATGCGTCTGTCGGCAGGCGGGGCGATGCGGCTGCCGTGGGTTCCGGCGGAGATGCATTCGCAGGGGCTGCCGATTGTTTCGCTTTCACGAGTGGTCAAGTGGTTGAGCGGACTCGTCGAGGCCGCCGGGGCGGAGGTTTACACGGATATGGCCGGGGCGGAACTCCTATGGGAGGGGGATCGTGTGGCGGGGGTGCGCCTGCGTGACCGCGGATGGGACAAGCATGGTCAGAAGCGGTCGCAGTTTGAGGCGGGTGCGGATATCCGGGCGAAGGTCGTGGTGCTTGGAGAAGGGGCGTCCGGTTACCTGACAGAGGGGTTGGTGGCGAGAAAGCATCTGGCCGAAGACAGGAATCCTCAGGCGTACGCCTTGGGGATCAAGGAGCTTTTCAATGTCCCGGCGGCCCCTGAGCGCGTGGGGGAGGTCATTCACACATTCGGTTACCCCTTGGATTGCAGCACGTACGGCGGGGGGTTTGTTTATCGGGTGAGTGACACACGGGTGGCGGTTGGGCTTGTCACGGGGCTGGATTACCGGCCGGCGGAACTCAATACCCATGAATTATTCCGGGCGTTCAAGGCGCATCCGGTGGTGGCGAAAGAGATCGCGGGGGGCGAGGTAGTGTCCTATGGCGCCAAGGTGCTGCCCGAGGCGGGGTACTTCGCAATTCCGGACCTAGCAACGGATGGGGCTGTTATTGTGGGCGACGGCGGGGGGCTTCTCGATTCCGTACGATTGAAGGGTGTGCATATGGCTGTCTATTCCGGCATGGCTGCGGGAGACGCGCTATGGGGCTGCTGGCAGAAGAAGGACTGGTCAACGGCTTTGCTGAAGGACTATCCGGCACGACTTCAGAACACCAGGGGTTGGGCCGATCTTTACAAGATTCGCAATGTGCGTGCCTCCTTCAAGTTCGGGATGGTGCCGGGAATCATGGCCACGGGCATGAGCGTGATGACGAAGGGGCTCTTGCCGCCAGGGCGGGTGCGAAGACAGCCCGACCATGCGGGCATGGCCCGGATTGGCGCGAGTTGCAAACTCCCGGTTCCACCCAAGGCCAACAGTTCCAAACAGCAACTCGATCTACTGACGGACGTTTTTCATTCAGGGACAAAACACGAGGAACATCAACCTTCCCACGTGCATATCCTGGACCGGGCCTTGTGCCTGAAGTGCAAGGAGGAATTTGGCGCGCCCTGCACGCGGTTCTGTCCGGCCCAGGTTTATGAGTGGGACGAGACGGAGAAGCAGGTTCGGGTTTCGTTCACGAACTGCCTGCACTGCAAGACCTGCCAGATCAAGAATCCCAAACGAAACATTGAATGGGTGACCCCTGAAGGGGGCGGCGGTCCGGCCTACACGGATATGTGAGATTTGACGGAGCGTCACTTGATGCAGGCCGGGACAGTGTTCCGGCGCGGGGTCTACAAGTCGCGGGGAAGTTTCAAATCCGACAGCGTGACTTCCGGTTCGTGATAGCGCCGGAAGCATGTTGTTAACGTTGTGAAAGTGAAGGCGGCATTCACCGCGCGGAAGCGCAGACCTGCCCAGAAGATCAGGTATCCGAGAAACAGTATGGCAAGGTAGAAGGGGTACTGCAGTACCTGCAGAAGGCCGTCGCTTGCGGTGACGGGCAGTGGCTCCAACGCGGCTTTCAATCCAGCCGCTATGACGGTCAGCAGATAGGACAGTGTCGCGGCCAGCAACAAGGCCCACGAATGGCCTGCTTGCACCGCCTGCCGGGGGCAAACGGACATACACCGCATGCAACTCTCGCATTTCAGCGTCCAGTAGGGGCGTCGCCGTTCATTCGAGCCGCGCCACACCGTTCCTCCATGCGGACAGCAGGCGACGCAAAGGCCGCACAGGTCGCAGCGGGAACTGGCGAAGAAAAGTTTGGCGAGCAGGAATCGACCATACACGAGGTATCCGAACGAAACGGGCAACAAGAAGAGGCCGAAAAGCAATGGAACAAACCCCAGGAACCGTGTCCGCCCCTCCAGCAGTGGTGTCAGGAAGTTTTCCGTCCTGGTGCGTGCATGGTTGACGATGGCCTCGACTTTTTCCGGGGCTAGCGCGGAATGAACAGCGGTCCAGTTAACAGGCATATCCACACCGGCTACGCCACGAACCCGGTATCCACGAATGCCCAGTATCAGGGCGATCACGTATCCGGCGGTTCCCTCCAGTCCGGGAATGCGTTGTCCCCAAAACTGGGTGCCCCCTCGTGTGGCGACAACAAATGCCGCAGTTCCCCGTCCCCGTGGCAGGCGGAAAGCCAGCGAAAGTGCAGGCCATGGCGCGGTAAATCCGTGGGTTGGCAGAAGCATTGCCAACAGGTTTCCCGGGCCCGCAGTGTTCGGGATCGGCTTAACGCCCGAACCGATCTGCAGCAAGTGGGTGTCCAAGCCCCGGTCTTTCGCAAGGCGCTGCATCCATAAAGCGACCTGATAGGTGTTTCCAGTGCCGCTCATGAAATACAAGTTCAGGGTTTCCGGGGGCACGGGGCCCTCCTTCATAAAGGCTTAAAGATCCGCACCTGTTTCATGAGTTGATCGAGGATGTCGGTCTCGGCGATGGTGGTGAGCAATTCGCCTCTGACATACAAGGCGGCCTTACCCTTGCCGCCGGCAATGGCGATGTCGGCTTCGCGGGCTTCGCCGGGACCGTTCACAGCGCATCCCATCACGGCTACCGTCGGGTGTGCGGCCTGGGGATGAGTCCGATAGTGAGCCTCCAACGCAGATTCCACCCGCCGAGCCAGGGCAACCACATCGATCTGGATCCGGCCGCAGGTAGGGCATGAGATAACCGATGCCCCTGGTGGACAGAGTCCGAAGCAACGAAGCAGTTCGAGTCCGACGCGTACTTCCTGGGCGGGTTCGTCGGTCAGCGAGACGCGGAGGGTATCGCCGATGCCTTCCGCCAAAAGCAGTCCCATGCCGACGCTGGATCGGACGGTGCCGGTCAGCAGGGTTCCGGCTTCGGTGACGCCGAGGTGCAGGGGGTGGTCGGTGGCGTGCGACAGGAGGCGGTAGGATTCAACGGTGCGCGCCACGTCAGAGGCCTTCACTGAAATCTTGATCCAGGGGTGGCCGGCATCCTCGAGGATGTGCACATGCCGCATGGCGCTTTCGACCATGGCCTGCGGTGTGGCGCCGCCGTACTTTTCCAGAAGATCTTTTTCCAGGGAGCCGGCATTGACGCCGATACGGATCGGGACCTTTCGGTCGGCGGCAGCGCTGACGACCTCACGGACACGGTCCAATCCGCCGATATTGCCGGGGTTAATCCGCAATCCATCCACACCGCTTTCCAGGGCGATAAGGGCGAGTTTGTGTTGAAAATGGATGTCGGCGACGAGGGGTATGGAGACCTCGCGCCTGATATCAGCCAGGGCCCGTGCGGCAGGTTCATCGACGACGGCGAGGCGGACGATATGGCAGCCGAGGGTTTGGAGGTCCAGAATTTGTTCGACGGTGGCCTTGACGTTGTGGGTATCCGTCTTGGTCATGGTCTGGACGGTAATGGGGGCGTCACCGCCAACGGCCACATTGCCGATGTGGATCTGGCGCGTGGGGCGGCGTTTGACGGTCAATATGCTTTGCATGGGTTATTGCTCCGGCGTAACGGGTGGTGCGGGAGCCGTGGCGGGGGGCGCCGGTTGCACACTTTCCTGCTTTGGCTGGAGCAGGCGGTTAAGTTGACGACCTAACGGTGTCATGCGCCAGACGTCGCGTCCGGTCAGAAAGATGAACACAGTAATCAGGAGGACGGCAAAAGTGTTAGTGGCGATACTGATCACTCTGGCGTGAACCGGGCGGCGGGTGATGAGCTCCCAGCAGCAGAAGAGGATATGGCCGCCATCGAGGACGGGGATGGGCATGAGGTTAAGGATGGCGAGATTGACATTCAGGAATGCGGTAAAGAAGACAGCCACCATGAGGCTGACGCGCACAACGTAATAGTAGGTGATCAGGATGGCGAGGGGGCCCCCGATGGAGCGGGCCGCGGGGCCGGCCTGACCGGGTGTGGTCAGGGCGCCAAGGGTGCGGAAAATGGCGGTGGAGTGTGACTTGATCTGGGACCAGGGCGACGGGTGAACGGTTTTATCAAACTCGACGTCTGTGACGTTGAACTGCACACCAATCCGGACCTGTTCCGTCTTCGGGTCATAATCAGGTGTGACATGGCTGGTGACGAGTTCATTGTTGCGTCTGACTTTGATGGTGGATGTCAGACCCTTCCGCTCCCCGACGAGGGCGATGAGTTGGGTGCGGCTGATGATTTCGTGGCCGTCATACTCCACGATGATATCGCCGCCCTGGAGACCGGCGCGGGCCGCGCTCATGCCGGGATCGGTGGCCAGGACCATGCACAAACTGCGGCCATCCACTCCGCCCAGCGTCTGCTCGCCGAACATGCCGCGCTCGGTGGGGATTGTGAGTGTCAAGGTTTCGGTGCCGCGGCGGATGGTTGCGTTCACGGATTCGAATCGGGCACAGACCATGAGGAAATCGATCCAGCTTTGGACGGCCTCACCGTTGGCGGAGACTACGGCATCGCCGATGCGCAGGCCGGCCTTATACGCGAGGCTGTCGGTGGCCACATAGCCGACGATGGGGCTGGTTTCAGCCAGGGTGGCGGGTTTGCCGACTATATAGACCACCCATGCCAGAATGATGGCGAGGATGATATTGCCTACAGCGCCCGCCGCCGAGACCATGATGCGTTTCGTCGGCGAGATGTAGGGGAGGTGCCTGGGTGGTTCCGCGGGAGCTTCCCTGTCAGGCGTCTTCTCGAAGGGTTGGGGTTCAGCATTCTTTGCCGATCCCTGGACCATTTCCATGCCGTTGGGGTCCAATTGGGGAAGGGCGACATAGCCGCCGAACGGAATGCATCCGATCTTGTAGACAATTCCGTTGATTTTACGTTGCCACAGGGCAGGCCCGAACCCGATGGAGAAGACGTCTACGATCAGACCGCACCAGCGGGCCACAAGAAAGTGACCGAGTTCGTGGACAAAGATGGTCAGGCCAAAAAGCAGAGCGACAACGGCGATGGTGAAAACGGTGGTTAGCATGGAGGGGTGTCCTTACGTTTGTTTGAGGGCGACTTGGCAGTGGCGGTCGGCTTCCTGGCGGGCCCAGTGGTCGGCCCGGTCAATCTCGTCCAGTGTTGGTTCCTTGATGACGTGGTGCAGGTTCATGACGGCCTCGACGGTGTGCCAGATGCCGGAGAAGGCGAGTTGGCCCGCCAGGAAGCGATCGACGGCGATTTCGTTGGCGGCGTTCAAGACAGCAGGCAGGGAGCCGCCGGTGATGGCCGCATGGCGGGCCAGTCGAAGGCAGGGGAAGCGCATGAGATCCGGTGCCTTGAAGTGGAGGGCTCCCAAGGCGGCGAGGTCCAAGGTCGGCAGGTTTCCATCCACCCGGTCAGGATAGGTGAGTGCGTGCTGGATGGCGAAGCGCATATCGGGCGGGCTCAACTGGGCCAGCACGCTTCCGTCCACGAATTCCACCATGGAGTGGACAATGCTTTCGGGGTGAATGACGACCTCGATACGGTCGTACGGGATGTTGAACAGCCAGTGGGCCTCCATGATTTCGAGCCCCTTGTTCATCAGGGTGGCGGAATCGATGGTGACTTTGCGCCCCATGTTCCACCGGGGATGCTTCAGGGCATCGGCGGCGGTAACCTTGTCGAAATCAACATCGTGCCGGGTGGCAAAAGGGCCGCCGGAGGCGGTGAGGATCAGGCGGCGGATTTCGGAAGGGGGATGCCCGTCAATGCATTGGAAGATGGCGCTGTGTTCGCTATCGACCGGGAGAAGGCGGGCGTGATGGCGGGCGGCGGTGTCCATGACGGTTTTGCCCGCAGCGACCAGGACTTCCTTGGTGGCGAGGGCGACGTCGCGTCCCTGTTCGAGGGCCGCCAGCACGGCGCGGAGGCCCGCCATGCCGACGAGTGCGCACAGGACGATATCGACATCCGGCAGGGCGGCAAGGCGGGTAACGCCCTCAGCGCCGGCATGGATGGCGATGCCATGCGGCTTTGTGGCGCTGCAGGTGGCGGCGAGAGACGGATCGGCGATGGCGATGTTGCGGACGTGGAGGTGACGCGCCTGATCGAGCAGGCGGTCAACATTGGACCGTGCGGCCAGACCGACGATTTCGATGCGGTTTGGCAGGGCGGCAGCGACGCGCAAGGCGTTTTCGCCGATTGAGCCGGTGCTGCCGAGGACCACCACACGCTTTTTGATGGGGTTAGATGACATGGGCGAACCAACGTAGGTAGAAATACAGGGCCGGGGCCGCGAACAGGAGGCTGTCCAGCACATCGAGGATGCCGCCCATCCCGGGGAAGAGGCAACCGGAATCCTTCATGCCGGCCGAGCGCTTGAGGAGCGACTCGACGAGATCGCCGAGAACGCCGATGGAGGCAAGGAAGGCGCCGAGGAACCAGGCATGGGTTGAGTTGAGGATAACCCGGCCGAAGTAGATGGCGCCGGGATGGGCGTCGGGGGCAAGGGAGAGGTGGGCGAAGAGGACGCTGACGAGGATGCCTGAGGCGAGGCCGCCTGCCAGTCCCTCCCAGGTTTTTCCGGGGGAAATCCGTGGGAAGAGTTTGTGGCGCCCGATGAGGCTTCCGACAAAATAGGCGCCGACATCCGAAGCCTTGACCACGACGATGAGGTAAAGGAGCAACCGGCACGCGGTGGGCGAGAGGGGAGCCAGGGGGGCGGTGGGAGTCCATCGGAAACCGAGGAAGAAGAAGAACATCATCAGGAATGGAACGTAGACAAGGCCCAGGAGGGTACAGGCGATGGTGGGCAAAGGTTGGTGGTTGTCCTTTTGGGGGAACTGGCGCACGAAAACAACGAAGACGATGAGAGCCAAGGCCAGAATGGGCAATTCCTTCCAGATTTCCGCAGGGTGTTCGCCAGCGATGAATTGGAGGTTCAGTGACAGGTAGGTGGTGGCTAGCAGTACAATGCCTGCCAGTGTGCCCAGGATGCGGAAGGCGGGAATGCCGGCGTTGCGCAGGATTGAGTAGAATTCACGAAGGCCCACTACGGCCAGCAGGAACAGGGCGGCCACCGCGACGAATGAAGGGAGTACAAACATCATCAGTGCGACTCCGCCCAGAAGGATGATGGCGCTCAGGGTTCGTCGTAATAGTGCCATGGTTTGTTCCTTGTCAGTCGGGGTGGTTTACTCCACGAGGCCGAAGCGGCGATGCCGGTTGCCGTATTCCTCGACGGCCTTGATGAGTTGATCCTCGCGGAAATCCGGCCACAGAATGTCGGTGACGTATAACTCGGCGTAGGAAAGTTGCCAGAGGAGGAAATTGCTGATGCGCATTTCGCCGCTGGTCCGGATCAGGAGGTCCGGATCCGGGATGTCGGGTGCATAGAGGTGGGCGGCCACGGTGCTTTCGTCGATCTTGTCGATCTCCAGTTCGCCCGCCTTTGCCTTGCGGGCGATTTCGCGTGCGGCGGCGGCGATTTCGGTGCGACCGCCATAACTGAGGGCGAGGACAAGGTTGCCTTCCTTGTAGTGTTCGGTGGCGTGCATGACGCGGTTCAGTTCACGCCGCACGGATTTGGGGAGATCGGAAAGGCGTCCGATGGTGCGCAGACGGACCTTGTTGTCGTGGAATTCCTGTTCCTCCTTGCGGAGGAAACGCTTGAGCAGGTCCATCAGGGCGTCGACTTCCTGTTTTGGGCGGGCCCAGTTTTCGACGCTGAACGCATAGACGGTCAGATAGCGGATGCCGAGTTTGCGGCAGGTCCGGATGGCCACGCGGACGGATTCGGCGCCGCGTTCATGGCCCTTGACCCGGGGTAGATTGCGCTGCCTGGCCCACCGGCCGTTGCCATCCATAATGATGGCCACATGGGTGGGGATTTTGGCCGGGGGCGGAGGCGGAGCGGCTTGGGGTGTTTGTGGCAGGGGGTCCATGATCAGGTTCAGACGGCAATCCGGAAGGTGCTGGAGCGTTGGGGGCTCACGGAGAGGACGCCGAGAGGAACCCCGGTGATGTCGCAAAGGGCCTGCACATAGGCCTTGGCCTTTTGGGGCAGGTCGGCATAGGCCGTGAGATTGCTCGTGTTGGTCATCCATCCCGGGAAGTCCTTATACACGGGCTTGCACTTTGCCAGGGTGGCGATAGAGGCGGGCACACTTTCGTAGCGGCGGCCATCGCATTCGTAGGCCACGCAGACCCGGATGGTTTCCGTGTCGTCCAGCACATCTAATTTGGTGATGGCCCAGTGATCAACACCGTTGACCATGGCCGAGTAGCGGGCGACAACGGCGTCGAACCAGCCGCAACGCCGCGGCCGTCCGGTCGTGGCGCCGAATTCACGACCACGCTGGCGGAGGTGTTCACCGGTGGCGTCGAGCAATTCCGTGGGGAAGGGGCCTTCGCCGACGCGGGTCGTGTAGGCCTTGATGACTCCCAGGACGCGGTCGACGGCGCGCGGGGGCAGGCCGGTGCCGATACAGGCGCCGCCACTGGTCGGATTGGAAGAGGTGACAAAGGGGTAGGTGCCGAAGTCGATATCCAGCATGGTGCCCTGCGCGCCTTCGAATAGGATCTGGCGGCCGGCCTTGTAAGCGGCATTCAGCAGGGGGATGGTATCAGTGATATAGGGACGCAGGAATTCGGCGGCGGCGCGGATTTCCTTGCAGAGGGCGGCGGCGTCCAGGGGGGCGGAGCCCAGACTGGCGAGGAGGGCGTTCTTTTCGGCCAGCCGTTCCGTCAGTTTGCCTTCCAGGTCGGGATCCAGAAGGTCGCCCATGCGGAAGCCGGTCCGGCAGGCTTTATCAGCATAGGCGGGGCCGATGCCGCGTTGGGTGGTGCCGATCTTGGAGCCGCGGCTGAGTTTGTTCTCGCTGGCGGCATCGAGGGCCTTGTGATAACCGAGTACCACGTGGGCGCGGTCGCTGATGTGCAGCCGGCCCCTGGAGGAAATGCCGCGGGCTTCGAGTTCCTTGATCTCATGCACGAGCGCCAATGGGTCCACGACGAGTCCATTGCCGATGACGCAGGTTTTGTCCGGGTACAGGATGCCGGAGGGGATCAGATGCAGGACGTAGCGTTCGGCTCCGATTTCGATCGTATGGCCTGCGTTGCTTCCGCCCTGATACCTGACCACGACATCGGCATCCCGGCTAAGGAAATCCACGATTTTCCCTTTACCCTCGTCACCCCACTGGGTCCCTATCAACAATGTGTTCGGCATGAAAATGTCCTTTCGCTCCTCGGTAAGTCAAAGGCGGATAGATAGCAAAGATTACCGGTTCCGGCAAGCTTGGGAAGTGGCTTGGCGGCAGGTGTATTGTTCTTCTGTCATGCAGGGGAGAGGAAAAAGACCTTTATGAACCATCTTCATTGCGATAAAGTCGCGTATTTCGATGTGTTCATTGGAGCCGGGTTACTAAGGACGTCTATGGAAAAGAAACTGCGAATCTTGTCGGGGGTCCAGCCATCCGGCAAACTACATTTGGGCAACTATTTCGGGATGATGAAACCGGCCTTGGAATTGCAGAATCAGGGTGACGCGTACCTGTTTATTGCGAATTACCACGCATTGACGACGGTGAATGATCCCGTGGCCTTGCGGGCCAATACGCGGGATGTGGCGCTGGATTTCCTGGCCTGCGGGTTGGATCCGCGGCGCACGGTTTTTTTCCGGCAGAGTGATGTGCCGGAGGTGACCGAACTGAGTTGGTTGCTTTCGGTGGTGACGCCGATGGGTTTGCTGGAGCGCTGCCATTCCTACAAGGACAAATTGACCAAGGGGATTGCGCCCAGCCACGCTCTCTTTAGCTACCCGGTGCTGATGGCGGCGGACATTCTGGCGGTGCAGTCAACCACGGTGCCGGTCGGGCGTGACCAGAAACAGCATGTTGAAGTCACGCGGGATATCGCCATCAAATTCAATCTGCAGTTTGGGGAGGTGTTCCGGATTCCCGAGCCGGCGATCCGCGAGGAAGTGGCCGTGGTGCCCGGAGTTGACGGGCAGAAGATGTCCAAGTCGTATAACAACACCATTGAGATCTTCGGGGCGGAGAAGGAAACGCGGGCGCGGTGCATGAAGATCGTGACTGACAGCAAGCAACTCCAGGATGCCAAGGACCCGGCGACGTGCAACGTGTTTGCCTTGTACCGGCTGTTTGCATCCGAGCCTGAGCGCCAGGAGATGGAGGCGCGGTACCGGGCGGGTGGGTTCGGGTACGGGGACGCGAAGAAGAAGTTGTTTGAGGCGGTATGGGCTTATTTTGAGCCATTCCGGCGCCGGCGTCAGGAGTTGGAACGCGATCCGGAGTATGTGGAATCGGTGCTGAAAGACGGGGCAGCCCGTGCGCGGTTGGAAGCGCGGAAGACCCTGGACGCGGCGCGGCAGGCGGTGGGGCTGGTGTAATGCCTGGGGCTGTGAAGGGTGAATCCGCCTGAGAAATAATAGGGGAACGATGCGATGACAGAGATGGATGTTCAGGATGATTACAAGGTTCAACTCGAGATTTTCGAGGGGCCGCTGGATTTGCTGCTGTATTTGATCAAGCGGGACGAGGTTGACATCTACAATATTCCGATCGAGCGCGTCACAAAGCAGTACATGGAGTATCTCTCCCTGATGAAACTGCTGGACTTGAATATCGCCGGTGAGTTTATTGTGATGGCGGCGACGCTGATGATGATCAAGAGCCGGATGCTGTTGCCGGTTGATGAGCGTCCGGACATGGAGGAAGAGGAGGAAGATCCACGGTGGGAACTGGTGCGCCAGCTTGTCGAATACAAGAAGTTCAAGGAGGCCGCAGGTCTGCTGCAGCAACGTGAGTATGTACAGGAGAATGTGTTTGCGCGCGGCCTGGATCCCGTAATGGCCGTGGAGCCCGAGCAAGGGGTGGGCATCGGCGATGTCAGTATCTTCGATCTGATCACCGCGTTCAACGACGCGCTCAAGCGTGTCAAGGTGGTGGAGTTCGGGGAAATTGTGGATGACCGGTATACGGTGGTGGACAAGATCGAGCATATACTGGGGACGATCCGAACGAACAAGCGTGTGGAATTTTCGAGTCTGTTCGCAAACGCAGCGTCGCGGTTTGAGATTGTCTGCACCTTTCTTGCGCTACTGGAGTTAATCCGGTTGCGGCAGGTGGTGGCGCATCAGGACGGGGATTTCGGACGGATCATGATCGGGCAGGAGGGGGAGGGGTAAGTCGGGATGGTTGGTGGCAAATGGGTGACGGGGAATTGCGGGGGTGAGGCAAGAACCAGAATTGCGATGAAGACGGCACAGGAAAGGGAAAGTGACGATATGGAAATGCAGTTGGAACTCAAGCAGGTGCTAGGGGCGATCATTTTCGCGGCCCGCCAGCCGCTGACCGCCGGAACCATGCGGAAGATTCTCCAGGAGACGGCTCAGGCGTATGGCGAGGAAGCCAACATGTTTGCATCTGCCAAGGAATCCGACATCAAGGCGGCACTGGTGCGCTTGCAGGCGGATTGCGAAACGCAGAAGCCAGGGTTTGACCTGGTGGAAAGTGCGGATGGCTTCCGGTTCCAAAGCGACCCTGCGGGCGGATTGTGGGTAAGGCATATGCTCGATGTGGGGAAACCTACGCGGCTCTCGAGGCCTGCCCTGGAGACGCTGGCGATTATCGCCTACCGACAGCCGATTTCCCGGGCCGAGATCGAGGGTGTACGCGGCGTCACCGTGGACCACGTACTGCGTATGCTGATGGAGATGCAGTTGATCAAGATTACAGGGCGCAGCGAACTGCCTGGCCGCCCAATGCTTTACGGCACGACGCAATTGTTCCTGGAGCATTTCGGGCTTAAGGAGATCAAGCAATTGCCGGGCATCGAGGAACTGGCCCGTATGGAGATGCAGCGGCAGAAGGCGGCGTCTGTGCCCGTTCCGGAGCCTGTGGCGGTATCGGAACCGGTCGGGACGGCTCCCGAAGTTGTGCAACCCGGACCAAAGGAGGAACCGTCGTGAATCTGGAAGACCTGAGAAAGAAGATTGATCATATTGACGAAGAACTCGTCAGTCTGCTCAACGCCCGGACGGGTGTGGCGCTGCAAATCGGCCAACTGAAGCAGAAGGACGGGCAGGGGATTTACGTTCCAGCACGTGAGAAAGAGGTGCTCCGTCGTGTGACGGACTTGAGCAAAGGCCCGTTGAAGCCGGAGTCGTTAAAGGCGATCTACCGGGAAGTGATGTCGGCGGCACTGGCGTTGGAGAAGAGTCTGAAGGTGGCATACATGGGTCCGCCGGCCACCTTCTCGCACCAGGCAGCGCGGGGTAAGTTCGGGGGGAGCGTGGAGTATCTTTCCTGCGAGACGATCAGTGACGTTTTTGACGCGGTGGAAAAGGAAATGGCGGACTACGGGGTGGTGCCGGTTGAGAATTCAACGGAGGGGGCGGTGACTTTCACGCTGGACCGGATGGCGGAGACGACGCTCAAGATTTGCGCCGAGATCTATCTGCCGGTGTCGCAATGCCTGATGGCACGTGTGCCGAGGGAGCGCATCGAAAAGCTCTACAGTCACCCGCAGGTGCTGGGTCAGTGTCGGCAATGGCTTCAGCGCGAGATGTCGGGAGTGGATACAATTCCTGTGGCCAGCACGGCACGGGCGGCGGAATTGGCGGCCAAAGAGCCCAACAGCGGGGCCTTGGCGAGTCGTTTGGCGGCGGAACTTCACGGGTTGCAGATCCTCGATGCGGATGTCCAGGATATCAGCGGAAACACAACCCGGTTCGCGGTCATTGGGCATGCCGACGGGAAGGCGACCGGGGACGACAAGACGTCGATGTGTTTCGCCGTGCAACACCGGGCAGGGGCGCTGTACGGGGCGCTGGAGTCCTTCAAGAAGTACGACCTAAATATGACCAAGATCGAGTCGCGTCCCAGCCGGAGCAAGGCGTGGGAGTACCTGTTCTTTGTGGATATTGATGGACACAGTGCCGACGAGATGGTGAAGAAGGCGTTGGCGGACATGTCCGGGCACTGCGTGTTGTTGAAGGTGCTGGGGTCGTATCCGAAAGCCAAAGGGGTGTGAGTTATGTCAACCTTCAAGGATCTGGCATGTCCGTGGGTGTCCCAATTGGGGATGTATGAACCGGGTCGTCCGATCGAGGAAGTGGCCAGGGAAGTGGGACTGGCATCGGCCGATGCCATTATCAAACTTGCCTCGAATGAGAATGGGCTAGGTCCCTCTCCCAAGGCGGTAGCAGCGATGCGTCAGCAGGTCCGCCTTATGCACCGGTACCCGGATGGAGGTGCGTTTTACCTGCGGGAGGGATTGGCGAGGCATCTTAACGTGGCGCCGGGACAGGTGTTGGTTGGTTCCGGCAGCAACGAGTTGATCGAATTTATCGGTCATGTATTCCTCGATGCCGGGGTGAATCTGGTGATGGCGGATCGGGCATTTGTGGTGTACAAGCTGGTGGGCGACATGTTCCGTGCGGAAACCATCATGGTTCCCATGAAGCAGTACACACATGACCTGGATGCGATGCTGGCG
>JBIJCW010000217.1:0-3547 GCA_044344495.1 Kiritimatiellia bacterium | reverse complement strand
GCGGCGATTACCCCGGAGACGCGAGTGGTGTTCATCGCCAACCCCAACAATCCTACCGGCACGATGGTGAACGGGGCGGAGTTGGACGCCTTCCTGCACCAGGTTCCCGACCATGTGATAACGGTGATCGACGAAGCCTACATTGAACTGCTCGCTCCGGTGGAACAACCGGACACCCTGAAACATGTGCGTGCGGGGCGGAAAGTGATTTTGCTTCGTACCTTTAGCAAGATGTATGGATTGGCAGGGCTGCGCATTGGCTATGGAATTGCGCCCGAAGCGTGCATTGATTTGCTGGCCCGCGTCCGTCAGCCATTCAATACGACGTCGATGGGGCAGGCGGCGGCACTGGCAGCGCTGGAAGACGAGGAGCACGTGCGGCGAACCCGGGCGCTGGTGCGGGATGAGCTTAAGTATTTCGAGGTAGCGTTCCGCAAGATGGGCCTTGAGTACGTGCCTTCCGTGGTGAATTTTATTCTAGTCAAGGTTGGGCGCGGACGTGAGGTGTTTGAGGCCATGCAGCGGAGGGGCGTCATTGTCCGGTGCATGGATCCATACCGGTTGCCGGATCATATCCGGATTACCACGGGGACGCGGCGGGAAAACCGGCGGTGCATCAAGGTGTTGGCCGAGGTCTTACGGGAACGGGAAGTGCATTCATGAGGACGGTGGCGATCATCGGCATGGGGTTGATGGGCGGGTCGCTCGGTATGGTGCTCCGGCGGAAAGGGTTGGCGCACGTAAAGGGGTATGCCCGGCGGGAGGAAACGCGAAGGGAGGCGTTGGCCATCGGGGCGGTGGACGAGGTGGGCGCGACGCCGGCGGAGGCGGTCAAGGGGGCGGATCTGGTGGTACTCTGCACGCCGGTGCTGACGATCCCGGCGCTGGTGAACGAATGCCGGGGTGGGTTCGGGCCAGGGACCGTGGTGACCGACGTGGGGAGTACCAAGACCGAGGTGGTGAACCGGGTAGTGCCGATATTGGCGGGAAGTGCAGTCCATTTTGTAGGGAGCCATCCGATGGCGGGGGCCGAAAAGAGCGGGCTTGAGGCGGCCCGGGTGGACTTGTATGAGGGAGCGATGACAGCAGTGACGCCAACGGCGGGGGTGCCGACGGGGGCGATTGATGCCGTCATGGACCTGTGGGCCGGTGCAGGAAGCCGCATGATCCTGATGTCGCCGGAGGAGCATGATGCATTGGTGGCGCGAACGAGTCATCTGCCACATCTGGTGGCGAGTTTACTCGTCACGGCAACCGTGGAGGAAGAGGGGGATGACAAGTTCCGGGCGCTTTGCGGGCCGGGATTCCGGGATACGACGCGGGTTGCCGGGGGGTCCCCGGAAATGTGGCATGACATTGTGAAGTCGAACAGGAGTGCGATTCTGGCAGCGTTGCAGAAATACCATGGCGAAGTGGGTGACTTGATCGCAGCCATTGAGCGTGGGGATTTCGAAGCGCTGCGCGAGCAATTGGACCGGGGGCGCCGCCTGCGGGCGCGCATTCTATCCGACTGTGGTGGATGACAAAGCACCCTGGTGTGCATGAAGGGAGCCGGGTTGATGAGAGCGGTAATCTTTGATATGGATGGTGTACTGACCGATTCCGAACCCCTGATATGTGCAGCGGCCATGGCCATGTTCAGGGAGCAGGGCGTTGTTGTACAGGCTGTCGATTTTCAGCCGTTTGTCGGCACTGGTGAGAACCGGTATCTTGGGGGAGTGGCCGAACAGTACGGTGTGGTTCTGGACATCCAGAAAGCCAAGGCGCGGACCTATGAACTCTATTTAGCGATGGTCCCCGACCAGTTGGAATCGTTTCCCGGGGCGGCGGATCTGGTTCGGAAATGCCGGGCAACCGGTATGCGTTGCGCCGTTGCTTCGAGTGCCGACCGTATCAAGATCGAGGCCAACTTAAACAAGATCGGCCTGCCTTCCGATGGCTGGCAGGCCGTTGTGACGGCCGAGGATGTGGAACGACGCAAGCCGTTTCCGGACATTTTCCTGATGGCGGCCCGGCGTCTCGGTGTTCATCCCGGGGAGTGCACGGTCGTGGAGGATGCCGTCAATGGGATTGCCGCGGCGAAAGCGGCGGGAATGCGGTGTGTGGCAGTGTCCTCGACGTTTCGTGCGTCCGAGTTGGAACAGGCGGATCTCGTGCGGGACTCCATTGCCGACATTACGCTTGACGATCTGGGTTGTGGCGCGGTGGGCTCAAGCCGTTCCCATGTAGAGGCGTAGAATAAGTTCCCCGGTGTCCCAACGCTGAAGCCGCTTAAGGTCGGTGGTGAGTTGCTGGGATTGCGCCATCAAGGCGTTCTTGTCGGGCTCGTGGGTGGCGTCCAGGGATTGTTGCTCCAGATCGCGGCATCGTCGGTGCAATTCGGCCCGCCACAATCCAAGGATCAGGGATTCGACAGCATCGCGGCGGCTGAATTCCTTGCCGGTTTTTGACGGTGCGCTCAACACTTTGGCCGCGAAGGTGGACAGGCCACGGTCGTCATCATCCACCCTACTCAAGACGGACATAAGATCCTCGTGGTCCGTACGGGAAAGGATGACCGCCTCGATGAAGCGCCGACAGAGGGGGTCGGTGATCAGGGTTAAGGGCAGGTAGGACTGGATGATATCCACGAGATCGGGACTGGCCCCAATGTGTTCGGTGAGCACTTCTTCATTCCGGGGGCAGGGATCGACGGGTGTTAAGGCGGGAGTGTCAGTGGTCTGCCCGGTTGCATTACGGAGCATGGGTCGCAATTCCGCCTGAAGGGCCGCGGCCGAGATATTCAGGCGGCGGGCGGCGTTTTGAAGGAGAACGTCCCGTTGAATGGCATTGGGGGCTTGGCTGATTGTGGAAAGGACAGCGCGACTAACGCGCATCAGACCCGCCTCGGAACGCATGTCCTCGCGGGTGACCAGTAGGTTGATTTGGAAATCGAGAGCGGGAACCGCCTGCTGCAGGATACGCTGGAAGGAGGAGGCGCCTTCGCGCAAGATCAGGGAGTCGGGATCCTCGCCCTGGGGAAGGGAGGCGATACGGACGGCGAGGCCAGCCCGCAGGAAGATATGGGTGGCGCGCAGGGCGGCGGTACGACCGGCCTCATCCGAATCGAACACGAGGATAACCCCATCTGCATACCGGCGCAGGATGCGGGCATGGTCCTCGGTAAAAGCGGTGCCCTGGGCGGCGACAGCATTAGTAAAGCCGGACTGGTGACAGCGGATGACGTCGATCTGGCCCTCGCAGACGATGGCTTCCCGTTTATCGGCGATTTCCCGCCGGGCCCGGTCGAGTGCGTAGAGGATGTGACTTTTCCTGAAGACAGGAGTTTCGGGACTATTGACGTACTTGGCAATCTTGGCATCCTTGATGAGGGTGCGCCCGCTGAAGCCGATAACGCGGCCCTGCTCGTTCCGGATGGGGAACATGACGCGGCCCCGGAAGCGGTCGTAATAATTTCCCGCGTTGGGGCCGTCGGTTTGATGGGCAAGCAGTCCGGCCAGTTCCAGGGTTGACGGGGAGAAGTTGTTGCGTCTGGCCCACTCGAGCA
>JBIJCW010000025.1:0-18051 GCA_044344495.1 Kiritimatiellia bacterium | reverse complement strand
GCCGTGCATGCAACCCGAGCTGGTTGATGACCTTGAGCTCACGGACCATAATCCGACCGGCAGACGTGCGGCTTGAATCGCGCTTATTCATCCGCCTTCCCTCCATCTGCCAACATCGAAATCAATTTCTCGTCCAATTCCTTCGCCGCATCATGTCCCAGCCGCTTCAACATCTGGTCCAGGGCCGCCACTTCAATCACATTCGCCACATCACGCCCCGGCGCCACGGGAAGACTGATGCACGGCACTTCCACCCCCAGAATACTCCGCACCCCCGCCGTCTGGCCGCTCCGGTCTTCGGAGACCACCGATTCCATGCTGCACAGGTTGATCACCATATCCAGACGCTTCTCATTCCGCACCGACGCCACCCCGAACAGACTGGGCACATGAATGATCCCCAGCCCGCGAATCTCCATGTGATACCGGGTCGCCCTCATCGGGGCCCCCACCACCGTCCCGGAACTGTCCACCCGGCACGACGTCACATCATCCGCCACCAGACTGTGCCCCTTCTTGATCAACGACAACGCCGTCTCACTCTTGCCCACCCCCGCCTTCCCCGTCAACAACACCCCCAACCCCAGAATCTCCACCATCGTCCCCAGAACCACCTGGCGCGGCGCCATCAGGTTCTCCATGACGATCGTCGCGGCATTGACAAAGTGCTTGGTAACCATCGGCGTCCGTAGCACCGGCGTCTTGAACTCCTCCGCCAGTGCCGCCAACTCCGGCAACACGCGATGCCGCCGCGTCAACACCAGACAGGGAATATGGCGTTCAAACAACTGTTGCAGTCGCTTGCGCCGCTCGTCACCCGCCAGCGACTGCAGATAGGCCATCTCCGCATGACCAAACGTCTGAAGTCGACGGGGGGCGAAATAACTGAAAAACCCCGTCAACGCCAAGCCCGGCCGGTTTACCGCCGCCTCATCAATCTTCCGGTTCAATCCCGACTCGCCCGCCACCAGGTCCAAATCCAAACGGGTCTGCCCGGCTTTCAAAAAGTCGTCAACCGTCACCACCGTCCTCTGAACACCGGATTCGCTCATGGGAACTCACCTCATGCTTCTGGAATCGCCTCAATATCCCTGAGCTTCTCGTCGCCTTTGTGCCCGTGGCGCTTGTCGATCGTGCGGCGCAACTGCCTCTCCACCTTGTCCACCACTTCGTCAATCGACGCATACATGTTCTCCGACTGCGCCTTGGCCTCAACGAGGATATGCCGGCTGGCATGAATGATCGCCTCCGCCATATGCACGTACTTCTGGATGTCCATGATCACATGCACTTTGTCCACGTGCGGAAACTCATCCATCAATTTCGCAACGCGCTTCTGCGCGTAGTCCCGCATACTGTCAGAAACATCCACATGTCGCCCGGTAATTTCAACTGCCATTGTTTTGCCCTCCAAAGAACTACATACTGAATCTCGGCCCCAAATACAACTCCCGACTGACCTCATCGTTGATCAGGAAATCACTCGTTCCTTCCCTGAGGACCCGCCCTTCGCAGATCAGATACGCCCGATCCACAATGGATAACGTCTCGCGGACGCTATGGTCCGTGATCAAAATGCCCAATCCGCGCTTTTTCAGGCTGCGAACGATTTCCTGGACGTCGTACACCGCCAGTGGATCCACCCCGCTGAAAGGTTCATCCAGCAGAATCATCGCCGGTTCCGTCACCAACGCCCGGGCAATCTCCAATCGCCGCCGCTCACCACCGCTCAACGTGAACGCCATCTGCTTGGCCAGGCCGGCAATCCCGAGATCTCCCATCAGTTCCTGTAGCCGTTGCTTCCGCTGCCGCGCCGTCAGTTTCCGCGTCTCCAGAATGGCCATGATGTTGTCCTCCACCGTCAACTTGCGGAAAATGGAGGGTTCCTGGGCCAGATACCCCATGCCCATGCGAGCCCGCTCAAACATCGGCATCGCTGAAATATTCCTCGACTTGAAGAAAATCTTCCCCGCCGTCGGCTGAATCAACCCCACAATCATGTAGAATGTGGTGGTCTTGCCAGCCCCATTCGGCCCCAGAAGCCCCACAATCTCCCCGGGATTGACCGTGACGCTGACCCCCTGGACCACCGTCTTGCCCCGGTAGGACTTCACTAAATCTTCTGTTCGCACCAATGGTTCCACGTGAGCCTCACCGCTTCATGAAGTCTTCGATTCGTCCCTGCCCCGGCGCTATCCGCAGCACGGCGTCTTCGCATTTCACCTTGTCATCGTCACGACTGAAAATAATCCGCGTTCCCGACATCACTTCGGTCCCCCGCTTCACGATGGGCTTGCCCGTCAGAACCAGCAAACCGGACCTGACGCTGTAGGTCGCCCTCTCGCAGGTCGCCTGCCGGTCCTGCTGCTCTATGAGCACGTTGCCGACCGCCGTGATCATGTCGGGCTGGTTGTTCGTACTGAACAGCGCCGTCATCTGGTCCGAACGGATGGTCACCCTCACGTCGGTAACCACCACATCGCCGTCAAAGACCGCCGTCCGCCTGGGATAATCAAAATCCAGCCGCCGCGACGTGATCACCGTCTCATTGGTGCCGGCCGAAGGAATGGCCGGCAGTCCTGCCGCCTTCTCGCCCGCCCATCCCCAGGTCGCCGCGAACAAGGCCACCGACGCCACTATCCATTGTTTATGCATGCTACTTTCGCTCCACTTCTTTCCAGACGCTGGTGTTCTTCAGCACCACACGCGACTCATTGAGAATCTCGATACGCTGTCCCACGGAAGACCACCGGAATCCCCGCCCCGTCACCCGCATGCTGCCTCCCCGGTCAATGCTCACGGCGGAGTTCGAGAACGCCCGCTTCTCCTTGCGGTCGAACGTACACTGGTCCGCAAGGATCGTCGCCTCCACCTGTCCGTCCTTGAACATCACAATCTTCAGGTCCGTGATCTTGACCTGCCCGTCCGGCAGGATTTCGGCCTGACGCCCAAACACTTCCGATTTCTTGACACCATTCTCGTCAAACTCAGGAACCCGGAAGTCGCTGATGATCTGCGGACCCGGAGGCAACTGGGCCCGCACCGTCATTGCCAGCGCCAGGATCACCCAGCCCCCAAGCACTCCCCACCACTTATCCGCGCCGTACCGTTTCATGAATCGTCCTTAACGTGCGCCACAAGCCGCCCAAGACGGCCAACGGCACGGTGTTATCCTTGTCCGACAACGCTTCCGCAGGCTTCACATGTGTCTCCAGGAACACCCCGTCGCAACCCGTCGCCACGGCCGCACGTGCCAGCGCCGGCGCCCAGCGCCCGTCGCCCCCACTGCGATCCCCCGCCCCGCCCGGCTTCTGCACACTGTGCGTCGCATCAAAAATCACCGGGTAGCCGAATTCCCGCATGATCAGCAGGCTGCGCATATCCGCCACCAGATTGTTGTATCCGAACGACACGCCCCGTTCCGTCAGCAGGATCTGCCGGTTACCCGTGCTCTCCACCTTCTCAATCGCATTCTTGATATCCCACGGCGCCATGAACTGCGCCTTCTTGATGTTCACCACCACCCCGGTCTTCCCCGCCGCCACCAGCAGGTCGGTCTGGCGGCTCAGGAACGCCGGGATCTGGATCACATCCACAACCTTTGCCGCGCGAACCGCTTCCTCCACGGTATGAACGTCCGTCAACACCGGCACCTGAAACCGGTGCTTCACCTCCGCCAGGATCTCAAGACCACGCTCGAGGCCTGGCCCCCGGAAGGATCGAACCGAAGAACGATTCGCCTTGTCATAGGAAGCCTTGAAGACCAGCGGAATCCGCTGGGCCTTCGCCAGTTTCACCAGCCGTTCCGCAATCGCCAGACAGCCTTCCCGGCTCTCAATCACACAGGGACCCGCAATCAGGGCCAACCCCCGGCTCTGCCCCATGCTGATCCCGCCAATCTTGATCGTCTTTGCCATGCCTTCAGTCCTTGTCTGTTTAACACCCCTCAGGTGGCCAATCCCGCCGCCCGTAGCGCCGCTTCCGCCAGAACCACATCCTCCGGCGTATCAACCCCAAGCCCGACTTCCTGCGTCTGCACCACCTTCATCCGCACCCCGAGATGCAACGCACGTAACTGCTCCAGTTTCTCCGCCTGCTCCAGCAGACAGGGCGGCGCCGCCACAAGACGGTCCAAAAACGCCCGCCGGTACGCATAGATGCCGACATGCCTCCAATGCTGCAATCCCACCGGCATCGCGTCACGCACAAAGGGAATCACCGACCGCGAAAAATAGATCGCCCGCCCCTCTTCACCCCAAACCACCTTCACCACCGACGGTCTCTGCAGTTCCTCCGCGTTGCGAATGGGCGTAGCCGCCGTCGCCATATCCCACTCACACCCCTCCACCATAACCTGAGCGAGCCGATCGATCAACTCCGGATCTATCAGCGGTTCATCGCCCTGGATGTTGATGACAATCCCCGCACTGAATCGCGCCGCCACTTCCGCCACCCTGTCCGTCCCCGACGGATGATCCGACCGCGTCATCACCGCCACACCACCCAGTCGCGCCACGGCACTGACAATCCGTTCGTCATCCGTGGCCACCACCACCTCGTCCAGGCATTTAGCCTGACGCACCCGCTCCAACACCCACTGAATCAACGGTTTACCGCAGATCGGCGCCAGTGCCTTGCCGGGCAGCCGGGTCGACCCCCAGCGGGCGGGAATGACCCCGATCACACCTTTGGTCTTACCGTTCATTGGCCTCCACGCTGGCCAGAAGTTCCTCCGGCGAACAGGTGGCCGTCCCCAGTTTTCCCACCACCACCCCTGCCGCATTGTTACCCAACACCGCCGCTTCGTCACAGGTGGCCCCCGCCGCCAACGCCAGCACACAGGTGGCAATCACCGTGTCGCCCGCCCCGCTCACGTCATACACCTCGCGCGCCCGCGTGGGAATCACGTGCGGCGCCTTCGCCGGCGACGCCACATACATACCCTTCGGCCCAAGCGTCACGATCAACTGCTCGGGCGTCCACTTCTTCATCAACAACTCCGCCGCCATTCGCAGGGATACGTCATCCAACGGATCGCCAGGCGGCGGCGGACGATTCGGCAACCCGGAACACGCATGGGCCTCCTTGTAGTTCGGCGTCGCCAGCGTCAATCCGGCAATCCGCAGATCCAGATTGTCCTTGGGATCCAGTCCCACCGGCACCTTGCGCCGGTGCGCCGCCGCCAGCACCGCATCCATGACTTCCTGTCGCACCACGCCCTTGCTGTAATCCTCAATCACCACACCCGATGAACGCGCCACTTCCGCATCCACCATCGCGCAAAACGCCAGCACATCCACATCAGGAAGCTCCGGATGGCCTTCCCAGTCCACGCGCACCACCTGCTGCCGGTCGGCCAGCACCCGCATCTTGACGGTCGTCGGTCGGCCCGCAATGACCCGGACGCCCTCGGTGCCAATCCCGCGATCCTTCAGGATCGCCAGCAACTCCGTGCCGGCCAGATCATTGCCCACCACACCCGCCACACAGGCCTGCCCCCCCAGCGCACAGATGTTGTAGGCCACATTGGCAGCCCCACCCGGAACCCCGCGCTCGCGATTCACCTGCACGACCGGAACCGGCGCCTCAGGCGAAATTCGCTCCACACTGCCGTGAATGTACTTGTCCAGCATCAGGTCCCCAACCACAAGAATCCGCTGCCGCCGGAAAACCTCCATCAGCGCCTTGGCACGTTCTGCTTTCATTTAATGACCCTCCGGAACACTCCACCAATCCCTGGCACGGCGAACATCACCGTCCCACACTCCCTTGTAAAGAATCTCCGCGTACGGAACCCCTTCCACACTCACCCACTTGCGCTGGATCGCCCTGCCATCCACCCGGCCCTCGCGCCGGACCACCAGCGCCTCCACCTCGTACACCCGTACCGCCACCGTCGGCGTGCCGTACACCCCGGACCAGAAGTTCAACCCCTGCACAAACGCCCTTGCCTCCCGGTCCGCCCCCCGCCAGAAAATGGAACTGTCGCGGATGCAAACCCGGAGCCCCGCGGGGGCATCTGCAAATAATCCAGCCGTCTCCCCGACGTCATGGAGCCCGCCAATCCTGCCGAACACCTCAGGCAGCCATCCGTCCGCAGCCTTCACCATGTCCAACTGGGCACCCGTCACCTCAAGCACCGGACCGCCACGCCGCCACCCCATGCGCACTTCACGAGCCCGGAAATCCCCCTCAGGCGCCTGCTCCGGCTTGATCGACACCTCGCGAAGCACCAGATCACACGGCAGGTTCAGCCGCGCCTCGCTAATCGTCAGGGCCAATCCGGTCTGCGTTCTCAGATAGTTCGAGATCATCTCGCACCCGCTGCGGGTCTTCACCGCCACCGCCAGCCCCGCCAGAACAATGGCCAGGAACAACAGACACAAGGTCAGCCATCCCAGCATCGGTAAATGCCGCCGCGGCGAACGCACGGGCTTGTCCCAGTCATCTCCAGGATCACGCCTGCCCATCTCCGCCCCCCTTCTTGCGCACACCGAACAACAGGGTCCCCACCCGGATCCACGTCGACCCCTCCTCGATCGCCACTTCAAAGTCGTTCGACATTCCCATCGACAACTCCGGCAACGCCATCCCGCTTTCCGCCTGCCACCGGTCCCTCGCCTCTCGCAACGCCCGGAAGAACGGTCGCGCCTCCTCCGGATCTTCCGCAACCGGAGGAATGGTCATCACCCCCACCACCCGGACCCGGAACAGCTTCTGTGCCGCCTGCAACACCGCGGGAACCTCGGCCGGCGACATCCCGAATTTGCTGCGTTCACCCGAGACATTCACTTCGAGGCACACGGGCAGGCTCCGCCCCTCCTCCTGACAGACCCGCTCCAGCGCCTCCAGTAACTTCAACGAATCCACCGCATGAACCATTTCAAAAAGCCGTACCGCTTCACGAACCTTGTTCGTCTGCAGATGCCCGACAAAATGCCACCGGGCCGCGGATGGACATTGCGAAATCTTCTGGCCGGCCTCCTGCACCTTGCTTTCGCCAAATTCGGTCAACCCCAACTGGACCGCCTCCATGACCGCGTCCGGCCCATGGGTCTTGGATACCGCCAGAAGCCGCACCGCGTCAGCCTCGCGGCCCGCCCGGGCGCACGCCTGCTCCATCCGCCGCCGGATCGCACCCAATCGGTTGTCCATGTCCATATTCACAATTCACCATCCGCAATTCACACGGGCTGACGCCCCTTCAACGCACGGGCCAGCGTCAATGTATCCGAGTACCGGATGCCGCTGCCCACCGGAATCCCCGACGCCGGTCGCGTCACCCGGACCCGATGCGCCTTCATCAATTCCGCCACATACCCCGCCGTCGCCTCACTCTCCACATCCATCCCCAGCGCCAGGATCACCTCCGTGAACCCCTCGTCCTCCACACGCTTCAGCAACGTTGCCAGCCGCAAATCGCGGACGCTCTCCCCATGCAGGGGCGAAATCACCCCCATCAGCGCATGGTAGCGCCCCTTGTAACTGCCCGTCCGTTCGATGGCCACGATATCCCCGGGGTCCTGCACCACGCATACCACACTGGCATCGCGACCCGGCCCCACACACAGGCGGCAAGGCATCTCGCCTACCGTTGTGATTCCCCCGCACCGCTCGCACAACCGCACCTGGTCGGAGGCCGCCTGCAACGCCCCCATCAGTTCCCTCAGGGTCTCGCCGGAATTCCACGCCAGGCTGTACGCCATCCGCTCCGCCGAACGGCGCCCAATCCCAGGCAGTTTCGCCAGGGCCCCCGCTACCCGGTCAAGATACTCCATCCCATTCATGTGCGTAGTCTGCAGTCCGTTGTCGCCGCTCTACATCCCCATCATCCCCGGCGGCAATCCCATGCCCGCCGTTACCTTCTTCATCTCCGCTGCCGCCATCTCACGGCTCTTCTTGATCGCCCCATCCACCGCCGTCAAAACCATGTCCTCAAGCAAGTCCTTGTCAGCCGGATTGATCACCTTGGGATCAATCCTGATTTCCACAATCGACCCGTCGCCCGCCGCTACGGCCGAGACCATCCCGCCGCCACTCGAGAAATCCACCCGCTTCCCCGCCAGATCCGACTGCACACGCTCCATGTCCTTCTGCATGGTCTGCGCCTGTTTCATCAACTTCATGATGTTCATATCAATGTCTCCTCTACTATTCCCGGATATCCACAATCCCGCCGTTGAAAATCTCCAGCGCCTTGCGCACCACAGGATCCTTCTGCCATTCCTGCTTCGACTTCGCGCCGTTACCCCTGCCTGCGAACGACCCGCCCGCCGACTCCGCCGTATGATCCGCCGGCACATCCGCCGTTCCACCGCCCTGGATCAACTGGAAATCCAGACTGACCGGACGCTTCAACACCTGGAGCAGCACATCATGGAGGGCCCGCACATGGGCCGGGTTCTTGGCCACACTCTCCTTGTTCTTTGAAAACTCGGGGTCAAACCCGATCACGACCCGGTCCGCCATCACGGCCAGCGGCCGCGTATCCATCAGCATGACGCCGGTCAACAAGTTCACCCCCTTGACCCGCTCGATAACCCCGCGCCACTGCGTGGTCAACAATTCCAGATCGTTCCCCGGCGCCACGGCCTTTGCCGCCACCGGTGCCGCCGCCGGTGCCGCCACCGGTGCCGCCGCCGGTACCGCCACCGGTGCCGCCGCCGGTGCCGCCACCGGTGCCGCCGCCGGTACCGCGGGAACCGGCGCGCACACCCGGTAAGCCGAAGGCGCCTCGCCGGTCGTCACCACTCGCCGTACCGGGGCCACCACAGGGGCGACAGGCCTTGCCACCGCTGGCGCCCCCACCGCCACACCGCCACCACCCAGGGCTTCCAACCGCCGCAGCAGATCATCAATCGACACCGCTGTGGTCCTCGCACACCGGATCAACGCCGTCTCCACTTGCGTCCGACGCGACAGCGCAAACCGCAAACGATCCTCCGTCTGCGACAGGATGTCCGCAATGCGCAACAGGCGATCCGCCGTCGTCAGTCCGGCCTGCCGCTTCAACGTCGCGATCTGGGCCGCGACAAGATCCTCCTGCCCCGCCACGTCCGGCGCGCAAAGATGAACCAGAAGCGCCCGGAAGTAGTCCAGCAATTCAAGCACCAGCCGCTGCATGTCCTTGCCGGCCGCATCCAGCTCGCCAATGATCCGCACAATCTCGCTGACATTCCCCTGCAGTACCGCCTCGGCCAGCGACTCCATCGTCTGGCGCGAAACCAACCCGAACACCGACAGCACGTCGGCCTCCTTGATATCGGTCCCGCGAAAGGCAATCAACTGGTCCAGCGCCGATTCCGCGTCCCGCATGCCGCCCTCGGCCCCGCGCGCGATGGCCAGCGCCGCATCCCCCTCGAGGCTCACCTTTTCCGCCGTGGCAATCTTCTGAAGTTGCCCGACAATCAACCCCGCCGGGATGCGCCGCAAGTCGAACCGCTGGCAACGCGACACGATGGTCGGCAGAATCTTGTGGGCTTCCGTCGTGGCAAAGAAGAACTTCACATGGGCCGGTGGTTCCTCGAGTGTCTTGAGCAGCGCATTGAAAGCACCGGAACTCAGCATGTGGACTTCGTCGATCAGGTAGATCTTGTAGAGGCCGCGAGTGGGTGCAAACTTCACGTTCTCGCGCAATTCCCGGACCTGCTCAACGCCATTATTCGAGGCGCCGTCGATTTCCATCACATCCAGCGAGGTACCCGCGGCGATTTCGCGGCAGGAGTCGCAGATATCGCAGGGCGTCGCGGTCGGCCCCTTTTCACAGTTCAGCGCTTTGGCGAAAATACGGGCCAGCGAGGTCTTGCCGATGCCACGCGGTCCCACAAACAAATAGGCATGGGCGATTCGCTTGGTCTGGATCGCGTTCTGCAGGGTGCGCGTCACATGCCCCTGCCCCACCACATCCTCAAATTGTTTCGGACGCCACTTCCGGGCCAGAACTTCGTACGCCATGATACCCCCCACCATTCACGATTTACCATTCACTTCCCCGGCCCTCGCACCCCATCACCCATTAACCATTCCCCCTTGCCACCCCCCGGGATCCCCGGTACCCAATAAGCCGGGAACCGGCTCAAGCCAGTATCCCTACGGCACCCGGAGGCCCAACATACCGCTGCTACCTTCCGGTCCTGACGGGGTTTTGTCGGTCTCCGCTGCATAAGGCCTGACTCTCAACACCGGCCCCGACTTACTGGGAACCACGTATCCAAGGCTTACAGGCAGGGCATAAGGTATCCATGATGCCCGTCCCAATCAAGCCCCATCATGCCCATCATGCCACCCTGATCTCCGCAGGGCGAGGATTTGGATGAACACTCCGTGCTTGACGAGAACCGGCTTGGTATTCCAGACTCACGCCCTTCTTTAATGCGCCTGTAGCTCAATTGGATAGAGCGTCAGCCTCCGAAGCTGAAGGTTGCAAGTTCGATCCTTGCCAGGCGCACCAGTTTCGGGTTCCAAAACCCCACCCTTCACTTGTCCTCGCGTTTGCAGGCCGTCGCCTGTTGCCTGAAGGTATCCCGGCGTCACCCGTTCTTCTTCTCGAATTCCTTCATAAACGACACCAAGGCATCAACTCCCGCCACGGGGAAGGCATTGTAGATCGAGGCGCGGACCCCGCCCACGGAACGATGACCCTTCAACCCCTTCATTCCCGCCTTCGAGGCCTCCTTGATGAACTGCTCCTCCAACGCCTCGGTGGGCAACCGGAACGTGATGTTCATGTCCGACCGGAATTCCTTCACCGCCGTTCCCTTGTAGAAGGCGCGGCTGTCCAGGGTCTGGTAGATCTTGGCCGCCTTGTCGGCATTCCGCTTGTACAACGCCTCCGGCCCCATCTTCAGCATCCACCGCGTCACCAGCATCAGAATATAGATGCCAAAGGTCGGCGGCGTGTTGTACAGGGAGTTCTCCTCAATGTGCGTCTTGTACTTGAGCATCGTCGGCGCCGTCGCCGGTACCCGCTCCGCCAGATCCTTGCGCATCACCACCACCGCCATGCCCGACGGCCCCAGGTTCTTCTGCGCCCCGGCATAAATCAACCCGAACCGGTTGATGTCGAACGGACGCGACAGGATGTCGGATGACATGTCCGCCACCAGCGGCGCCTCGGTCTTGGGAAAATCCTTCCACTGCGAGCCGGCAATCGTTTCATTGGAGGTGATGTGGACGTACGCCGCACCCTTCGTCAGTTTCAAATCCTCATTCTTGGGCATCCGGGTCGGAATGTCCTTGCCCGTATTAGCCGCTATGTTCACGTTCCCAACCAACTTGGCCTCCTTGACGGCCTTGTCGGCCCAGGCGCCGGAATTAACGTAGTCCGCCGTCTGCCCCGCCCCCAGCAGATTGATGGGCACCATGGCAAACTGCATGCTCGCACCGCCCTGGATGAACAGGACCGTGTAGTCAGCCGAAAGCCCGAGCAGCTTGCCCAGATTGGCCACCGCCTCCTGATGAACGGCATCGTATTCCTTGCCGCGATGACTGTGCTCCATGATCGACATGCCAGACCCGTTGAAATCCAGCAATTCTTTCTGGGCCTCCTCCAGGACTTCCACCGGCAACACCGCGGGACCCGCACCAAAATTGAATACTCGCGCCATGATTGAATCCTCTCTTCTATATGTTGAAACCCGTGCAGAGTGTACCCATAACCCACCCGCGTTCAATCCGAAATTCACCCCCCACCCGGAAACACCCGCTAAGACAGGTCTCTGTGCAAGGGCGCCGACAGGGCTCGATATGGGTCGTCACATGGGTTGAGGGATAACGGAGCATAATGGCATCCTCCACCCGGTCACTGATGTCGTGAGCCTCGGCCACTGTCAACTGCGCCGGCACCATCAGGTGAAACTCCACAAACCGCATGGCACCCCCCCTGCGGGTCCGCAGATCGTGTATCCCCTGGACCAACGGATGCAACTCCTTGATGTGCCCGACGATCCAGGCCTCCTCCTCATCCGGAAGCCGCGCATCCAGCAGATCCTTCACCGACTCGGACGTCAGCTCCCACGCCGCCTTCAAAATCAAGACAGCCACACTGAGGGCCGCCACCGGATCCACCCAGGTGAGATTCCAGGCGGGTACCAGCCAGTACCCGATCCAGATCACCGCCAACCCGGCCATGACCCCGATCGACGTATACACATCCGTCCGCAAATGCCACGCATCCGCCTGTAACGCGATGGACTCCGTTTCCCGCCCAATCTTGAAAAGCCGCCGGGAGATCAGCCAGTTGACGATGGCCGACACCAGCATCACGGCCACACCAATGCCCGCCCGCTCAAGGGGTTGCGGGACCATCAACTTGTGAATGGCCTCAACGATGATCCAGATGGCCGCCACGAAAATCAGCAGGGCCTCAATGGCGCCCGAAAGATTCTCGTATTTGCCGTGCCCGAACGCATGCCGGGCGTCGGCAGGCTTCGCTGAGGTCCGGACCGAGAGAAAGGCGATTACCGAGGCCACCAGATCCACCGCCGAGTGAATCGCCTCGGAAAGAACGGAAACGGAACCAATCAACAACCCGACCAGAAGCTTCAGCCCGACAAGGAGGGCGTTCGAAACAATCGAAAGCGCCGCCACCCCCGCTTTTCGCTGGTGCATCTCGACAGAACCCGTATGCATGCCGCCTCCTGAACAAAAAACCCCGCGAGACTTCATAGTCCCGCGGGGTTTGACGCCCACTGCCGTTCAGGCCCAGCCGCACCTGCTCTCAGGTCGCTTGATCCGGTCTCTCGTAAGGTTGTTATGGGGTGGGAATCTAACGCGGCACCCCTGCGGTTGTCAACATCGCCTCACTCAAATGATTGACCTTGCCCCACCTCTTCCGTAATAATGCCGCGATACAAACGGAGGACGTTCGCCATCATGCGTTGCCCACGGTGCGGTCATACGGAAGACAAGGTCATAGACAGTCGCGCATCCCGCGTCGGCGACATCATTCGCCGGCGTCGCTCATGCGAAGGCTGTGGTCATCGCTTCACCACCCGCGAGGAAGTGGTCAAGGTGGAGCTGCACGTCATCAAGCGTGACGGACGCCACGAGGAACTCTCCCGCGAGAAACTGATCAACGGCGTGGGCCGCGCCTGCGAGAAACGCCCCGTCAGCCCCGAACAAATCGAAACACTCGTGGATGGCATCATCACCGACCTCGAAAATGAATTCGAGCGCGAAGTCCCCAGCGAGAAAATCGGCGAGAAAGTCATGGAACGCCTCGAGAAATTGGATGATGTGGCCTACGTGCGCTTCGCCTCGGTATACCGCCGCTTCAAGGACGTCACTCAGTTCCTCAACGCAATCCAGGGAATGGTGAATAAGTGATCCTCCCCTCCAACAACCCCGACACCACCGAAGCCTGGCGCGATGACCTGGCCGACCGCCTGCTGGAACAGGCGCCCGCCTTGTGCGGCAACCCCGGACTGGCCGCATCCCCCACCCTCTGCGAGGCCGCCCAGGGCGTCGCCGCCGTGTTGAGGGACCGCGAAACCTTCCCGCATGAACTGGATCCTCACACGGCCTGCACCCTCATGTCGCACGCCCTGCAGGCCGCCGGCGAAACCGCCCTCGCCCGCCGTCTCCACCTCGCCGGGACCGCTTCCGTCTATGCCGCATCCTGGGTCACCGCCGGACAGGATACCGTCTGGACACTCGACGTAAAACGCCTGGTCGCCGGGGACGGCCCCTGCATGGAACTCATCCTCTTCGAGCGCCTGCGCGCCATCCTGAGCGATTACGCCGATGTGTGGGATGCCACCCGCGGACGCGGTGTCGTGGGTCTCAAGGGACTCAACGATGTGGCCGCCTCCATCCTGGGTTCGCATGCCACCCCATCGGCCACACGCCTCCTCTCCGGCGAAATGCGCGACTACTGCGCCCGGCACCTCGACCGGCAACGGCAACATCGGGGATGGGATTCAACCCCGGCCATCTTGAGTGTCGAAGGCTAACTTCCGAATGAACCTTCCGCAGGCAAATACGCTTCCAACGCCGCACCTCACCCGGCGCGACGCCTTGACACTCGGACTCGGCGCCATCGCCGCCACCTGCCTCCCCTCCATCGCCCGGGCCATCCCTGCCCGAGCCCTGCGCCCCGCCACCATCCTGAATGCCATCTCCACCGAAATGACCCTGATCCGCCGTTCAGCCTGGGATCGCACCCCGCCCAACCGTTCGCGACTCGCCCCCGCCGGGCGCTACTCCCGCATCACCGTCCACCATGAAGGCAACAATCCATTCTACTCCACCTCGCACACCGACGTTGCCCGCGAACTGGAGGCCGTGCTGGGCGCACACCGTACCCGCCGCTACGGCGATATCGCCTATCACCTCGCCGTCGACTATGCCGGACGCATCTGGGAGGCCCGTTCCCTCTCCTACGAAGGCGCCCACGTTCTGAGCAACAACGAAGGCAATGCGGGAATCCTGCTGCTCGGAAACTTCAACCGCCAACGGCCATCCGCCGCCCAACTCGCTGCCATGGATAACCTGATCCTCACCCTGCGGCGCACCTGCGGCATCGCCAGTTCACGCGTCTATGGCCATCGCGACCTGAGCCCCAGCGCCTGTCCAGGTCACCATCTCTATCCCTACGTCGCCCAGTTGCGCCAACCGGCATGAAAATCTATCCATACCCCACCTCAACCGATCTTCTCTTCAGAACGAAAGGAAATAAGCCATGATCACGGAATCCCGCATCAAAGCCGAACTGAAACGCACCCTCAATGAAACCTCCTTCGAAGGCCTCGGGGAACGCCACCAGGGCAAAGTCCGCGAGAGTTACATCCAGGGCAACCGACGCATCCTGATCACCACCGACCGGGTATCGGCATTCGACTGCATCATCGGCACCATCCCCTTCAAAGGCCAGGTCCTCAACCAATTGGCCGCCTTCTGGTTTGAGAAAACCAAGTCCATCATCCCCAATCATGTCGTCTCCATTCCCGACCCCTGCGTTATGGTGGTTCACGAATGCGAGCAACTCCCCCTGGAGTTCATCGTCCGCGGCTATATCACCGGCGTCACCAAAACCTCCGCCTGGTACAACTACGAACAGGGCATCCGCCATTTCTGCGGCAATATGCTCCCCGAGGGACTCCGCAAGGACCAGAAGCTCGAGCGCCCCATCCTCACCCCCACCACCAAACACGAAAAACATGACCGCCCGATCTCGCGCGAGGAAGCCATCAAGGAGGGCCTCATCGATGCACGCACCTTTGATGACGCCGCCGATATCTGCTTCCACCTGTTCGACGCCGGCGTCAAGCACGCCGCCTCGCGTGGCCTGATCCTCGTGGATACCAAGTACGAACTCGGCAAACTCAACGGCAAACTCGTGGCGTCGGACGAAATCCACACCCCCGACTCCTCCCGCTACTGGTTCACCGACACCTACGAGGAATTGTTCGCCGCCGGCAAGGACCAGCGCAAGATCGACAAGGAGTATGTCCGGGAATGGCTGGTGTCACAGGGCTTCCGCGGCGACGGTCAACCGCCCGCCCTGACCGATGAAGTCCGCATTGAAGCCGCCAAACGCTACATCCAGGCCTACGAAACCGTCACCGGCCAGGAATTCAAGGTCACCGACGAGCCCGCCGAGACGCGGATCGCCAACAACCTGCGCAAAGCCGGCCTAATGGCATAAGACACCAACACTCCCTCTCGTCCTCACATTCCCCGTGGGAGGGGCGCTACGCGCCGCGACTCTTCCCCCACCCCATTCCCCATCAACCATCAACCATTCCCCATCCTTATCCCCGCGCCAGTAGCCCATCAATCGAGTCCAGACAGATCTGCGACCACGTCTCCATGCGCTCCCGCATGGCCCTGAGTTCCGCCAACGTCCGGAACCCGGACTCCGTAATGACCCCTTCGCGCTTCACCACGTTCGGGCTGTCCGTCCGGAGAATATGGATCACGCCAAGATGCACACGCCCCACGGGCGTCTCGTCGTCATTCAACAACGCCACCACCTTCTGACGATACGCCCCCTCGATCTTGACCTCCTCTTCCAGCTCCCTCAGTGCCGCCGTGGAGTAGACATCGCCGAACAGGTTGAGGTCCTCGTTGTTGATGTGCCCTCCGATGCCCATGGACGCCTTGGCCACCAACCGCTCCTCGCCCGACTTCTTCCCGCGCACGTAGCACCAGATCCTGTCCTCGTGACAAATCAGGAAGTAGGGAATCAACTGCTTGAGCGATTCATCGGTCTCCGCCTTGTGACGCGGCACAAACCGGTAGTTACGCGGATTCAGCAATTCCGCCAGATAGCGGTCCGCCTCCAGCATCAGGCCCTGAAACATACCCAATCGCTCAACCAGCGAGCGATCCACCACCAAGATTTCTTCGTTGTCGTTTCTCATGGTTGGCGATGCTACCACACCCTCCATTCACCCGACAATTCACCATTCACCCCCCGCTGCCCCTCAATGCGGATGCACATGCCGGAGACTGTGCGGACGTTCCAACCCGTGCTTCACCATCAACGCCTCGTCGTCCAGGATCTCCGCCGTCGCCCCTTCCGCCACGACCCGCCCGCCATCCATCACCATGACTCGCGAACATACCTCCACCACCATCTCCAGGTCGTGGGTCGCTATGATCTTGGTGTGCCGGAACGACTTGAGCCACTCGATCAGCCGCCGCCGCCCCCTGGGATCCAGGTTCGTGGATGGCTCATCCATCACCAACACATCCGGCTCCATCGCCAGCACCGTGGCAATCGCCACACCCCGCTTCTCACCCGCCGATAACTTGTACGGAGGCCGCTGCGCCACAGGCCCCAGTCCCACCTGATCCAACGCCGCACGCACCCGCCGATCCACCTCGTCCGCCGCCAGTCCCGCATTGAGCGGCCCGAACGCCACATCCTCGAACACCGTTGGCATGAACAACTGGTCGTCGGGATCCTGGAACACCATCCCCACCGCACGCCGGACCGAGGCCGCCGTCTCCCGGGTCAACGGCACGTCCCCAATCCGCACTTCACCGCGAGTCGGCATCAGATACCCGTTCAGGTGCATCAACAACGTGGACTTCCCCGTACCGTTTGCCCCGATGATCGCCACCGCCCCCCCATGGGTGATCCGAAATGATACCCCCCGTAATGCCTCCGTCCCATCCGGATAGGCAAAACACAAATCGCGAACTTCGACCACATGATGACTCATCGTCCACCCCCCATCACCGCTCGCCCAAGCACGTCGGCCAGATTCCACCACCTTGCCGCCACAAGAAATATCACCCAACCCACCAGAAACACCGCATCCTCCCGCTGGAACGGACGGGATGTCAGTACCCGGATCTCTCCGTCAAAACCCCGCGCCAGCATCGCCCGGTATACCCGGTGCGCCCGGTCCATCGACCGGATCAACAAGTGCCCGACCAGTGACGCATAAACCCCAAACCCAAGGGAATACGCCCCACCCGATCGCATCGCCACCCCGCGCCGCACCCGTTGCCCTTCCTCCGCCACCACAAACAGATACCGGTACAGAAACAGGATCTGGACGGCAAACGCACGCGGAACACCCAACCGTTCCATTCCTGCGCAAAGTCGGTGAATCCCCGTGCAGGCCACCAACGCCAGCGCCGCGCCCACCGTCAATCCGAACCGGATCATCAGCGACGCAAAGGAGACCCACCCGCCCGACACAGCCACCCCGCCAATCATCAGCATCGGCTGCCGGTCAAAAACCGGATTGAAAATCCCAATCACAAGGGCGAACGGCGCGGCCAGCGCCACCTTGCGCAAGAGATAACCCGGCGGCAGTCCACCCAGAGCCACCAGCGTCACCGGATAAAACATGAATGGCATCAGCGCCGAAATCTCGTACCGGGGAAAGGACATCACAGCCACCAGGAAAACCAGCGTCACCGCAATCTTCACGCGGGCATCCAACCGGTGTACCGGGGAATCCCCCCGCCCCAGTTCATCCATCTTGCCAATGTCAATCCAGTCCGCCATAGGTCTTACCCGTTCACATTTGTCCGCCCTGTAAAGGCCCCTGTTTGGAAATCAACTCTTCCTGAATGCTGTCTCACTGCTGC
>JBIJCW010000270.1:0-2534 GCA_044344495.1 Kiritimatiellia bacterium | reverse complement strand
AGCCGCTGGCCGCGCGGCGCGGCGGGATCCAGCAGTTGAAGGGCTCCGTTCATCAGCGCCATATCATGGTTGGGCGGAATGATGTAGACGGAGTTGGCCTTAACGACCATGCCGTCCACAACCTCGAGAACCGGCATGCGGGTGAAACGACGGATGAGTTCGGCAAGAATGCTTTTGTGGATCGGATCCAGGTGCTGAACCAGGATAAAAGCCATGCCGGGTCCTGCGGTGTCGGCCGGCATGCCGGAAAAGAACGCCTCAAAGGCCGCCAGACCGCCTGCGGAGGCTCCGATTCCCACAATGGGGAATCCGTGAACGGGGGGCGGAGGCGCGTCGGGCTCTACCTGGGGCGTGATTACGGTTTGCTCAGGCGGAACACTTTTGGGTGGTTTTGAGGTTGGACTTTTCATGATTTAACTTTCCTCTGAACTTGAGATTACCTTCCGCTCGTCGCCACCAGACTACTACCAACAGAAACCCTGTCAACAGTCAGTTTATACAATGGACACGGCTGGGTGCGATTGCAAAGTTTTCCAACAACTGACAATCAACAACCCAGCAACCGGCGTCCAATGGAACGCCAGTGACCTTGTTTCTCAATTCATTTTT
The DNA here is from genome assembly GCA_044344495.1 of Kiritimatiellia bacterium. Taxonomy (GTDB): domain Bacteria; phylum Verrucomicrobiota; class Kiritimatiellia; order CAIKKV01; family CAITUY01; genus CAZDUS01. The sequence goes on along the minus strand of JBIJCW010000270.1, from coordinate 1,925 downwards.
CCTTGGCTTGTAATCAGTGCCTGCATCTGATCAACGAGTTTGCCGAAATCCCGGGCCTTGTTGAGGAACGCATAGGCGCCTGCGGCACGGGCACGCACCTCGTACTGCGGATAAGGGTAGCTCGTCAGGATGATCACGGCCGTGGAGAGACCCTCTCGCTGGATCAGTCGGAGAATATCCAGGCCGCTACCATCAGGAAGCCGCATGTCCAGCGTCATTATGTCGGGCTTGAATTGGCGCAGAGCGCTGATGGCCTCCTCCACCGAGCCGGCTTGACCGACGATCTCAATGCCGTTGAGTTCATTCAACTGTGACACCACATGTTCGCGGATCACCACAGAGTCGTCCACGATCAGAACCCTGGTCCTTCGCCCGGCCGATGAGACCGAAGGAGGGGCCCGGTCCGGTGATGTCGATCTTATTAGATTCGCCTCCGGGTATATTTCTGATTTGATAATGTTCATCAGATCCTGCATCCGGAAGGGCTTGAATAGCAGAGGGGGCTCGTTGCCGCATCCCAGAATATCATCCAGCCGGGGGCTATCATAGGCCGTCATTAGGATGAACGGTGTGTTGCTCTCCCCCTTCCGGTGTTCCGACAAGATCTCCATGCCGGTGCCGTCGGGCAAATAGAGGTCGCACAAGACCACGTCATAGTTGGATCCGGTAGCCGTCAATCGGGCCAGCGCATCGCATTTTGTTTCCGCGAGATCCACCAGATACCCCAGGCGTGACAGGGCCGGGCCAAGGGTGTTGCGGATGAACGGCTCATCATCCACCAGTAGCATCCGCTTAAGCGGCCGCGCCGGAGTCCCTTCGGGATCACAAGTATCGGGCCCCTCCGCCCAGCGTTGTTGAATCTGATGCAGAACCGCTTCCGAGGCACCATGTCCCATATTTTCGTGAACTTCCTGATCCAGTGCGATTATCTGCATCAGGATGTTTCTCGTGTTCTCCGTGTGGTGCGACAGGGCCACTTGCTCCAGGCGTCGCACGATCGCCAGAAACACGGTCGGGGCAATGGGTAGCATCGATTGTTCCAGGATGTTTACCTTATCCACGTCCGTCTTGCGCAAGCCCTCTCCGTAGGCGATCAGTTCCTCGTGCAGTTTCTCACCCGGCCGGAGACCGGTGATGGCGATGCTGATGTCAAGCCCCTCTCGAAGGCCGGAAAGACGGATCATGCTGCGGGCCAGATCCATGATGCGCACAGGGGTACCCATCTCCAGCACGTACAACCCGCGTTGTTCGTGCATCGCGCCACACCGAAGCACCAGATGGACGGCCTCCGGGATCGTCATGAAGAACCGGGTCATCTCCGCGTCCGTGACCGTAATGGGGCCGTGTTTCGCAATCTGCTTCTGAAAGATGGGAATCACGCTGCCATTGCTCCCCAGCACATTCCCGAAGCGCACGGCGACAAATTCCGTATCGCCTCCATTCATTGCATCCACGAGCAGCTCACACAGCCGTTTGGTGGCGCCCATGATATTGGCCGGCCGCACGGCCTTGTCGGAGGAGATCATCACAAACCGCCGCGTTTTCACCCGGCGTGCCGCCTCGGCCAGGTAACGGGTACCCCGGACGTTATTGAGCACGGCCTCATCGGGGTGCGTCTCCATGAGCGGAACATGCTTGTACGCGGCGGCGTGGAACACCATCTGCGGGCGATGAATGTCAAACGCGCGGGTCACCACTTCTTCCTGGCGGATGTCACCGATGACCGGGACAATGTCCAGCATCGGGTAGAGATCGTGCAATTCCCGGTGAATCTCAAACAGGGGTGACTCCCCGATTTCAAACAGCACAAGCCGGCACGGGCTGTGACGGGCGATTTGGCGGGCAATTTCCGAGCCGATCGACCCCCCTGCCCCCGTCACCATGACACAGAGGCCCTTCAACGATGCCTGAACAGCCGCATCATC
>JBIJCW010000244.1:0-3018 GCA_044344495.1 Kiritimatiellia bacterium | reverse complement strand
CCTGCTTGCAGGAGTCGACGATCTGAAGCATACGGGTCCACGGCAGGCTCGGGATGGCGATCATGACTTCATCCGCCCTGTACCGGGCGACGAATTTGGGAAGGCTGTCGATAGGCCCGCAGATGGGCACGCCTTGCAAAGCACGCCCCTGTTTGGTGCGCTCATCGTCCAGGCAGCAGACGACTTTGTACGGAGACGTCGCATCACCCTCGATTTCCCGGATGATCTTGTTCGCCGCTTCCCCCGCCCCGACAAGCAGGAGTCGTGAACGCGGTCCACGCGGGTCGGTGGTGATTTGCCGGCGGTGGCTGAAGTACAGCCGGATCGCCACGCGGAGACCGCCACACAGGAAACAGGTGAAGATACAGTCGATAACGAACACCGAGCGGGGATACCCTTCGAAGTGGTTGAAGAAAGTCAAACCGGCGATGATCAACAGCGTGGCCAATGAGCTTCCCTTCAGCAATTGCCATGCGTCGTGAAGACTCGTATACCGCCAAAGCCCCTGGTACGCCCCCATCAGAAAGAACGTCAGCGTCTTCACGGCAATCGCCCATGGCAGGACGGAGAAATATTCCAGCCACACCTCGCCACCCATCACGAACCCAAAGCGTGTGGCATACGCAAACCAAAGGGCGGCTGAAAACGCGACGACGTCCAGCGCCAGCATGAGAAGAAGATTCCGGCGTTTGAATTGCTTTATCATGGTTATTTTTTTCTACTAGGCAAGGTTACGAGAAGTGCGCCTGAAAACGTAGCCTGACGATTGTGATTAAGATGTCACAAGTTCAACTACATTCAAAGGGGTCGAGTAAGGGCCGATCCCCCCGGGGGGATGAAAACTGGTGGGTCCGGGAAAACGGCATCACTCGACCAGTTTGTTGCTGATCGCATAATGCGTCAACTCCGCGTTGGTGCGCATCTTCATCTTTTCGAGGATGCGCGCACGGTAGGTGCTGATGGTGTTGCCACTGAGAACCAGTTCGTCCGCGATTTCCTTGACGGTTTTACCACTGGCGATCAGGCGCAGAATCTCAAATTCACGATCAGACAATCGCTCATGCAACAGACCGCCCCCGGGGTGTCCCAACTCGGACGCCAATTGCTCCGCCATGACGGCGCTGACATAGCGCCCACCCGCGAGAATACGCTTCACGGCCCGAAGCAGTTCCGTGCAGGCACTCGCTTTGGTCAGGTACCCGGCTGCACCGGTCCGGAACGCACGCACGGCAAACTGCCGCTCCGCATGCATGCTCAGCACGAGTACCGGGGTCTTGGGCCGTTGCGCCTGAAATTCCTTTAACACGTCCAACCCGCCACGGCCAGGCATGGAGATGTCGAGAATAACCAAGTCCCACGGTTGGGCGAGCATGGCCTCCATGGCTTTTTGACAATCTTCGGCCTCACCGAACTGCACGTCCTTGAACGCCTCCGCCAGGATCATCTTGAGACCGCTGCGCGTGACGGCGTGATCGTCTGCAATAAGGATTCTCATGACTGACCTCTGGGTTTTTGAGTGCTATATATTTACGATTAAGTTACTGCTCGTAATATACTTATGTTAAATCTCCCGCAGTTTTGAACGGATGTCAAGCACGTCATTCATCAAGAACCCACCCCTAACCCCTCCAAGGAGGGGAACGTTTTCTTTTTTTGATTTTTTTAAATGACTGTAGGACCCGCCAGTTTTATGACCGTCTCGCAGATATACGCAAGATCGGCATCCGAAAGGCCTGGATAGACCGGCAGCGTCACGACGCCGTGCCAGTGACGCTCGGCATTGGGATAATTCCCGGGCTTCAGGCCATAGCGCTCCTTGTAATATGTCATATGGTGAAGGGGCTTATAGTGAACAGACGTACCAATACCGGCCTCATTCATCCGATCAATAAAAGTATTCCGGTCAACCGGGCATTTCTCGTTAAGGACTATCCAGAAGAGATGCCATGAATGATCGGCGTTGGGGTAATGACATACAGGCAAATCCACTCCAGGCACGCCTGCCAAATGTTTGTAGTAGAACTCCGCACAACGCTGACGGCCTTCCCTGAACTCATCCGCCCGTTCAAGCTGGGCCAGGCCGATGGCGGCATTGACATCCGGCATGTTGTACTTGTAGCCAGGGGCTACAACATCGTATTCCCAGTTGGCCTTTTTGGCGGTAAACCGGTCCCAGATATCGCGGTTGATGCCGTGCAGGCGCATGGTTTTGACGCGTTTGTAGATAGCCTCATCTTCGGTCACCAACATTCCGCCCTCACCAGTGGTAATGGTCTTATTGGCATAGAAACTGAAGCAGGTGATATCCCCGAACGAGCCGATCATCCGATCACCATAGCGCGTAGGGAACGCATGAGCCGCATCCTCAATCAACTTGATCCCATGCCGTCGACAGACCTCCAGGATCCCCTCTGCCCCCTGCCGACTGCCCCCTGCAGACTGCCCACTGGCCTCTCCCATATCCGCCGCCTGGCCGCCGAAATGCACCAGTACAAACGCCTTGGTGCCCGGATTCTGCCGGGCCGCCTTTTCAAGGATATCAGGGGTCACCAGACAGGTGCCATATTCCACATCCAGAAACACAGGATCCGCGCCCAGATAGCGAATGACTTCTGCGGAGGCAGTGAAGGTCATGGTTGGGACAAAGACTTTATCGCCAGGGCCTATTCCAATTGCTTCCGCAGCCAGATGGAGGGCAGCCGTTGCGGAATTAACGGCGCAGGCATACTTGCCCCCGACCTTTGCGGCAAACTGTTTCTCAAACTCGACGCACTTACCTGCGGTGGTGAGCCAACCGGATTCGATGACCTCCTTAACGTATTTGAGTTCGTTGCCTGAACAGTCGACTTTAGAGAAAGGTATATTCATGGTTATGCTGCTGTTATTTTATTGATGGCGCCCACGCAGTGGACGCCACCAGAGATTAAAAGATGCCGCTTCAATTGCACTATTTACGCACATTGCTAGACCACTGCGTGGTTTTATTCTCCCCGTTGCGACCACTGCGTGGTTTTATTC
>JBIJCW010000024.1:0-18240 GCA_044344495.1 Kiritimatiellia bacterium | reverse complement strand
CCACCTCTGCGACCGGTTGATCATCATTGATCGTGGCCGGATCCTCGTGGAAGGCCGCCCGCGCGACCTCATCGACCAGTTCGTCGGAAGCCGGGTCATCGAAGGCAGTCCCGTCTGCGACGGATTGCGCGATTTCGTCCGCGCCCGGAACCTGGACCACGAGGATCTCGGACACCGCATCATCATCTACTGCAAGAACGACGACGAGGTTTACCGGGAAATCACTCGGTCCTATTGCAAAGAGGACTGCATCCTCCGCATGGGGACACTGGAAGATGTGTTCCTTAAACTGACCGGCAGGGAACTCAGGGATTGATTCTGGCAGTTCGCTGAATGCACTCAGACAAACTCAATAAACCTGCTTTGGCCAAAATCCACGCCCGCGTCGCTGGAACTCCGCCCTTCAGCGGGCATCATCCACGGTGAAGACACCCCATGCGTCATCCCGCATTTCCGGTTGACAAAACCTGCCGAAACCGACTGAATAACGCGTTTCCCGCCGGAAGACTTGCGGAAAACGTTGTAGTCCGGGACTGTCTCCCGGCGTCCCAACATGGAGGCATATACGATGAGCGGCACTGAACAGGCGATCGGCAGCAAAGGGTGGCTTTCCTACCGCCCCGAAATCAAGGTTCTAGATGTCACGATCCGCGACGGCGGATTGATGAACGACCACCAATTCGACATCGCCCTCGTCAGCGCTGTCTATAAGGCCGTCTGCGATGCCGGCATCGATTACATGGAACTCGGCTACAAGGGCTCAAAACGAATCTTCTCCGCCGCCGAGAACGGTCCCTGGAAGTTCTGCGACGAGGATGTCATCCGGCGCGCCATCGGCGAAAAGAATCCCGCCGTCAAACTCTCCGTCATGGCCGATGCCGAGCGCACCGACTACCACACCGACATCCTGCCCCGTGAAAAGAGTGTCCTGGACATGGTCCGCGTCGCCACCTACATCCACCAGATCCCCACCGCACTGGACATGATCAAGGACGCCCGCGACAAAGGTTACGAAACCTGTGTCAACCTGATGGCCATCTCCACCGTGCCGGAATACGAGTTGGACGGCGCCCTGGAAGTCCTCGGCCAGTCGGACGCCGATGTGATCTATCTGGTGGATAGTTTCGGCACTCTCTATAGCGAGCAGATCCGGGCGCTCATGCATAAGTTCCAGAAATTCACCAGGCCCACCGGCAAACAGGTCGGCATTCACACCCACAACAACTGCCAGTTGGCCTACGCCAACACCATCGAGGCCATCGTCTGCGGCGCCAACTACCTCGACGCCAGCCTCGCCGGCCTCGGACGCGGCGCCGGCAATTGCCAGGCAGAACTGCTCCTCAGTTTCCTTCACAACCCGAAATACCGCCTGCGCCCCCTCCTGCAATGCATTCGTGACCATATCGAACCGCTGCGTAAACAATTCTTCTGGGGCTACAGCATCCCCCACATGATCAGCGGTATCCTCAACCAACATCCCCGCGACTCCATCAAGTTCATGGAAAGCGGCAAAAGTGACGATATCGTCAAGTTCTACGACGACATGACCGAAAAGGAGTAGACCCGACTTACCAGTGGAATCGCCTTTTCGCGTTCTTCGCAAATTTATCAGTTAGAACTTTGTCGCCAAAATCGCCATGCTCGAACAACCTCACGCCCATTACATGCAACTCGCCCTGCGCGAGGCACAAAAATCGGCGGATAACGACGAAGTTCCCGTCGGCGCCATCATCGTCCGCAACGGCCAGGTCATCGGCAGGGCCCATAACCAGACCGAACTGCTCAAGGATCCCACCGCTCATGCCGAGATGATCGCCATCACTCAGGCCGCCTCGTCGGTGGGCGACTGGCGCCTCACCGAGACCACGCTCTACGTGACCAAGGAACCTTGCCCGATGTGTGCAGGCGCCATTGTCCTGGCGCGCATCCCCGCCGTGGTGTTCGGCGTGGCCGACCCCCTCCGCGGCGGCGCCGTCTCCGTCTTCAATATCCTGGGGCACCCGCAACTTAACCACCGCCCCACCGTGACCTCCGGCGTTCTAGAGGAAGAATGCCGGGGCATGATCCAGTCCTTCTTCAAAACCAAACGCCGTAAACCCGCGGATGCAGAACCGACAGCGGGTCCCCCTATTTCCCCAACTTCGCCTTCAATGCGGCTAACAGAACGCGGGGATTGACCGGCTTCTGCAGCACCCCCGACAGTCCCATCGCCGTGTAATCCACGCTGGAGTTCAATCCGTCCCCCACGGAACTCAACATGTACACCGGCGGAATACGACCAAGGGCCTTGATCTCCTTGACGAAATTGACGCCGGAATCCACCTCTTCCATCATCAGGTCCACCAGCACCAGGTCCGGCTTCAACATCTTGTATTTCCGCACCCCATCCTCGGCACTTCCGGCGGTTTCCACTGCATAATCGCCGCTCTCCACAATCGTCCGCATTGAGTCAAGAAACTCAGGATCATCATCAACACAGAGAACCAGGGGTTTTTCCCGCTTCATCGCCATGCTCCTTTCTCAATCCCTTCACAAACTCCACCGCCGCCTTCAAATTCTCTTCCGCCTTCCCCGATAACCCCTCGCCAAATTCGTTGAACTCATACCCGCGTATTCCCAGCACATACCCCCGCGGCGTCTTCCCGAACAACGTCTTCGCCAACATCAAAACCTCTTCGGGTTCCACACTATGACTACTGAACCCCGGCGCCCCGCCCGCTTCAATCGATCGAAACTCATAGGGCGCCGGCCCGTTGAACGACGCATCGGCAAAGACAACCATATCATAACGCGACACCGATTCCGCATCCTCAACGGTCAACTGGTAGTCCGAATCCACATCCAAACCCACCACCCCCGCCTCCTCCACCGCCTGCGCCAACCTGGGCCCCAACCCGTCATCCCGCCGCCCCGGATTCCCAAATCCAATTAGCAATACACTCATTCCAATCCATCCTTCCCTGCTTCCCATTTCCCACTAACCATTCACTTCCCTACTTCTCCCGCCGCTCCACCAGCGTCCCTTCATGGTCAAAAAGTTCCACCACCAGCGGCATGCGCCCAAGCGCGTGGGTCGCACACGACAAACACGGGTCGTACGCACGAATCGCCACCTCAATGTGGTTCAATAACCCCTCGGTGATCTTCGCCTGACCCGAAATATGATCCGCCGCCACCTTCTGCACCGCCAGGTTCATCGGCGTGTTGTTGTGAGTCGTCGAAACAATCAGATTCGCCATCACCACCTGATCCTTGTCGTCAACCTTGTAATGATGGAACAACGTCCCCCGCGGCGCCTCGATCAATCCAACCCCCTCAGCACGGCGCTCGCCGCTCACCACCAGATCCGAGCCCTGTAAATCCTTGTCATGCAACAGATCCCGGATCTTCTCAATCGAATGCAGCGTCTCGATCATGCGCGCCCAGTGATAGGCCATCGTGATGTTGTTAGGCTTACCGTTCGTCACGGCCATGAACCCCTGCCGCTCCTGTTCCGCCTCGGGCGTGTCTATGAACTTGGCCGTATTCAACCGCGACAACGGCCCCACCCGGTACCACCCCGTCTCCGGCCCCAGACTCTTGATGAACGGGAACTTCATGTATGACCAGTCCCGAACCTCCTCCGCTATGTAGTCAACGTATCGCTGGTAGTTGACCTGGTCGAAAATAACCCCGCCCTTCGCGTCAATCGCCCGCAGATTCCCATGATAGAGATCCATCGCCCCGTCGGAGCGGACCAAAGACAGGTGATTGGAATCGAATGACCCGAACGGCGCCAGCTTTTCAAGATTCTCCACCGTGTAATCCTTGGCTAACTTCAAAGCGCTCCGCGCCCAGGCCAGCATCTGATCGATGTCCTTCAGGAACACATCACGCTCGGCGATGGAAAGGTTCTTGTTGACGCCGCCGGGAATCGCCCCTGTCCCATGAATCTTCTTCCCGGCCGTGGCCTTGATGATCTCCTGCCCGTATTTGCGCATCATAACGCCCTGCACGGCCAGTTCCGGATACTTGCGCGCCACACCAATCACGTTCCGGATCGCCACATCCGAGTCGAACCCGAACAACAGGTCAGGCGAACAAAGATGAAAGAAATGCAGACTGTGCGACTGGAACATCTGCCCATAGTGCATCAACCGCCGCATCTTCTCCGCCGTCGGGGTCAGAGTGTCCGCGCCAACAATCACATCCATCGCCTTCGCCGCCGCTAAGTGATGGCTCACCGGGCAAATTCCACACAGGCGCTGAACCAGTACCGGAATCTCCCAGTAGGGACGCCCCTGGATGAACCGCTCAAATCCACGAAACTCCACGATGTGGAGACGCGCCTGCTTCACCTGGTTTTTCTCATCCAGCAACAGGGAGACTTTGCCATGTCCCTCCACACGGGTTACCGGCTCAATGATCACCCTCTTCAGCGTTTTCGTACTCATATCACACCTTTCGAAAGTTCCTTCGTGCCCTTTGTGAACTTCGCGGCAAAACCTCGTCATCGATCGCCCTGGAGCCCACCCCTCTCACCAGCCCCACCTTAATCGTACTTGATCAACTCATACGGCAATTGCAACGGCTGGTTGGTCAGCAGCGCCACCAACGCCTGCCAGATCGTGTCCGCCGGCGGCGGACATCCCGGCAGATAGTAATCAATCTTCACCACACTCTGGAGTGGATACACCTTGTCCAACAACAGCGGCAGCTCCTTGTCGTTGGGAATGATGCCCGTCGGATTGTACACCGTCGCCCCCCCGATATAGGCCTCCTCCAAGCATTCCTTGAGCGGCACCGTATTGCGCAACGCCGGCAACCCGCCCATCATCGCACACTCGCCCACCGCAATCAGGATGTCGCAGTGCTTCCGGAAATCGCGCAGCACCCTCACGTTCTCCTCGTTGCAACACCCCCCCTCAATCAACCCCACCGCGCAGCGATCCGTGAATTCCTTGATATCGTCGATCGGCGATTTGTTGAAATCCACCAGATCGATCAACTGGAGAATCCGGTCGTCAATGTCCAGAATCGACATATGGCATCCAAAGCATCCCGCTAAGGACGCCGTCGCAACCTTGGGTTTCACTGTAGACATTACGCTCTCCTCACTATGATCCCGCTTCCATTACACATCCTTCGTGGTTCCATCCCCATGCCTATTTGGTCCCCGCCTCTATTTCCGACCCGATCGGCGCCTTGTCGTACTTCCGCTGTCCATACGGAATGGCATACCCCACCCGCTTCTTGATGATGCATCCCACGGGACAGGACTCCGCCGCCTTGTCCAGCACATCCGCCCCCGTCGCCCCCAACCCCTCCCTGGCATCCACCGCGATGCTCTTGTGCCCGCCCCGTCCCACAAACTCAAAAGCCGTCTTGCCATCCACATCCCGCGACGCATTCACACAGCGACCGCATAAAACACAACGGTTCCGATCAATCATCAGGTCCGGATGCGTCGCGTCCATCTCCCGTTTCGGAAACATATAGGAATACCGCGGCGCCATGATCCCCAACCGGTAGGCCAGCGCCTGCAGTTCGCAGTTGCCGCTCTTCTCGCAGAAGGGACAGTAGTGATTCCCCTCCACAAAAAGCATTTCCACCAGGTTGCGCCGGAACTCCACCATGGCGGGCGTCTCGTTCTCCACCACCATCCCCTCCGCCGCCGGCTGGGTACAGGCCGCCTGCGGCCGCCCGTTGACCATCACCGTGCACACCCGGCAACTGCCGCGCGGCTTCAGCCCCGGCCCTTTGCACAGCCGCGGTATATACACCCCGCTGCTGTCAGCCGCCTCCAATATCGTCATCCCCGACTTCCCATGCACTGTCTTGCCATCAATGCTAAAGGTGATCTTCTCACTCATAACCCCTCCCATCATTCTTGCATTCCTGAACCCGACCCCTTCCACTCCCCATAGCCGTGTATTCTAAATTCTGTCTTCTTTTCAAAAATGCTCCGACGGCCTCCCTGCAATCCCTTCCGCCGTCGCCAGCGCCGCCTTGATGTCGAACCCCGGCTTGAACCCATCCTTGTCCTTCTTGACCCGCTGGTCATAGGTGGCCCGGAAGTTCTTCATCGTACTCAGCACCGGATTGCACGCTGTCTGCCCCAACCCGCACCGGCTCGTCACCTTCATGCTCTGCGCCAGGGATTCCATGGCGTCCAGATCCGTGGGCTCACCCCTGCCGGCGGCAATCCGGCCAAGGACCTCCTTGATCAACTGGTTCCCCACACGGCACGGCGTACAGTACCCGCAACTTTCCTCAACAAAGAAATCGTTGAACCGCCTGACCACATCAAGGATATCACGACCGGCATTGAACACGATAACGGACCCCCCTGTCGGCAGATCGTCATAGCAGATCGTACGGCCAAACTCCACGGGCCCAATCATCTGCCCCGACGGTCCACCCACCTGCACCGCTGCCGCCTGCTCCCCGCCCACCATCTTGAGCAGGTCTATGACTTTGATCCCAAACGGGACCTCATAGACCCCCGGCCGGCTGCAATCACCTGAAACACTCAGTAACTTGGTTCCGGGACTCCCCTTCGACCCCATCTGGGCAAACCAACCCGGCCCCTTGTCCAGTATCCGCGCCACGCAACAGAACGTCTCCACGTTGTTGACATCCGTCGGCCGCCCCAGATACCCCTGCTGGGCCGGGAACGGCGGGCGGTTCTTCGGGTCGCCACGCAACCCCTCGCAGGAGCTGATCATCGCCGTTTCCTCACCGCAAATGTAGGCGCCCGCCCCCATCTGGATGCGGATATCAAACGAAAACCCTTTCCTGCCGCACACGTCCTGCCCCAGCAACCCCTTCCCGCGCCGCTCCGCCAGCACATGCTCCAGATAGGCGTTCAGGTAGGCATACTCACCGCGCAGGTAAAGAATACCCGTGGCCGCCCCAATCGCGTACCCCGCAATCGTCATGCCCTCAATCATCAGGTCCGCACATTCGGTCAGCACCACGCGATCCTTGAACGTCCCCGGCTCACCCTCATCGGCATTGCAAATCACACACCGATCCGCCCCATGCGACTGCCGTGCAAAATCCCACTTCATCCCCGCCGGGAAGCCCGCCCCGCCCCGCCCACGCAGACGCGAGGTCTTGACATCCCTGATCACCTCCGCCGGCGTCATCGCCACCGCCTTGGCCAGCGCCACACCCGGCTCAAACGCCTCAAAAATCACCGGCCCCTTGACGCGAATGTTGTTCCGCACCATCGCCTTGACCAGGTCATGCCCGTTGTTTCCATCGCCCATCGTCCGTACCAGTTCCGCCGCACTTCCCTTTTCCTTGATCTGCCGGATCATCACGCGAGCCTTGTCACAATCGAGGTTCGTCACCACCACATCATTCACCAGCGCCGCAGGCGCCTGATCGGACATCCCAATGCACGCCGTCCACTCCAAACTGATCTTGCCATCCGCCGTCGTCCCACCAGGCTGGATTCCCAGTTCCTCGCTGAACACCGAGGCCACCGCCTCGACACCATTCATCACGTCCACCACGTCATTACACAGGCGGATGACGGTCTTGCCCTTGGGGGTGGATGACAAAAAGGCGTAAAATGAGACGTGACTCTCGACTTCAACGCGGTGCATGGACAACTCACCCGCTACCAGATCCAGGCTTTCGTCTCCGATACACCCGTACTCCGTTTGGACCGCGCGCGCCACATCCATGAGACGGGTACGATCATTGCCGACCGAGCGGCAGACTTGCTTGATGAACTCTCGCTGCTTCTTTTCCATGTTACACTCCCTCTCTCAAAATCCGTTCAGGAACCACTGCCTGCCCGCTCCCGGCGAATCCCGGCAGTGCTCTTGATTTCTTATCAGGTCGAACCGGAACCAAAGCTGCTGAAGATAGCTTTTCCCTTATTACTCCTCGCCAAAATGGCGCACAAGATAATTGACCTCAAATACCGTTAATTCGTTAAGACTCCGGGACTAACCCTGTCTTTCTCCCGTTTTCCCCCGCTTCTACAGGGTGCGGATTTTAGAGACATTGCAACTCCAGAGGCCCGTCAGTTCCGCCATTCGCCCTTATGCCCAGTCCCCAACATTTTTTCTTGCCGATCAGGGGCTTCGTGTCCATTATACGCCTCCTTGTTCTGGAACGGGTCGCCGTGGCGGGTCCTTTCCGGAAGCAATGGGGTGGGATTCCGGAGCGGTCAAACGGGGCAGACTGTAAATCTGCTGGCTACGCCTTCCTAGGTTCGAATCCTAGTCCCACCACCAACCTTTTAAAACGCGTATTTCCTAAGGAAAGCGCGTATTATTCTTGCCTACGACGGCTCTCGTTCTCGCCGTTAATCCCAGCAAGTTGCGGCAAGGAAAGTCACATGAAGAGCATGCCAATAGGGCAGTCAACTGTGGGGTCTGCTCCTTATAACCGGTGGAGACAGTCTCAACGCACTGGTTCAGCGGCGCGCGGCAGCGTGTACGCTACGACCGGATGTTCGGCTGGATATTTCCACGAATCGTCCGGAGACGAACCGGTGTAAGACACTAGCCATGAGTGTTTGATAGGGCAAGCCGTCTTCAACCGCGATGGCTTGAAGCTGCTCCAGATCTTTTGATGATATTCGAATATTGACTCTCTGATCTTTCGCCAATGTGTTTTTCGCGTACTGCACATGGCGTGCAATTTCCCGTTTTTGATTGGCTACGGGTTTCCATTCGCCACGCTCAAAAGAGTCGAGAATATCCTGCTCCTCTGGATCAAGTTTTGTCTTCTTCATCGTATTCTCCCAAAAACTGGCGTGTTGCTTTTCGGCTTGGAATGATCGTCTTGAGAAAACGACCATCCGCTGATTCCACAAACGGCACCAAGTACACATAAACCCCAACTCGAACGGCCAGAATCCGCTGACCGGGATATCGCCCCTGATTTGGGTGTTCACTCACAGCCAGAAGATCGCCACCCTCAATATGCATCACCATTTGCTCAAAACTGAGCCCTCGCTCCGCCTTGAGTTGCTCATTCTTCTCAGGATTCCATTGGTAGTGATCCATGCGCATAATGTACTACAACGTGTGCCTTACGGCAACACCTTGTTTTTTGAATTATATATTAATTCCATGTATCGCCGAACGCCCCGCCTCATGATTTCGAGCGGAGCGAGAATTTCATGCAGGCGGATGTTGGCACTTGCCATCCTTTCCTGACTGCTCGAAGACGAGGTCTTCCGAGTCCAGAAGAATATCCCCTCGTACTCCAGCTTCCCTGGGAACGTCATGTTCAGAAAGAAGCCTTGCGGCAGCGGAGACGCGCAGACGACCCTGACATGGTAAGCATCTTCTGTTTGCCATAGCACGTATATGCGCTGGCCGTTGTACACCGCGTATCTGCCGACTTTCTCTCTCATTCTCTTCAGTGCCAACGTTTAATATCAGGAATTCCACCTTTGCTGGTTAGAAGGGTAATCCCAGGCCATTTCTATAGGCAAACTCATTCAGTCCGAAAATGGAAACTATTATAGCCACCAAGGCATAAATCACTGCGCCTGTGCATTCTACCATCATGTGACTTTTGTTTTCCCTGTCCCCCTTAATTCTCTCCCATTCCTCCTCTGTGCCGTATTCACATGATATCTGGAATTCCTGATATAGTTACAGTTCCGGATGGAAACGTACGTCAATGCGTGATAGAAATTCTTATTCACAAGGATGCCGCATGACCAATCCCCACAAACAGCCCTATCTACGCAAGATCGATACCCGTGGCGACATCCAAGTGTGGACGGTGGATGGCAGTTATGTCAGGGGCCACATCGACGAGGAGTTCACCAATTTCGGCCAGCACTACCGGTACCCTTATATTCCCAAGCATGAGTTTTGGCTGGACGCCGAAGCCAAAAATGACGAACACAAATTCTTCACCGAACATCTTCTCGTCGAGCACAAGTTGATGGCCGAAGGAAAATCATACGCCGAGGCGCTTGTTGCGGCCGATACCGCGGAACGTAAGGAGCGGCGTCGCGCCGGTGACCTGACCAAGGCAACCGGGAAAGGCCAGCAGATGCCAGACGGCAAGGCGGCCCATGAACACCTATGGAAGACGTTGGAGTCGCACATCAGTGTTTGGATCGTCAACGGCTGGTACATCCGAAGCGTGTTCGATATCGACTTTACGGCTGGCGGCCACGACCACGTCTATGAGTTTCTCCCCACGAACGAGGTGTGGATCGATAATGACATCACGGAGAGGGAACGCGGCTACGTACTGCTCCACGAACTCCATGCACGGAATCGCATGACCGAAGGGATGCCTTACAACGAAGCCCACGCGGAGTCGAGTCGCCTTGAGTTCCGATGCCGCCACCATCCGGATGAACTGCACGACGCCCTGACCGCCGAAGGGTGGTCGTAACCTCCGATCATTCCGGCGCGCACGGGGTATGCACCCCCTGCGCGACCTCTCAACCCAGCGCATGGCTCCGCGATCACCCCAGCCGCCTGACCACTGCCGCATCATCACGCTGAACGGTCCGGGAAAACCGGATGGCCGGCATCCCGAACAGCATCGCGTAGTACACCTGATCAGCCGCCAGATTGACCGACCGCTTCAGTTCCGGCAGTGCATCCAGAATCGACCGTAACATCCCCCACCATACCGTCCCGAGGCCGGCGCTCTGGGCCAGAAGTTCGAAATACGCCAGCGCCAGCACAACATCCTGACCCGGGCAGGGCGCATCGGGCGGGGCCGAAACAATCAATGCATGGGGCGCTCCGCGGAATACCAGGTCAATCCCTTCATTCAGGAAGGCGGGGGCAGCCGTGACAAGGTACTCGGGAAGGCGGCTGGCCTCCGCTTTTGCCATCGCGCTGTAAAACTCGGACCGGATCCTCCCCATGACCTCACGGTCATCAATCACCATAAAGGTCAGTTCGCGACGGTTCACCCCCGTTGGCACATTCGCCAGAGCGTTGAGTAGTCGCTGGAGAAGTGCCGGATCGACATTCTCATCCCGGTACTGGCGAACACTGCGGCGCCCGCGAACCAGCAACTCCATCTGGTCGATGGTCGGAAGGCGGCCGGGACTTAGCGGCAGGCTATCGACCGGATTGCGCCCTAAAATCGAAATCGCGGCCGTCGGGCAAACCGCCAGACAGTGCTGGCACTGGTAACAGAATACCTCCTGATCGGATGCGATCGTCGGCACCGCCCCGCCCCCCTGCCGGATAATCCGGGCCGGGCAGTCTTTGGCGCATAACCCACACCGCGTACACCTGTTTGCATCTACCGTAAACTGAAGCATTGATCACCCCGTCTGATTAAGACTTCCCGCAATCCAGTCCCTGCACCTGTCTACCGCAGCAGGCTTGCGAAGGACTGAAACAGTTGGGTCATAAGGGCACTCGACATCACGGCCTCACCTGGCCGCAGAATGCGGGCATAGTAACCCCCATACATCATCCATTCCATATCATCGCCCCCCATCCCGCCACCCATCATGCCCACCGCCTTCTTCGCTGCGGCACGTTTCTCCTCCAGCATCGCCTTGCTGGCTTTCAGCGGGAATAAGTCCCGGGGCCGATCCCACGCAAATTTCTGATTGGCGGCCACCGCGTTCCATAGACCTTTCAAATCGGCGACACGTGACATGTCCGTGCCGGCATGCTTGCCCAACGGGTCGAGTCTTATCATCCGCAGGCTGACTTCATCCCGCTCGGACTGGGGGATGGCGACCTCCGCCGCAATCTGGGATATCTGCCTCCACCCGTCCAGATACTCTGGATCAATCGCCACCGCCTTTCGAAACGCCCCGTAGGCATCCGAATAGCGCCCTTGCGCCTCCCGCAGTTGCCCGAGTAGATAGAAAACCTGCGGCCTCACCGTCGTATTGGTCGCCAGCCGTTCCAGGATCTTCTCTGCCACTGTCCGACTCTCCGTCCGGTCAAAAACCCCCTCGCAGCCAAAACACAAACTCGCCACCCGCCCGAATTGCTCCGGCATGCGTTCAAAAACAATCGCGTAATGCTTCTCAGCCTCCTCCGGGTGCCCTGTGGCATACAACCGTTCCGCCAGTCGCCACTGGACGCAATAGGCATCGGAGAACAACACCGCCGCCTTGTCATACAAGTTCAGACTTCGACGCAACAACTTCGCCTCTGTCATGGCGTCACCTTTCTCAGCCAGACGCACAGCCGCCACGACGTTGCGGAACAACGCGGCATCTTCCTTCTTGCCCCGTGCCTCCAGGACTTCCGCCAGTACCGAGTATGACTTCACACGATATCCAACCCGGGTCTCACCATCGGTGGGATCCACCTTGATCGCCTCACGTATAGCCTGCTCCGCTTTTTCGACCTCACCCTGCTTGAGCAGATAGACCGCTTTCCAGATCAACGGCCGCTCCTCAAATCGATCGCGCGCATACAACGCATCCAACCACTCAACCACACCCGGCTCCCCAGCCGCCAATAGCACCTGGTAGGCGTCATCGTCATTAGCCTGAAGCATCAAGGCAGTCTTCGCAACCCGTACCGCCTCGCCATGGCGCCCCTCCGCAAGCAACGCCTTGGCTGCCGCGGATAATATCCCCCCGCCACCACCTCCATGGCGGGCACCAACGTCGACTAAGTCATCAGCTCCCCACCCAGGTACCTTTTCCAGAAGCGTCAGGACGTCCGCATGCCGCCCCGCATCACTATAGATTCCAGCCAACGCAATGAGTATCCCAACCTCCTCAGAGGATCGGTTCCAGGATCCACGTTTTTCGCCTTGGGTTCGCACCGTCTGCCGCAGGATCTCCAGGGCCAACGCCTCCGCCTGCCGGAAATGCCCTGCATCGGCGAGCACCTTGAGGGTCCCCAGCCAGACGTAACTATTCATGTTCTGATTACGCAACCCGCTATCCATCGGCGCTCGCAGAACCTTCTCCATCGCCTGGACCCCTTCATCCACCAGATCCTGCCGCTCCAGGACACATCCCAGCACCACCATCTTGCCCATCACCTGCTGGCGGATAGTCGCCGCATCGCGCCCCGTCCGCTCGCCACCGCCGCTCGAAGTATCGGCCAGGATGTTGCGCAGCAGGGCCAACCCGTCATCAACGCGATCAAGCGCCAGATACCCGTCCGCGATATCACTCTCACGCTCCAACTGCCTGTCGGCATTCGACAAAACCGCCCTCGGCGCCGACAGCATCTTCAGAAGTTCGGCATCCTCGCCTGCCGCCATTCCCGAGTTGACGAGAACTCCCCAGACCATCGCCTCCGGATTCTTCCTCAACAATTCCTTGGAAAACCGGAATACATTAGCCGCCGGCACCTTTTGTCCTCTGCGGTCTTTCAACATCCACGTTAACTCCCGGAGATCAAGTTCCTCCTCCATGGCAAACCGAACGGCATCGTCCAACCGGCTGGCCGCCAGAAGCCCGGCCAGGTAGTGCTGAGTAGCCGACTTCCGCTCGCCATCGTCTCCTCGATATGAGCGATTGACCCGCACCAGGGAGGAGAAACTCAGCACTCCAGCTCCGCTGGAAGTCTCCTGCTCCTGCTGCTTGCGTCGGGGAAACAATTTGTCCATCGCCTCGAAATACTCGATCGAATCACTCCCCTCAACAAGCCGCCACTGCGGAGTTTTGAACTTTCCAGGATTTCTCAGCACCACTTCCTTCAGGATCCGCCGCGTCTCAGGCCCTGCCTTTACGGACAACCGAACCTTGGGAACAAGTGCCGCCTTCTCAATGAGCCGACTAGCCTCGACGCCCCCCACCAAACTGACCAAGTCAGGAATCATGATATCCACTTGATCGGCCGAATCCTCCTTAATCCCATCAATCAACCGCTCAAACTCAGCGGCCGTCCCGGTCTCTTTTTGCCCCTTCGCTAACTGGTCGATAGCATTCCGTATCTGGCCAAACTGCTCCTTGTAGTACGAACCCATCCCGTCATTGTCGCGGGGTATTGCCTTCACCGCTTCGTCCAAGGTCTGGAGGGCCACACTCCAGTTTCCGTTAAGCAGTAGCGTAAACAGGCGCAACTCCGCTTCCCGCAGGCGCGTCTTGGCCGTCGCCTTCCGGGCCGCCGTCCGCTCCTCCAGAATGGGCCACGCCGACGGTCCAGGTACGGCGGCATAGACATGGGCTTTGGTCAATGGCCCCTTGTCAGCACCACTACGCCGGAACATAAACGAGTCATAACTAATGTAGTGCCCCTGCTCCGACAGTCCAGGCAACGCATGGAAACGATCCACCAACGCCAACCAGGCATCGGCGGCTTCCGCCGGTTTCATCGACACCGAGTTGGAGGCAAACATCGCCAAATCCGCCGCAAACTGTTTCCGGGGATCCACCACCCCCGCCGCAGGCGTCACCATCGCCCCGTCACCGGATTCGGCAAGAACAGCAAGCACAGCCTCAGCTCCTTTGAGCGAACCGCCATCCTCCGCCCTCCCGACCGGCACCGGCAATATCATTCCTGAGACAACAACCAACCCAATGCGCCCGATCTTCCACGGTATCTTGGTCACGCTACGTCCTCCTATTTCCACCCTGTGCCCACACGCTCAAAGTCGCAACTCACCCATGCCTCACACCTGCTCAAGGAGCATAGTTCCACGCCCGAAGCATCGGCAAGTCAAATAACTGTTTTGCCTTCATGGCACCCATCGGCAGCAATCCCGATTCTCCATCCCGATTCACCATTCACTGTTGCCTTTTCCCGGTAAATCCATAGGATTCACCCTGCATCAACCAATCGGCGGGCCGTTTCGCCCGTCAGAACAGGAACGGAGTCCGTCATGAAACAAATTATTCCCCTTGTTGCCCTCTGCCTGATCGGGTTCGGCTGCTCGCCTTCTGACCAATTCTGGAAGAAACCGGATATCGGCAAGAAGATAACCTCGATCGAAGAGGCCCTGAAAACCCCGGACGCCGTCCGCTACCTCAACCTCTACGACACCAGCCTCCAGGCATTCCCGAATGACATCCTGAAACTGAAAAACCTCGAGCGCCTCAGCCTGCGCAAGAACACCATCTCATCCATCCCCGACGGCATCGGCTCGCTCACCACCCTGAAATGGATGGACCTCGGCCGCATCGGCCTGGCCGACCTCAACCCCGTTGTCGGCAAACTGGAGAACCTCTCGTTCCTCTACCTGAACGATAACGCCATCGCCCTCCTTCCGGAGGCTCTGGGCAACTGCAATAAACTGGAATACCTCAATGCCGACCGCAACAAATTAACCGCCCTGCCCGCCTCCCTCGGCAAAATGACCTCGCTGAAATGGTTGCGCCTGAACGGCAACCAGATCACCGCCCTGCCCTCCGATCTCAGCGGCCTGGCCGTCAACCTCAGCCGCCTCTACCTCAAGGGCAACCCCATCCCCGACCCGGAGAAAACACGCATCAAGACCGCCCTGCCCAAGTGCGAAGTCATCTTCTAGTCCATCGCCACACCATTACCCTATGCCAAAATCTTCCAGACTGCGACTGGGCGTCAATATCGACCACGTGGCCACCCTGCGCCAGGTGCGTGGCACCGCCTATCCCGACCTCGTTGAGGCAGCCAGGGTCTGCATCGCCGCCGGCGCGGAGGGAATCACCGTCCACCTGCGGGAAGATCGGCGCCATATCCAGGATCGCGACGTCTACGCCTTGCGCCGCTCGGTAAAAACCCTCCTGAATCTTGAAATGGCCAACCACCCCGACATCGTCACCGTCGCCCTCGATGTCAGGCCCGATGAAGTCTGCATGGTTCCGGAACGTCGGCGCGAACTCACCACCGAGGGCGGCCTCGACGTCGCCGGCCAGGAACGCCAACTCCGTCCCACCTTGCGTAAACTTATGGACGCCGGTATCGCCGTCAGCCTCTTCATCGCCGCTAGCCCGCGCCAAATCCAGGCCGCCGCCCGTCTCGGCGTCCCCTATGTCGAACTGCATACCGGCACCTTCTGCGACAGCAAAGGCGCCGCCGCCCGGCGCGAGTTACAAGCCCTCCGCGACGGAGCCCGCCTGGCCCACCGCCTCGGCCTGAAAGTCAATGCCGGGCATGGCATCAATCTGGATAATCTCGCCCCCCTGATGACCATCCCCCACCTCGACACCCTGAATATCGGCCATAGCATCGTGGCCCGTTCCGTCTTCACCGGACTGAAACAGGCCGTCATGGAAATGCGCAAGGCCATGCGGGCCTACCAGGGAGGCAACGCCTAAATGGCTGAACGCGTCATCGGCACCGGCGTGGACCTCGTCGAGAACGAGCGCATCCGTGATCTGCTGGCCAAGTGGGGTCCCCATTTCAAAAGCCGCGTATTCCTCGACTCCGAACAATCCTACTGCGACACCAAGGCAGCCCCCTGGCTCTACTATGCCGGCCGGTTCGCCGTCAAGGAAGCCGTCTCCAAAGCCTTCGGCACCGGCATCGGCCCCGCCCTCGGATGGAAAGATATCGAGGTCGTCCGCGACACAACCGGTGCCCCCTCCGTGCGCCTGAGCGAGCACGGCCTGAAACTCGCCCGAAAACAAGGAGTGGAACGCATCCTCATCAGTCTCTCCCACACCCATCACTTCGCCGTCGCCCACGCCCTCCTCATGGGCTCTGTCCCTGAACCCTGAACCCTTGCTCCCTCCCTGCACTATGAAAGCCATCACCACCGCTCAAATGCGCGAACTGGATAAGATCGCCTCGGATGAATTCCAGATCCCCGGTGTTGAACTCATGCGCCGTGCCGGGCGCGGCGTGGCCTCCGTGGTGGCCTACCTCGCCGAGCGATCCAACATGGGCGACGCCTTCATTCAACTCATCGCCGGGCGCGGCAACAACGGGGGCGATGTCTTTGCCGCCGCCACCTTCCTCCACGAGGATGAATTCGAGGTCGAAGTCCTCCTCGCCGGGTCCGCCTCCGAAATCAAGGGCGATGCCCTCCGGCACCTGAGCAAAATGCGAGCCGCCGGCATCCCCCTCGTCGAACTCCCCACCAAGGAGTCCTGGGAAAACGCCATTCAGGATGCCGGCAGCGGTGAGATCATCGTCGACGGCATCCTCGGCATCGGCGTCAGCGGCCCCCCGCGGGGCCCCATCGCCTCCGCCATCACTTACATCAATACCATTTCCCCCGATAACCTTATCATCTCCATCGATGTCCCCTCCGGCCTCAATGCCGACACCGGCGAGGCACCCGGCGAGGCCGTCCGGGCCGACTTCACCGCCACCATCGGCATGCCCAAGACCGGACTGCTAATGCCCCACGCCATTCCCTACGTCGGCAGCATGGAAGTCATCAGCATCGGCATTCCCATGGAGTTGACCAACCACTACACCTGCAGCCGCGAACTTATCACCGGCTGGGACGTGCGCCGCAGCCTCCCCAAGCGCCCCCGCACCGCGCATAAAGGACTCTACGGCCATACCCTCGTCATCGGTGGCTCCATCGGCATGGCCGGGGCCCCGGCCCTCGCCGCCCGCGCCGCCGCCCGCGTCGGCGCCGGCCTCGTCAGCGCACTCGTGCCACGGCCCATCTACCCCGTCGTCGCCGGCGCCAGCCTGGAAGTCATGACCTATCCGGCAACCGAAACGGAAACAGGGTCCCTTTCCAGTATCGACTGGATCCACTGGAAAAAACGCCTGACCGGATTCGACGCCATCGTCGCCGGCCCCGGCATGACACGCCACGCCGACACCATCCTCTGGGTGCGTAACCTGCTGAACGAATGCCGGTGCCCTCTGATCCTCGACGCCGATGCCCTCA
This sequence comes from Kiritimatiellia bacterium, assembly GCA_044344495.1. GTDB lineage: Bacteria > Verrucomicrobiota > Kiritimatiellia > CAIKKV01 > CAITUY01 > CAZDUS01. The sequence goes on along the minus strand of JBIJCW010000024.1, from coordinate 546 downwards.
ACGCCATCGCCGACACCCCCGACGTCATTGCCCGGGCCCAGTGCCCCGTGGTGATCACCCCCCATCCCGGAGAACTCGCCCGCCTCCTTAACTGCACAACCGACGAGATCCAGAACGACCGCGAAGCTGCCGCCCGTCAGGCCGCCAAATTGACACAGGCCGTCGTGGTTCTCAAGGGCGCCGGCACCATCGTCGCCCGCAAGGATGGCCCCCTGCACATCAACCTCACCGGAAATCCCGGCATGGCCACGGGAGGCACGGGCGATGTCCTTGCCGGAATCATCGGCGGCCTGCTGGCTCAGGGCCTTGCTCCCTTCGACGCCGCCTGTTCGGGTGTCTTCCTTCATGGACGCGCCGGGGATTGCGCCATGTGGAAGAAATCCCAGGCCGGACTGATCGCCGGCGACCTCGTGGACGAAATTCCCACCGTCCTCCGCGAAGTCATGGTCCGTTGACCCTCCTTCCGTACTCCTTAGTCTGTGGTCCGTGGTCTGCAGTCCGTGGCCCCCTCTCCCCCCACCCCCACATTGACTCACCCCCGCAAAA
>JBIJCW010000023.1:0-18320 GCA_044344495.1 Kiritimatiellia bacterium | reverse complement strand
TTCCCATCTCCATGGCAATGTTCGCCGTCAGCGTCCGCACACTGTCCAGCGGCGAATGCGGAATACGCACCGCATTACCCGCCACCATGATCACCGCCATCGTTTCGCCCAGCGCACGCCCCATCGCCAGGATAATACTCGCCACAATCCCCGACCGCGCCGCCTTGATGATCACCATGTGGACGCTCTGCCACCGCGTCGCCCCCAACGCCAGCGCCGCCTCCCGGTAGGTGTTAGGCACCGCACCGATCGCATCCGTGGAAATGCTGATCACGGTGGGTAGCACCATGACCCCAAGAATCACCGACGCCGCCAAAATCGACAACCCCGGCCCGCCAAAATGCGCGCGAATCATCGGCGCCAACACCATGACCCCGATAAACCCGTACACCACCGAGGGAATGCCCGCCAACAACTCAATGGTCGGCTTGATGGTCTTCATGACCGGCCTGGGCACAAACTCGTTGAGGAAAATCGCGCCCGCCACCCCCAAGGGCCCCCCGATCAACATCGCTCCCAACGTGACCCAGAGGGACGAAATGATCATCGGATAGATGCCGTAGAGCCCTTCGCTGGGACGCCACTCCTGCCCGAAAAGAAAATCGGTCAACCCAACCTTCCAAAGGAAGGGGACCCCCTCTTTAAGGATAAAGACAGCAATCAATAGCAGACTTGCCAGCGTCGAAAGCGCCACCAGCAACAACCCACGCTTGACCAGTTTTTCGCCCGATATCGCCATCAATCACCCTGCACGCTTTACTTCGCCCGGATCAGCCCATTCTTGTGAATCATTTCCTGAGCCTCCGCGCTCTGCGTGTACTCCAAAAATGCCTCGCAGGCCGGACTCGCGCCCCCCTTGGATAACAGGAAAATCGGACGAACCAACTTGTATCCACCATTCATCATCCCCTCTTCCGTGCAACCCACACCATCCACATTCACTGCCTTGATCTTGTCGCTCAACAATCCATGCGAAAGGTACCCGACCGCACCGGCATCATTCGCCACCGTCTCACGGATCGTCCCATTGGAATCCTGGATAATCGCATCATTCAGCAGTTTCACGTTCTGAACGATCTGCTCAAACGAGGAACGCGTGCCGGACCCCGCCTCGCGCGACACCACCGAGATACTCTTGTCCGCACCTCCCACCTCTTTCCAGTTCCGGAAGGTCCCATTGAAAATCCCCCGGATCTGTTCGGTCGTCAACCCGCTGACGGGGTTGGAGGGGTGTACCACCAGCGCAATCCCGTCCCGCGCCACCACCACGCTCTTGAGCGCCGCCGCTTCGGTCGGCAATTTCACAAGATCCGCCATTCCGATCTGTGCCGCGCCCGACAAAGCCGCCTGCACCCCCAGCGCCGAGCCCCCGCCCTGCACCATGATAGACACGTCAGGATGCGACACCATGTATTGATCGGCCAACTTCTCGGCAAACGACTGGAACGCCGTCGACCCGGCCATCGTCAAGGTTTCACGCCCTTTCCCGCACCCTGCCCCCAACAACCCAATCGCCACACCAACACACACCAACCCATCGATTAGTCTCTTCATTTTGCACTCCTTTTGAGTTCCGTCGCGTCTCCACCACAAATCCGCGCCAAGATACCCACGCCCCTCTCCCGAGGTCAAGACATGTCTGGCAACAACTCACTCAACAATCGCCAATCCAGCACCTGTGCCTGTCGCTTCGGCATTACAACTTTCGCGTTCTTAGAAGAGAATTGCGGCATCTTGACACCGCTTTGCCGAATAATGGCGCCAAGTTCCCGAATTCTGCTATTCTGCCGACAAACAAAACGAAAGCGCCATGATGACTTTTACTGAACTGGGTTTGCTGCCCGCCTTGACCAAAGCACTGACCGCCGAGAACATTGCCGAACCAATGCCCATCCAGGCGGAAGCCATCCCATTACTCCTGGCCGGGAAAAGCGCCTACCTAAACTCCGAAACCGGAACAGGGAAAACTCTGGCTTACCTCCTGCCGCTCTTCCAGCGGATAGACCCCCTCCTCGCCGCCACCCAGTTGATCGTCGTCGTCCCCACTCACGAACTGGCCATCCAAATCCAGCGCCAGGCCGGCGCGTTGGCCGTCAACTCCGGTCTCCCCATCCGTTCCGTACTCCTGATCGGCGGCACCCTGATGCAACGCCAAATCGATAAACTGAAGAAGAATCCTCAGGTGGTGATCGGGTCCCCCGGCCGGATCCGCGACCTGATCACTCTCGGCAAGGTTAAGTCCCACCTGGTCCACGCCGTGGTCTTGGATGAGGCCGACCGTCTCCTGACCGCGGAAAGCCTCGCCTCAGTCCGGGTGATCGTCAAGTCAACTCACCACAACCGCCAACTGGTCTGCGTATCGGCCACCGAACAGGCCGACGCTACCCGTGAGGCCACCACCCTCGCCCCGGGATTGACGATGATCCGCACAGGCGTTGGACGGGTGAATAGCGACATCGAACACCTGTACCTTGTCTGCGAGGAACGCGACAAGCCGGACTGGCTGCGCAAACTGATCCACGCATTCAAGCCGGAACGAGCCCTGGTGTTCGTCCACCGCAACGAGAACGCCGAGGTGGTGGCCTCCAAACTGGCGCATCACAAGATCAAGGTGGCCGATTTGCATGGCGCCTTCACCAAGATCGAACGAAAGAAGGCCATGGACGACTTTCGGGGCAACCGCGTCAATGTCATGATCGCCTCGGATGTTGCCGCACGGGGACTGGACATCAAGGGGATTACGCACATCTTTAATCTGGATATCCCCAGCGAAAGCATGGCCTATCTGCACCGGGTCGGCCGCACCGCCCGCGCCGGAGCCAAGGGTTGCGCCGTCTCCCTGCTGACCGACCGTGATCTCCGGCTCGTACACCGGTTTGAGCATGAACTCGGCATCGCCATGACACCCATTCTCCTCCGCGAGGGGGAAGTCATGCAGGTCGCTACGGAAGAACCCAACACCGCAAAACCGGCGCCGGTCACCCCATCTTCAACCTGACAAACGACGCGAACTTCCGGTCCACGGTTTCAATATGCCCGACCAGCCAGTTGCAGAGCAGGGTGTTCAGTGAACCGGCCAGTATCTTCGTGGACCCTTCCTCCCGGTACTCCTCCTCAAGACGTTCCAGCGTCTGAATGAATTCCACGTGCAACTTCTGATGCACCGGCAGGTCGGGATAGCCGGATTCCGCCATCAACTTCTCTTCCGCCCCGAAGTGGAACTTGGTGTAGTCAATCAGGAACTCCAGGGTGCGCTGGATTTCCCGCTCCCCTTCCCCCTCGCGAATCGCCTTCGACATGGCTGTGAATTTCGCAAACAATTCCTGGTGCTGCCCGTCAATCAACTCAATGCCGACAGCCAGTGAACCATCCCATGCGATGTCCTTCATACTAAACCTCCCGACGCCAACAGGTCTCCCATCCACAACTCCAGCCCTCCGTGAGGGCGCAGAGCGAAGGATGGTGGAGCGGAAGAGATTCGAACTCTCGACCCCCACGTTGCGAACGTGGTGCTCTACCAACTGAGCTACCGCCCCTTGAAAAAGGATCGCACCGTATAGCCGATTGCGCCGCCCTTGTAAAGATGGGATTACAAAACTTTTCCAACCGCCCGACTCAGCATATCGCCGAATTCCATCACCGTACCCCACCGTTCCGCAGGATCCCTCGCCATCGCCTTGCGTAATACCGCCTCCACTCCCGGCTCCATCAGATCCCCGCAAGCGGGCTCCTTGTCATACATGTGCACCAAGTCCGCTCGGTTAGGAAAAGCGGGGCGACCCGTCAATAACTCCCACAACACCGTTCCCAACCCGAAAATGTCGGCACGACCATCCAGTTTCCCGCCGGCCACCTGCTCGGGAGCCATGTATCCCGGCGTCCCCTCAATGTACCGGCCGGGTTTGGACTCGGTTCTCAAGGCTGATCCGAAATCCAGAACCTTAAGCACACCTTCCCTCGTCACCATGATATTCTCGAGTTTGATGTCCCGGTGCACAATGCCGTGTTCATGCGCATACGCCAACGCACACACACTGGCCCTCGCCACTCCGATCATCGACCCCAGCGAGACGGCGCGGACGCGCTGCAAAATCTTCCGCAACGTCTCTCCATCGATGTATTCCATCACGATGAACGGCTTTGAATTCTTCAAATCCACATTGTAGAGCCGCACAATGTTCTCATGGGTCAGACGCATGGCCACCGCCGCCTCGCGCTTCAGATCATCCACCGTCTCCCGGTCCCGCAACATCTGCGGAGGCAGGAACTTGAGAACCACCTCCATCCCCAGTTCGCGGTCCACCGCCTTGTATACCGGCGCATGCCCGCCGGGCAGCACGTCCCGCAACTGGTAGCGCTTGCTGTAGAAACTGAACGACACCGGCCTTTTCTTTGACGGCACCGCCGCGCCAGGAACAGCTTTTGCCGCCCCGACTTTCACCGCCGGATCCTTCGCGGCCCCCGGCGCGCCGGCATTCTGCGCCGGAGCCGCAGACACTTTGCGAGCGTGGGCCAGTATGTGCATTTTCGCAAGCCGCTCCGCCAACGTCACGGGATTCACCGTTGTCAGGCGTTTTCTCGGCAACTTATTCGTCATGGAAACCGGCATGAATCTTTTCCTTTTCCCGAATGCATGTCTGACCAAAAATCTGTTTCATCATTTAGTAAACATTCGCTTGCAAGGCAATCTTATTTTGGTTATCACAGTGTTTCACAAGGCAACCAAGAATGCCACGCGACGATTAACCGGTTCATTAAAAGGCTGAGACCAATGATGAGGCGTGACCCGAAACAAGGAAGATGGTCTTTGACGACCTTCGTCACCCTTGCCTGCCTCGCCTTCACATTGACGTCCTCCGCCCAGGAAACCCCGCGTGAAGTTCGCATGAAGGCCTCCGCCGCCCTCAGCCAGGGCGCCTTTGAGGATGCCGCGGGATTGCTGCAACAACTGGTGGACTGGTTCGGCAAGGAAACCAAGGCGGATGTCATCGCCTCGATGGAGGCCGTGTATTTCAACCTGGGCACCTGCCACTTCTTCCTCGGCCGCTTCTCAGAAGCCCGCGAAGTGTTCACCGTCTATCTGAAAAAATACCACAACGGTCCGCGCGCCGCCGAAGTCTCGGTCTATATCAGCGATTGCCACCGCTTTGAGGAACGGACGGATGCGGCCCTGAAGTCCTACAACGACACGATGCGCAAATACCAGTTGCCGCCCGACCTCAAAGCCGACGTCTATCAGTCCATGGCCCGCTGCTATCTGGCCCAGGACAAGTGGGACAAGGCCATTCCGGTCATGAAGAAACTCTACGCCGTGGCACCTGACATCGGACGCCGGAACTGGGCGGCATCGTTCCTGACCACCGCCTACCTAAAGCAAAGGGAAGTCAACAAGGTCTATCGCCTGATCCCCTATCTCCTGGTCCCCGGGTCCTTCGCCTCCCGCAGCGTGGCCCTGAACATGGCCGCCCTGGAAACCGGCGACGAACTCTTCGCTGATGAGAAATACCGGGATGCACTCTGGATCTACCGCCTGGTCTACCCCCACGATGTTCTGAGCGCCCGGAGCCAGCAGCAACTTGAACAGCTCCAGAAGCACGCCGAACGTCTGAAACGTTCCGTGGAGAATCCGCGCACCCTCCTGCGCATCCAGGAGCAGATCGGCGAATTGGAAAACGAAATCAAGGCCCTGGCCCAGGTTGAAAACTACGACATCGAACTCTTCTTCCGTATGGCTCGCGCCTACATGGAAATCCGCCGGTTCCGCGAAGCCTGCGATGTCTTCCTCCATCTCCACGAAGTCGCCGGCGAACCCAAGGCCAGTGAAGCCCTGTATTTCGCCTTCGAATGCGCCGCCCGCCTTCAGCCTTGGACTCGCGCCGTTGAGATCGGCCTCAAATACATGGAGAAATACCCCGGCGGCGAGTATTACGATGATGTCTCCATCATGGTCGGCCAACTCTACGCCAAACAGGAGGACTGGCCCAACGTCATCGCCATCCTCACCAAGGCCCTGCAAGTCAGCCCCAAGCATAAACAAGGGGCGGAATGCATGTACCTGATCGGCTACGCCTCGTTCATGGAGGAGAAATACACCGACGCCGTCTCCTGGCTCCGGAAACTGAACAGCACCTATCCCGACAATCCCCGCGAGGTCGACGGCACCTACTGGACAGGCATGGGCCTTATGTTCGACAACAAGTTCGACGAGGCTGCCGTTGAGTTCGACAAGATCATTACCCGTCATGCCGACTCCGTCTACATCGAAGACGCCTCGTTCCGGCGCGGCGTGTGCGAGTTCGCCCAAAGCAAGTTCCTCACGGCGGACCCCATGCTCGTCAACTTCATCGCCAAGTACCCCAAGAGTAAACTTTGCGGCGAAGCCTACATGATGCTCGGCGACATTTCCGGGGCACTGGCCGAAATCCCCAAGGCCATCCTGCGCTACAAACAGGTGCGCAACTACGACGTGAACATCGAGTTCTATAACCACTGCATCTTTCGCACCGTGGAAATGATGGAGGAAATGGGCGACGCCGCCGGCCTCGTCGCCTTCATGAAGGACTACATCACAACCAACCGGGAGGGATCGAATATCCCCCTGGCGATGTACTGGACTGGCAAGGCCATGTGGACCATGGGCGAACAACGGGGAGCCTTGGAGTACTTCATGGAAGGCATCGCCAAGTACGGCGTGGATCGCAAAGCCCTCGGCATCGACCTCATTGTCGAGGAATGGATCGGACGAACCCATTCCGCTCCCCCCGAAATTGCCAAGAACGCCTGGGCTTCCATGTTCCGCCTGCTGGACAAAGCCAAGAAGGAAAAGCTGGACGCCCTTGCCCTGCGCCTTAAACGCCAGCTCCTGTATTACCCGGATCTCACCCCGGAACAAAAGACCACTTTGCTCAACGACATCGTCCGCCCTGAGAATCTGCCCGTCGCCGGTGCAGGCGTCATGGAACTGATGCTGGATACCGCCGAAAAACGGGGTGATACCAACCTCGCCGTCAACGTAGCCGAAACCATCATCAAGGAGTTCACCGAGACCGACTACGCCCTCGCCGCCCGCGTATTCCTCGCCAAGGTCGCCATCGGCGCCAAGGAATACAAGACAGCCATCAAGCACTTGACGGTCATCCGCGAAGTCTATGCCACGAGCCCGGAAGCCGCCGACGCACTCATCCTCCTCGGCGATCTCTATATCAAGATGAACAAATACAAGGACGCCGATGACTGCTACAAGGCGGTCCTGGGCGTCCGCGAGTGGCGCGGGGTCCTCTGGCCCACCGCCCTCTACGGCCGTGGCGAATGCTCCCGCCTCCAACGGAACTACGAGGAAGCCTCGGCCTATTACGAACGCATCTACCTTCTCTACGGCCAGTATCGGAACTGGACGGCCAAAGCCTACTTGGCTCGCGCCGAGTGCCTCGCCACCCTCCGTCTCTATCAAAAGGCCATCGAAACACTGCAAGAGATGATCTCGCTGCCCGACCTGAAGGATCAACCTGAACTCGAGGCCGCCCGTAAACTGCTCGATGAATACAAGAGCCACTCGTCATGAAATGCGTTAACCAAAACAGACCTGCGCCGCGCACGGGCAGGAAACTCCAAAGGCCCGCTTCACCCGCCGTCGCCCTGCTGTTACTGACCCTCGCACTGGCGTCACCCGTCGGCCTCTCCGCCCAGGACAAGACGCCGCCACCTCCCGAACGACCAACCCCCGTCAAGGCGACCCTGAGAATCGACGACGTCTTCAAGGATGTCGACCTGGTCGGACGCGACAAGGATCTCCTTCTCTACCGCCCCCCGGGCGGTCCCGAGGGGGCCTCCATTACTGTCAAACTCGAATCCATCACCGATGGCCAGTTTACGCTCAACTTCGACTCGGAAGCAGCCGCCAAGGCCCTGATGGGCGAACGCTGGGGTGAAGCCGCCGCCCTCCTTTTGCCCGTGATCACCCCCCTCCTCCCCTATCTGGACGTCAAGGAGAATAATGGAGTCGGCATGGCAATGCAGACCGGAGTCGCACTGATGAAGGCCGCCCGGACCATGCCTGCCACCAACGAGGTCACACAGGCGAAGATCACCGCAGTCTATCAACGCGCTTACTCGATCCTGAAAGCCGTCAGCAAGGTCGAATGGTCGCTCGACGCTGAACTCGGAGCCCTCCGTGCCGTCCAGTGCCTGGCCGCCATCGGGGAAACCGACAGGGCCACGAAGGAATTGGCCGCCATCCGCGACCCTTCCCCGGGCGACGAAAGCTTCGGCCTCTACTGGCTGGCCAAGGCCCAACTTGCCTATTCCAAGGGCCAAACCAAAGATGCCATGAATGCCTCCGTGAAATCCGTGGCCTTCGACAACAAGAACATCGAGACCTTCCCCGACGCCCTCTTCATGACCGGACGCTGTTACGAAGACTTGCTGGAATGGTACAGGGCGCGTGACGTATACTACGAAATCGCCCGACTCTTTCCCGGAACCAGCCACGACGATACCGCGCGCGAGAAACTGAAATACCTGATGGATAAGGGGTTTACCAAGGAAAAGGAAAAATCGGCCATCGAGACCGTGTTCTTCGGCTTGGATGAGGATGTCAACGCCAAGGTATCCGCCCTTCTCAAGGGAACGCTGGATGTCGACAAACCGGATACGGACGAAAATGTGGATGATGACTCCGATACGGGAAAACCCGGCAAGGGGAAATCCGAAGACGGACCAAAAGAAAAGACAAGTGGAGACTGATATGAAAAAACAATGGTTGGTAATCTTTATCGCGGCAGTGGCAGTGGTGGTGCTTGGACAACATTTACTGGCCCAGACAGCCGAAGTTGCTGGTGCAGCCGCCGTCCCCCTGAAGGTCGAAAGCCGCCAGACCCTGTTTGACCTGATCAAGTCGGGCGGATGGGCCATGTGGGCACTGGGCACTTGCTCCGTCGTCATGGTCTGGCTCATCGTCTTTAACTTCCAGCGCGTCAGCACCCGGAAAATGCTCCCTGCGGATATCATCGGGCAGATCAAATCCGCCGCCGATCGACAGGACTATGTCCAACTCTGGCATCTCTCGTCTGCGTCGGACACGTTCTTTACGCGAATTCTCACCGCAGGCCTCCGTCAGATCCGCCCCGACGACCTGAAAGGGTCCCGCGAGAAGATGGAGGCAGCCATCGCCGAGACCGCAGGCCGCGAGGAGTCCCGTTACGGGTTCTATGTGAACTTCCTGGCGTTGCTCACCTCCATGGCACCCATGTGGGGCCTTCTCGGAACCGTCAGCGGCATGATCGGGGCCTTCTCTAAAATCGGGTCCGGCGGCATGGGCAAACCGGAAATGCTCGCCAAGAACATCGGCGAAGCCCTCGTCTGTACCGCCTCCGGCCTGATGATCGCCATCACAGCCATGGGCTTCTATTTCTTCTTCCGGAATACGTTGAATTCCGTCGTGAAGGAGTCCGAAGCCTACTTCACCAGTATCCTCGACAGTATGATGGGCGTGGGCCAGGAGTTCGAGGAACTGGCACGCAATACACCTGCCGAAAAGACCACCTGACCCCCCCTCCCCGGGACCTTGTCATGAAACTCAAGAAACAAGCGGAAATCGAAGAAGCCAGGGTGGAACTGGTTCCGCTGATTGACTGCGTTTTCCTTTTGCTGATCTTCTTCATGTGCTCGGCCACCATGTCGAAACTGGATGCGCCAACAGAAGTGCGCCTGCCGATTGCGTCGAATGCTGCCAAGCAGAAGGACCCCAGCCGGCGGGGTACCGTTAATGTCATGAAGGCAGGCGAACGCACACCTGCCGGGGAACTGGCCACTGAAGAGCGGCCATTCCTGGTCTTCGGACAACTGGTCAATGACGTCGGATTGCAGAAGTTGATGGAGGCGCAGGTGAAGATTGAGCCAACCACCCGTCTGTACCTGCGTGCCGACCGGGAGGCGAAGTTCGCCATCGTCCGCCGTGCCATGTCCGCCTGCGCCGCCGCTGGCGTTTCCGATGTGATTTTCGGCACCTATGTGCAGGACCTGTATTCGGGGGGCGAGTAATATGGAAATGAAACGTTCAGCCCACGTCGAGGAAGCGCATATCGACCTCACGCCGATGATCGATACCGTCATGTTCCTGCTCATCTTCTTCATGCTCGTCACCCGCCTGGGCCAGGAGGAGACGGATCTGGGCATCACTCTGCCAGGCATGATGGCCCAGTCGGGACCGGTCTCCATGCCGGATGAACAGATCATCGAGGTCAGTTCCAAGGGCATGGTCAGCCTTAATGGCAAGGTCTATGAACAACAGAACATGCAGGAACTGGTGAAGACCCTGATCCGCTACCGCCTCTCCTCCGAGGCCGCCAAGGCGAAATACATGATCACCATCCAGGCAGAGGACACGGCCAATTACGCGCGGGTTATCGATGTGATGAACGCTTGCGCGGGGGCGGGCATTAAGGATGTGACCTTCGGCCCCGGTTGAGGCAGGCCGGAAACATAACGCCATGAAAATCATCGACTCTTTTGAAAAATGGTTGGCCCGGAAACGCAAGAAGCCGCTTTCCGCCGTCATACGGCGTAGTCTCTACATCAGCATTGTCATCCACGGCCTTCTGTTGGTGGGCGCGGGTGTTTTCGTCATCAGCCATATCTTCTACAATAAGGAATCGACATTCGTCGGCCAACCACCACCCATGAAAACCTATGAACCCCGGAAACTGGAGTTCAAGGTCAAGGTCTCCAAACAGCAACGCAGTTCCAGCCGCCCCTCCATGAGTCCGCGAATGGTCTCCACCAAGATGTCCGACATCGCCTTGCCGGAAATCAAGGTGGACCCCAAGATCGTCAAGACCAGTTTCCAGCCCAAGTTCAAGGCAGTCAGTGGCGCTGGCCTCGGCGCTGGCCTCGGCACCGGATACGGCATCGGTGGTTTTGGCACCGGCGTCTCCTCTTTCGACTTTTTCGGCATCAAGGGCCGCGGCGATAAGATCTGCATCCTCGTGGATGTCTCGGTCAGTATGGTGGAAGACGAGAAGGGCGGCGAACGTGGGTTTCAGCGGGTGAAAGACCGCATCGGGAAAGTGATTGACGCCCTTTCGGCCGGCGCCATCTTCAATGTCATCGCCTTTGCCGATGCCGCTTCTACTTTTGAGAAAGAGATGGTCGTCGCCAACGAAGACAACAAAACCAAAGCCAAACAGTTCGTCCGCCCCTTCAACACCGGTGGAAGTTACGGGCTTACCTCTGGCAATATCGAGTCTTCCAGTATCGGCGTGCCGGCGGCGGGCGGAACCACACGCCTCGACTTGGCCCTCACGGGCGCCTTCGAACAGGGCGCCGACACTATCTTGATCATCAGCGACGGACTTCCCATGGTCCGTAAGGGCATCACGATGGCCCAACGCCAAGCACATAGCGCCATGATCGCCAACTGGCAAAAACAGAACGAGGGAGCCATGCAGCAATATGAGGCCGCTGCAGCCAGTTATACGCCCGAGGTCACGTCAGTGAAGGTCTGGATACCCGACCAGCCGGCCATCCCGGCACGCCCTCCCGGCCCCGCCCCAAAAATAACGTCCCTCAAGGAAGGACAGGCTATCCCCCAGGCCGATCCCGGGTCCCCCGGACGCGCCGCCATCCCCGGTCACTGGGAAGTCCGGACCCAAGTCGCCAATGCCGCACCGGCACGCCCCCAACCACCCCCTATGGCTGATCCTGGCTGGTGGACATTCGCCGACTTCGTCCAGCATTTCAGAATCCTGAACGAATCGCTGTACGCGAAAAAAGGCAAGAAAGCACCCATCGTGCATGCCATCGGCTACAGCATCGACAAGGAAGGCGGCGCCTTCCTGAAAGCACTCACCGATACCTATCACGGTCGGTATCGACGGGTCACGAAAATCGATTAACCCGAAACGCGTACCCTTGGAGCTAACCTGTGAAAGTCGCAATCGCCATCACGCTTGGATTCATGTCCTGCTGCGTCGCCCTCGCTGAACCCGTCCGGGAAATCGAGATCACCTCTACTCCGCCTGAAAACGGCCAGCAAACCTTCACCGTCAGGTTCACCCCGGACGAAACTGTCGAATACGAGAAGCTGTCCTTTGACTGTGTCCTCCAGCAAGCGTTCACCAACGAAGCCACCGATCAGGCCAAAGGACTCAAAATTCACGAGCCGGGCGTATTTACCTACCGGCGTAAAGACGTGAAAATGGTCACCGACCTTGACGCCAATATCAGCTTTCGTGTCCCGGTCAGCCTCGACCGCCTGCAGGAAATCTACGGTCAAACCGCGTTCAATACCAATCACCCGGTGAGGGTAGCGCGCATGGTGATCACCGCTTCCGGCCCCCTCTCAACCTGGTCGTGCGAAATACCGGCAGAAGGAGTCCATCATCCTCCCTTCCCGGTGAAGAAAGCCCCGCCTCCGCAACCGTTCAGACCATGAATAGCCGCTTTCCCGCTTTCGCTGCCCTCATTGCCGCCACCCTGCTCGTCAGCCATTTCCCAATCCTGTGCGCCGGTGAGGCAACCAACGCCCCCCCCACCCTGCCCGATCTCGAAACCCCCGGTGTCAAGACGCTGATTGAATCGTACCGTACGACTCTCGACCAGATCGCCAAGGATCGCAAGAGCGACCTGTCCGCTTTGCTCAATCGCCACTTGGACCTTGCAAACGAGATGCTGGACGAAAAGAAGAAAGTCCGGAATATAAGCGGAATTGCGGCGGCCACCACGGGTATCACCATTTTTCAGACTGCCCTAACCAACCTGGCTGCGTATGAAAGGTTCGATCTTCCGGAAAAGGCGCGTCGCGAACTTGAGACTTCCGTCACACAATGCAAAACGGAGGCAAGCACCGTTGAGTCCAGAACGGCCGACAAAAAGAAGGCCCTCATGGCGTCCACGCTGGAAAAATTCACCACCCTCGCCGTCACAGTCAATCCCGCCATCGACACGAATGCCAAGAACGCCCTTGAGTCGCGGCTCAACGAATTGCTGAAGGCCGGAGTGTCCGCCCAACCCTTGTCCGGCACCCCTTCGGCCGATGCCACCGGTTCCGGCACCAATCAACCGTCAGGTTCCGCGACCAACTTGCCGGCCATTTTCGCCGCTTCCGGCGAGGCGGATCAGTGGGCCACGGTGGCCACCTGGCATGGCACCATGATGGGTATGGATGTCGTCTCCATCCCGGTCGCCGAGGCTCAGATCGGAACCAACGTCACCAGGCAACTCAATCCCATCAGCGGGCGCGAGTCTATCCTCACCTACGTGACCACTTCCCGCCTCATCCCTGCAGACAACATGCTCTTTCGCCTGAAACGCGTGAGAGGCAACCGCGAAGTCGAGTTGATGGAATGGCCGACGCGCGGCAATGGATTTCAGTTGGTCGTCAGGACAAGAAACACCGGCCTGATCCCCAGCCACCATGCCTTCGATCTTCAGGTCAGCATCCCCGGCGGGGACCTCTCCAAGGCCCTGACAGGGGCAACCATCGAAACAACCCGCATCACGACCAGTGCTGCCCCGCTGGCGACGAACCCCGTAACACTTACTTTGATCACCGTCCCGGAGGGGGCCGCCGTCTACCTCGACAACACCCTGCAACCCAAGGTCAACACCTCCTGCCGGTTGCCCATCCCGCAGGGCGACCACACCCTCACCTTCATCCTGCCCGGATACGCGCCCTTGCTCGTCACTAACCAGTCGTTCACGGCCGACCGGACATTGCGCCTGAATTTCCTGCCCGACCCCAGGATTCAACGCAAAACCATGTCCATCCTCGCCAACTCAACTTCTTGGACGGATTCCGACGTCTCCGTCAACAAGGGCGACACCCTCATCCTTCGCGCCGAAGGCCAGTGGGCCTGTGGCCCAGGGCGCGAACTCTGCAACGCCTCCGGTTACCCCAACAGCGCCGCTTTCTACCGCTACTACATGGATTCCGCCGCCTTCCCCAGGCACACCTCCTCCGCGGGTTACGGCGCCCTCGTCATGCGTATTGGCAATACCGGGCGAGCGATTCCTGTCGGCAAGGATTTCCTCTCCGCAACCGAACTTCGTTTTGCCGCCACCGAGTCCGGACCGGTCTCCTTCGATATCAATGAATCCGATGAGGCCAAATACCGCACGGATAACAGCGGCACCCTCATCCTCCACCTCACCGTCATCCCCCCACCATCCCGCCCCTGACCTCTTGCACAGGGCGCAGCAGCATCGATGCGATCAAGCCATGATCGAGCATTTTGCTTGATTTTATTCCCAAGTCGCCTAGCCTGTGTCTTGCCATATGGATCCACACTCAGCAGGAGTAAATCATGTCAGCAAAAAAACACACGAAGACGACCGGCCTCAAAGCCGCGCGCAAACCCCAGGCTAAACCCGCATCGCCTATTAAAAAGAAATCCGTTAAACGCGCACCGGCAGCCAAGCCCGGCACCACCTCACGCGCCCCCATTGACGCGCTTGTCCGCGAACTGGCGACGCTCCGCGCCACCGTCGAGAAACAACTGGTCGCCCCCTCCGCGACCAGTCCGATGGACGAAGTAAACGCCATTCGCCGCGTCCTGACCGATATCCTCGAAAACCGTTCCATCCTGTTTCTCCAGAAACTTGCATCCATCCGTCAGGTCGTCCCGCTGTCATCCAGAGACATCCTGGACCGCATCGATGCCCTCATGGAGGACATGGGCGCCATCACTTTCGACGCGGAACGTCTTGAACACCTTGACCCTGTCATTCACAGCGTAGGCAGGGAAGTGAGCGACCCCCAGTTGCCCGATGGCGTCATCGTCGAAACCCTGCATCCGGGATGCCGCACCGCACGGGGCCAGGTATTGACCAAGGCTCGGGTATCAATCAACCGGAGGGATTGAGCATGGCTCGTCTCGGAATCGATTACGGAACCACTAATACCGTTGTTGTCTGCGCCGACCGCGGCCGTTACCCCCTGGTTCCCCAGGTGGTCGATACCGCCATCGGCCGCGTGGTTCGCGAGACTTTCCCGTCCCTGATCGTTTTCGACAAACTGACGGACCAATACCGTTTTGGGGCCGAGGCCGAACGCGCTATGGTTGAACCGGGCGCGAACGAACGCTATATTCCGTTCCGGTCATTCAAGCGAATCCTCCGTGATTACGCGGACGGCACCCGGTTCGGCACGCACCTGTTGGACGGCGGACTCGACGTCAGCGACGCCCTGATCCAATTTGCCCGGGCCGTCTACGCCTCCGTCCGGCGCTCTTCCATGTTCCCGCAGAACGAACCCTTGGAAGCCGTGCTGACTTGGCCAGCCAACGCCAACGGCGCCCAGCGGCACATCACACGCAAGGCCTTCAAGGAGGCAGGGTTCCAGATTGCCTCCACCCTGAACGAGCCTTCGGCCGCCGCCATTGAATTGGCCGATCGTCTCGTCCACGGGGATCGCACCAAGGCCCGCCAAGTGCGGGTAGCCGCCGCCGTCTTCGACCTGGGAGGCGGCACCTTCGATGCCTCCCTCGTCAAGATCAACGGTCAGGAGTACACCGTGGTCGCCTCGGCCGGCATCGAACGCCTCGGCGGCGACGATTTTGACGAGGCTCTCGCCCGCTTGTTCGCCGAAAAACTAAGCGTTGAATTTGACGGCCTCTCCCACTTCCAGCAGACCTTGCTCCTTATGCATGCCTGCCGCGAGAAGGAACGCCTCAGCCTTGGCACCGTCCGCCAACTGACGCTCGACCCCGAGGAATTGGGCCTCTCCGGCCCGCTGTGCCGTATCCCCACCGCCGTCTACGAGAAACATCTCGCCGAACTCATGCAGCCCGCCGTCGAGAAGCTGGCTGATGTGATCCGGCAGTCGGGATTCGATCCCGCACAACCGGATGCCGGCTTACTCGACGCCATCTATCTGGTCGGCGGTTCATCCCGACTCCCGCTTGCCGCCCGGCTCGTCACCCGGCGTTTCCCCGGCATCCGGGTACTGACCACCGATAAACCGTTCTCGGCGACCGCCATGGGCGCCGCCATCCATGGCGCCGAGGCAACCCACGTCAGCGAGGTCTTCGCCCGACACTTCGGCGTCATCCGGCTCGCCTATCACGGATCGAAGGAGGTCTTCGCCCCAATCTTTGCCGCCGGCGTCCGACTTCCCGAACGTGACGCCCCGCCGGTCACCAGCGTCGTCTCCTATACCCCGCGCCATAACATCGCACATCTGCGGTTCCTGGAGTGTACCGCCGTGGATGAGCACGGCTACCCTTCCGCCGGACTGCGCCCCTGGTCGGAAGTCCTCTTCCCTTACGATCCAGCCCTGCCGCTCACGGCCGCCATCACACCTGCCAACATCGTCGCCCGCGACGACCTGCAGGACAACACGGTTGAGACCTACACCTGTGACGCCGACGGTATTATCACCGTCACAATGACCCGTGGCAGCGACGGACAGTCGAGAACATTTGAGATATTCCGCGCCTGACCCAGGTCGCGGAAAAGGGGAGAACGCGGCCCAGGAGAATCGATTTGGCACGAAAACAAAAAACGGCAGCACCTGCACCCGCGCTCGCAGACGCAATTCCCCGCTCTGCCGCCACCCCCGTGCCCGGCATCCTCCAGCACGATCAAGCCCTCCGCCCTTTTGAAAACGTCATCCGCCGCCGCACCGACCGGATCCGCGCCGCCGAGGTACGTCTCACGCGCGGCGGCAGCTCCCTTGCCGACTTCGCGGCAGGCCATGAGTACTTCGGTCTTCACCGCACCGACTCCGGATGGGTCCTGCGGGAATGGGCGCCGAATGCCACCGAAATCACCCTGGTCGGCACCTTCTCTGTCTGGAAACAGGATCCCGCCCTGCGCTTTACACGTCTTTCCGACGGCGTCTGGGAACTGTCACTGCCCCAGGAGGTCCTCCACCACGGTGACCTCTTCAAACTCATTGTCCGCTGGCCCGGCGGCTCCGGCGAACGCCTCCCCGCCTATGCGCGCCGAGTCGTCCAGGATGATAGCACGAAGATTTTCAGCGCGCAGGTTTGGAACCCGCCCGCTCCCTATGAGTGGCAAACCTCCACGTTCCAACGCCCCCCCTCGGCCCCACGCGTCTATGAAGCCCACGTCGGCATGGCTCAGGAAGATGCCCGCATCGGCACCTATGTCGAGTTCCGCGACAAGATCCTCCCCCGAATCATCGACGCAGGCTATAACACGATCCAACTCATGGCCATCCAGGAACACCCCTACTATGGCTCCTTCGGCTACCATGTCGGCAACTACTTCGCCGCCTCCTCCCGCTTTGGCACCCCGGAGGAACTGAAATCCCTCGTCGATGCCGCCCATGCCGCTGGCCTGACTGTCATCATGGATCTGGTCCACTCCCACTCCGTGAAAAACGAAACCGAGGGCCTCAGCCGCTTTGACGGTACCCTTTACCAGTATTTCCACGATGGCGACCGGGGGAGCCATATCGCCTGGGACTCCCGCTGCTTCGACTACGGCAAGACGGAAGTCCTGCACTTCCTCCTCTCCAATTGCCGCTACTGGCTCGATGAGTTTCACTTCGATGGATTCCGCTTCGATGGCGTCACCAGCATGCTGTACTTCGACCACGGCCTCGGCAAGCGCTTCTCCTCCTATGACGATTACTATGACGGCAATACCGATGAGGATGCCCTCGCCTATCTGGCCCTCGCCAACAAGGTCATCCACACCGTCAGACCCGATGCCATGACCGTCGCCGAGGATGTCAGTGGCATGCCCGGCCTCGCAATGCCCGCTGCCAGCGGCGGACTCGGCTTCGACTACCGCCTGGCCATGGGAACACCCGACTACTGGATCAAACTTATCAAGGAGGTCCCCGACGAAAACTGGAACATGGGCAATCTCTACTACGAACTGACCAACCGCCGTGGCGACGAAAAGACCATCTCCTACGCCGAATCGCATGACCAGGCCCTCGTCGGCGATCAAACCCTGATCTTCCGCCTTATCGAGCGCGACATGTACACCGGCATGCACATCGCCGGCAACAACCTCCGCGTCGATCGCGGAATGGCCCTCCACAAGATGATCCGCCTGATCACCTTCGCCACCGCCGGTCACGGCTACCTGAACTTCATGGGGAACGAGTTCGGCCACCCGGAATGGATCGACTTTCCCCGGGACGGCAACCATTGGAGTTATCACTATGCCCGCCGCCAGTGGAGCCTACGCGATGACCCCAACCTCCGCTACCGATTCCTCGCCGACTTTGACAAGGCCATGATGGCCATGGGTAGCCAGGACCATGTCCTGGATTCACCGGGGCCCCATTTCCTCACGGAACACCTCACGGATCAAGTCCTCGCCTTCGAGCGCGCCGGACTGATCCT
>JBIJCW010000100.1:0-8217 GCA_044344495.1 Kiritimatiellia bacterium | reverse complement strand
CCAGAATCGTCAAGGCATAGGCCAGGAGATCGATGAGCAGGGGAATGTCATCGAGCAAAACTTTTTCAGGACGCCCGCCGGCTTCTTTGCGGTAGACAAGGTCGAGGTAACGGAAGATGCCAAAGATGACGAAGGGGATGGAGAGGGAGAGAAGCGGGGTACCGAACTTTCGGGTTGTGTCCGGCCACAACGTGTAGATCGAATATGACACGATCGTGGCGGCGCTGACGACGGCAATCAACTGGTCGAGGAGTTTGGCGTCGTAATTGTCGAGGCTGGGCCGGTAGTCGCCGGAGGTTTCGGTCAGGCATTTCTCGTGGCGGCGCTTGCACAGGGCCAAAAACAAGGCCAGCAGGAAGGCGCAGATGAGGAGCCACGGGGAAAGCGTGACGTTGATGACCACGCCACCTGCCGCCGCCCGCAGGACGAATCCGCCGGCAATGACAAAGACATCCACCAGGGCAACGTGCTTTAGCCATAGCGTATAGGCTATCTGCATGGCCACGTAGGCGGCGATTATGCCCCCGAGTGGCTTGGAGATCAGAAAAGCGCCAAGGAGGCCGACGGCGAGCAAGATGATCGAAAGCATGCCAGCGAGGGGAGTGGAGATGGCTCCTGAGGCAAGGGGGCGGAATCGTTTGAGCGGGTGCTGTCGATCCGCTGCGATGTCCCGGATATCGTTAAACAGGTAGATGCCGCTGGAAACAAGGCAAAATAAGACGAAGGCAAAGGCGACCAGTGCGAACGGCAAGGAGGAGTCTGGTTGGGTGCGATCCCCCAGGGCGAAGACAAAGGCTGCCAGTACCACAAGATTCTTGGTCCAGTGGTTTGGGCGCATGGCGCGAAGGGTGTGGTACGCCGTGGCCAGGGCCGGATTGGTCGGGGTCATGGTGTTCTGATGCCTTTTGGGGTTGAACTGCGGGGACGCCGCCGAAATCCGTTGCGCATGATCAATCGCCATACCATCAACAGGGCTTCCCTGAAGATTCCGGAACTCATTTTTGAGTAGCCCGCGCGCCGATCAACAAAGGTGATCGGAATCTCGGCGACGGTGAACCCGTTCATCCAGGCGGTATGTGTCATTTCGATTTGAAACGAATAGCCGTTCGAGCGGATCTTGTCGAGATCGATGGATTGGAGGACCCGGCGGCGGAAGCACTTGAATCCGCCGGTTGGGTCAGAAAACGGCATGCCTGTGATGATGCGTACATAGAGTGCTCCTCCCATGCTTAGCAGGAGACGGCGCAAGGGCCAGTTGGTGATGCGGATGCCATGGATATAACGGGATCCCAGAATGAGGTCTGCCTGGGTGGCGGCCGTGATAAAATTCGGAATTTCCGCGGGATCATGGGAAAAGTCGGCATCCATTTCGAAAATAAATTCATAGTGCCGTTCAAGGGCCCACTTGAATCCTTCGATGTAGGCGCGCCCGAGGCCCTGTTTTGATGCCTGATGAATGACATGGATGCGGGAATCCTCGGTGGTCATCGCGTCCAGAATGGCGCCGGTACCATCGGGTGAATTGGCGTCCACAAACAGCACGTCGGCGTCCGGCTTGACGTCAACGACGCCACGGGCAATAGGACGCACGTTGTCTCTTTCGTCGTAGGTTGGAATTATGACCAACGTTTGATTCATAGTGTTTGCAAGTATAGGAGGGCCATGGGAGGCGCTCAAGACAAAACAGCCACTGGATGGTTATACGCCGGGATATTCTGATAGTTCCGGCGAGAGGGGGCAGGATTGCAATTCATTGCAGAAGTGCCTATTATCCATCCGTTTTAGTGACGAGAAGGATGCGGTGGATTAACCGGTACGAAACTGGGGGACGGGCATGATTATACGATGCAGAGCGTATCCACGGGCGGGTCTTATCGGTAACCCGTCCGACGGATATTTCGGGAAGACGATTGCGTTTACTTTCAGCAATTTCCATGCGGAGGTTATTCTGTATCAAACGCCTGAGTTGGAGATACTTCCGAATGCGAGGGATCATTCGCGCTTCATGAACATCGACGACCTGCACCGTGACGTTAGGCGGCATGGATACTACGGGGGAATTCGTTTGCTCAAGGCGGCGGTTAAGCGGTTCTATGACTACTGCCATGACTGCCATATCCAGTTGGATAGCCGGAATTTCACCATCCGATACAGCACCAATATTCCCGCCCAGGTTGGTTTGGCCGGTTCCAGTGCTATCATCACGGCTTGCATGAGGGCGTTGATGTCATTCTACCACGTTGTCATCCCGAAGCCGGTGTTGGCAGGGTTGGTGCTGTCGGTAGAGACGGGAGAACTTGGGATTCCAGCGGGATTGCAGGATCGGGTGACTCAGTCCTATGAGGGGATGGTTTACATGGACTTCAACAAGGCACTGATGGATCGGCAGGGATATGGTCACTATGAGGAGATGGATCTGGCGCTGTTGCCGCCGGTGTACATTGCCTATCGTGCCGACCTAGCGGAAGGGACGGAAGTTTTCCACAGCAATATCAGAGCGCGGTGGGAGAATAAGGATCCGGAGGTGTTGGCGGCCATGGAACAGTGGGCTGGGTACACCACGCAGGTTCGCGAGTTGCTGTTGAAGAGGCAAGGGGATCGTATCGGGCCGATCCTGAATGCCAATTTCGACCTGCGGAGGAAGATCTATAATATCAGTCCCAGTAACATTCAAATGGTGGAAGCCGCGAGGTCCGTCGGGGCGAGCGCCAAGTTCACGGGGTCGGGTGGCGCCATTGTTGGCTCCTATACGGATGAAATGATGTATAGTAATCTGGAAAAAGCCTTGAGTGCCATCGGCATTCGGGTATTCAAGCCCAGCCTAATCAAGTCATCTGGAGAGGTTCACTCATGATTCGCAAAGCCGTCATTCCTGCCGCCGGTTTCGGTACACGGTTTCTGCCCGCGACGAAATCGCAGCCGAAGGAAATGTTGCCGATTGTGGATACCCCGACCATTCAGTATGTAGTGGAAGAGGCGGTGGCTTCTGGCATTACGGACATCCTCATGGTGATTGGAAAGGGCAAGCGGGCGATCGAGGAGCATTTCGACCGCAACTGGGAACTGGAGGCGGAACTTGCCGCCAAGGGAAAAACAGAGGACTTGGCGCGGATCCGGAGAATTTCCGAGTTGGCGAATATTCATTTTGTGTGGCAGAAGGAGTTGCGGGGGCTTGGCGACGCAGTGCTTTGCGCCAAGGACCATGTGGGGAATGAGCCTTTTGCGGTTCTGCTGGGCGACACCGTGATGGATGGGGGGCGGAAACCGGTGATCCGCCAGTTGATGGATGTGTTTGACCGGTATCAGGAGTCTGTGGTGGCGGTGGAAGAGGTTGAGCGCGAAAAGGTAAGCCGATACGGGGTCATCAAGGGAACCCCTGTGACGGACGATCTGTATCTGTTGCAGGATTTTGTAGAGAAGCCGTCGCCGAGCGAAGCTCCGTCCAATCTGGTCATCGCCAGCCGGTACATCCTGTCGCCGGACATCTTTGCTTTTCTGGGGAAGACGGGACGTGGCAAGAATAACGAGATTCAGTTGACGGATGCCATGAGACAACTGGTTCGCACCCGCGCCATGTATGCTCTGCGTTTTTCGGGGATCCGGTATGATATCGGCAACAAACTTGACTTCATCAAGACCAACCTGATTTTCGGATTGAAGCAGAAGGATCTGGCGAAGTCGCTAAGGTCATTTGTCAAGTCACTGAAGGTCTAGACCACAGCGGACTTATGACCGGTAGTTGGGGGCTTCCTTCATGATTTTGACATCGTGAGGATGGGCTTCGGTGATGCCGGCGGGTGATACCCGGACAAAGCGACCGCGCTGCTGGAGTTCGGAGATGGTCCGACACCCGCAGTACCCCATAGACGCCCTTAACCCGCCGCAGTACTGGATCATGACTTTGCGGACGGATCCTGCGTAGGGGACGATGCCCTCAATCCCCTGTGGCACCAATTCATCCTCCTGACTCGAGCTTTGTCCGTAACGTTCGCGGCTGGCGGATCCTTCCTTCATCGCGGAAAGACTACCCATCCCCCGGTAGGCGACATACTGGCGTCCCTGGTGAATAATTTTCTCTCCGGGACTTTCGTCACTGCCGGCAAAGAGGGATCCGCACATGACTGTGTCGGCGCCAGCGACGATGGCTTTGGGGACGTCGCCCGAATGGCGGATGCCGCCGTCGGCAATAATGGGTATACTGCCGTCCAGCGCCTTGGCACATTCGTAGATGGCAGTGATCTGGGGGATACCCACTCCGGCCACGACACGGGTGGTGCAGATGGATCCTGGTCCAATGCCCACCTTGACAGCGTCGGCGCCGGCGTCACGCAAGGCGACGGCGGCCTCGCCTGTGGCTATGTTGCCGGCGACCACATCGATATCAGGGTGATGCTTCTTGACCCACTTGACCATCTCGATGACGCCCTTGCTATGGCCGTGGGCGGTGTCGACAACCACCACATCCACCCCTTCGCGGGCGAGGATAGCGACGCGTTCCTGATCGGAAGGGCCAATCGCGGCGCCAACACGAAGCCGATACTTTTCGTCGCGGTTGTACATGGGTTCCACGTTTTCGACGAGCGTACGAACATCGCTGAAGCTGTAGAGCCCGGCGAGTTTACCGGCGTGATCCACGAGGGGAAGTTTCCCGATGCGGTGGCGCTTCATGAGGGAATAGGATTCCTTCAGAGACGTATTGGCCGGGGCCGAGATGACGGTTGAGGTCATGACCTCGGACACCGGGGCCTTGTTATCGGAAGCAAACTTTATGTCAGCGGCCGTCAGGATGCCAACGAGTTGGTCGTTCTGGTCAAGGACGGGGAAACCGCTGAAGGTGAAGCCCCGTTGCTGCTTGGTTTTCAGGATGGATTCCAGCGTATCGGTGGAGCGGAAGACGATGGGGTCGCGGATGAGGCCATTGAGATAGTGCTTCACGCGGGCGACATGATCCGCCTGCCGTTTGGCGGAAAGATTCTTGTGGATGATGCCGATGCCGCCCATGAGCGCCATGGCGATGGCCATCGGGCTTTCCGTGACCGTGTCCATGGCAGCGCTGACGAAAGGGATGTTGATCCCGATTCGCCGGGTAAGGCGGCTGCTGACATCCGCCTGATCGGGCAGGAAATCGGCATACTGGGTGATGAGGGATACGTCATCAAACGTAAGTCCGTCCTGCGGGAATTTCTCCATAAAGGACTGTACAAAAGCATTCAGGCTCATAAGACAACACCTCTGAACATGGTTGAACGTGTTGCCAACGCATTATGTAGAGTTGATGTAATCGGGTCAAGGTGCAAATTGGCGGTGGTGATGTTTTCGATCTCGACAGAGTCCGGTGAGACAAGCAGGATATGCAAATCATGAATCGAATGAGTAAGGATGGAAACAATGGGCGGTCGGAACGGTGGGAAGAGGGGCTGATTGAACTTGCGCGGGGGCGGGGGGATAGCATGGCCGTGGGGCAAAGGGCAGTGGTTCTGGCACGGGATTTGAACATTGCCCCTTGGATCGCGCTGGCAGTGGCGGAGCGGATCCTTCCGCTCAAAGAAGTGCAACTCATGGACCGTGCGGCACGGTGCAAGGAACTGCAGGCGGCGGTGCTGGATAAGAAGATGTCCGTCGCACAGATGAAAGTGGCGATGCCATATGCGCCGTATCTGCTGGCAGCGGAACTGATGCCGACCTTCTCGGACGGCCTGTGGACGTTGCGGGAGTTGACCGAAGTGCTTAAGGCAATCCTCCGGGCGGAACATGGCCGTGATGAAGGAGGGGAGTCATTGCCGGTGAGGACGAAAGCAACATCTGAGTATGCGACGCTGGTCAATCGGATGGCGGCGGTGATGAGGGAAACTGGCTGTGGACTTCCAATGGCGCTGGATATGGGCATGGGAAGGATGACCGAGTCGTTCGTCAGGGAATATGCGGCGCATCGCCGGTTGTTAGAGCGTGAAAGCCGGGCGAGGATCTTGGAGGAACGGGGTGCTCCGCGTCTCTATGGGAACCGGAACTTCAGGCCTGATCGGCGTAATCCGGAAAGGGATTTCCGTGCCCGAACTCCCGGAGGTTGAGACAATCGTTCGTGAGTTGCAATGCCAGCGCGTGATTGGATGCCGCATTGAGAGGGTGATCTTGCATTGGCCCGGAGTTATCGGGAAAGTTGCCCCTCGCTATTTCAAGCGTATGCTCCGGTTGCGCCGGATTGAAAGCATCAGTCGACGAGCCAAGTATATTGTTGTTGGACTGGAAGGCGGCATTTGGATGCTAATCCATCTGCGCATGACCGGCCGGTTCTGTCTGGAGAAGGCGCCGGGGCAGTCCCGTACCTCCGTACGCATGGAGTTGCTGCTGGATGACGGGCGGGCACTCAAGTTTGTTGATCCGCGGAAGTTTGGTCGGTGGGAGCTGACCTGCGAGCCCGGGCGCGACTTGGAAAAGCTGGGGCCGGAACCTTTGGAGAGGGACTTTACCGTTGCCTGGTTGGCTAGGCGGATCAAGGGATGCCGCCGCCAGATCAAGCCGCTCCTGCTGGATCAATCGTTCTTGGCGGGCATCGGCAACATTTATGCGGATGAGGCGTTGTGGAGCGCCCGCATTCATCCCTGTTGCCGCGCGCTTGACCTGACGCACGACGAGATCAAGGCGCTTCATCGAGCGGTGCGGAAGGTCCTCCGGCAGGGCATCCGGAATCGTGGCACGTCCCTGGGGGCCGGCAAACCGAACTTCAAAGCACCGGGTGGCCAGCAGGGAGGGAACCAGTTGTTCCTGAACGTGTTCAGGCGCACCGGTGAGCCCTGTCCGCATTGCGGAACGACGATTCAGCGATTAGTGGTGGCACAGCGGGGCACGCATGTGTGCCCCGCGTGCCAGATCAGACCTTCTTCGCCTCTTTGCGCTTCGCGATAATCTCCTCGGCCAAGGAGAAAGGCACGGCCTCGTAGTGCTCGAAGTGCATGGTGAACGAAGCGCGTCCCTGCGAAATGGTCCGAACGACGTTGGAATACCCGAACATTTCGCTGAGCGGTACCATGCTGCGAACGACCTTGTATTCGGCCTGCTCGTCCATGGCCTCGATACGGCCGCGTCGCTGGCAGATGGATCCGGTCACGCCCCCCATGTAATCTTCGGGAGTTACGGCCTCGACGGACATAACCGGTTCCAGAAGGACAGGGCGGCAATCAAGGAAGAGTTTGTGGAAACCGGCGCGGGCGGCTTCGATGAAGGCGAATTCATTTGAGTCCACTTCATGGTAAGATCCGTCGGTGAGCGTGACGCGCATATCCACGACCGGGTAGCCGCCAACGGGCCCCTTGAGCATGGCCTTGACGATGCCCTTTTCGACGGAAGGGATAAAGTTTTGCGGGATACGTCCGCCGCGGACCTCGTTGACAAATTCGAAACCTTCACCCGGATTGAGCGGCTCGAGTTTGAGGCAGACATGGGCGTACTGACCACGGCCGCCGGACTGCTTGACGTGCTTGTATTCTCCATCCGAGATGCAGGTTCCGGTTTCCCGGTAGGCCACTTCGGGGCGTCCGACCTGGGCGATGACACCATGCTCGCGTTTCATCCGGTCAACAAGGATCTCCAGGTGGAGTTCACCCATGCCGGCGATGATGGTTTCCTTGGTTTCGTCATCAAAACTGACCACGAATGTGGGGTCTTCATCGGCGAGGGCATGGAGGGCGTGACTGAGTTTCTCATCATCCGCGCGGCTTTCCGGCTTGATACTAATAGAGATAACGGGGGCGGGGAATTCGATGGATTCCAGCAGAATGGGGTTGTCCTGACAGCACAGGGTGTCGCCTGTTTTTGTCTGCTGCAGTCCCACGACGGCGACGATGTCGCCACAACCGGCGGTATCGATGGATTCCTGGCGGTTGGCATGCATGCGAAGGAGACGTCCGATGCGTTGTTCCTTCTTCTGGGTGCTGTTGTAGACCACAGTGCCTGCGGACACGGTTCCCGAATAAATGCGGATGTAGGTCAACTTACCCATATGCTTGTCGGACATGATCTTGAACGCCAAGGCCGAAAAGGGCTCAGATTCAGAATGTTTGCGATGCACTTCGCCTTCGCCGACCTGCCCGATGATCGGGGGGATGTCGGCGGGCGAGGGGAGAAAGTCGACAATGCCGTCCAGAAGGCGCTGGACGCCCTTGTTCTTGAACGCGGAGCCGCAATAGACGGGGATGACGCGCCGGGCGATGGTTGCGGAAC
>JBIJCW010000098.1:0-8250 GCA_044344495.1 Kiritimatiellia bacterium | reverse complement strand
AGTTCGCCTGTTTCCAGGAACTTCTCAAGAAGTGTTTCATCCTGTTCGGCGCAACGCTCGACGAGATTAGCCCGCCACTTTTTCGCGATCTCCAGCATGTCGGCGGGAACTTCTTCTTCCGTCCAGGTACGGCCTTTGTCCTGTTCATTATAGACAATGGACTTCATCTTGATCAGGTCAATGAGTCCGGCAAACTTTTCTTCGGCGCCGATCGGGATAACAACGGGAACGGCGTTGGCACCGAGAATGTTCTGGATCTTTTCGACGACGCCGAAGTAGTCAGCACCGGTCCGGTCCATCTTATTGATGAAGGCGATCTTTGGTACGCTGTACTTTTCGCTCTGCCGCCAAACCTGTTCGGACTGGGGCTGGACGCCGCCGACAGCGCAGAAAAGCGCCACGGCTCCATCCAGGACGCGCAGGCTACGTTCCACCTCCGCAGTAAAGTCCACGTGTCCAGGAGTATCGATCAGGGAGATACGGTAGCCATTCCATGTGGTTGTGGTGGCGGCGGAGGTGATGGTGATACCGCGTTCCTGCTCCTGTGCCATCCAGTCCATAGTGGCGGCGCCATCATGGACCTCGCCCATTTTGTGGGTCTTTCCGGAATAGAAAAGAATGCGTTCGCTGACGGTGGTTTTGCCCGCGTCAATGTGCGCCATGATTCCGATGTTTCTCAATTGCGACAACTGCAGTTTCTCGTCCATAATCCTGTCTCTCCTTGGCTGGTGAAATGGTCCATGCGGGGGCAATAGCAATTACCTTCCATGGGCCGGAAAAAGTGGCGTACTATGACTATGGCGCCCTATAAAGGCAAGGAAATTGTGAAGGAAACCCAGGACGGTGGCGCCACCTGAGGAAAGGGTGGGGAGTCAACGGTCGTGAACGGGTATACGGGGGATGAAACGAATCGGCGTGAAACGAATCGGCGGAAACGAATCGGCGGAAACGAATCGGCAATAAATGTTCTTGTTTTTGGCGGGGCTATGGCACATAGTTGCACAAGTTTTTTTCGCAGTAGAAATAAGAAGCATCAGCAGGAGACTCAGATGATGGAAAACGAATCGTTACGTGAACCGAAGAATACGGCTGTGATTTTTTTGTCGTTGCTGGTGGCGGCAACCTTGATCTGGGCTATCGTGGCGTCGGTCATGGCGTCCAAGAACCGCAAGGAGTGCGAACGGTTGACTCAGGTGTGTGACCAGACGCGTGTCGAACTCGATCAAGTGCGCATGGATGCCCAGCGGCAGATCGCAGATGCGGACAAACTTCGGAGGACCTGTCTGGAATGGACGCGGCAGCATCAGATGCAGATCCAGGATGAGATGAGGAAGAAAGCCGAAGCGGCGAAGGCGGCGGCGGCGAAGGCGGCGGTCAAGCCGGCCGTTAAGTCTGCTGTTAAACCTGCGGCAAAGACGACGGTGAAGTCGACCAGCAAGCCGACTGTCAAGACCAGCACGACGGCGAAGCATCACTGAGAGGCACGCCGGTGCTGCCTTGTTGATACAAGGCCAATGCGAAGAGGACGCTGAAGTGGCGTCCTCTTTTTTTTGTAGCAGTGAGTGCCTGTCGGAGATGCGTTCAAGAAGGTCTGCAGGGATTGACCGGGTTATAGGCTTATAACGGGGCTCCACTGTCATGTCTGTAGCCGGGAAGGAACGGGTGGCGGCATCATGCCATTGGCGGAATCCCGTTCTATCTTGTGGCCTTTGGGATCGGCTACAGCGGTGACTGTATCCCAAGTGGCGTCCCTCGAGAAACTCCCTTGATACCGGCGTTGACTTGATTTCGCCCGTGTGCGATATTGTCGGCGCTTTTTTCACGATAGCATATGGCAAAGGGATACACGATGGTCATACCAATTATCGAGAAACTCCTGCTTGTTCAGGATCATGATCAACGCATCATGAAGTTCGAAAAGGAACTGACCGACCTGCCAAAGCGCAAGGCCTCCATTGAGTCCCTGCTTGATGAACACCGTCAAGCCGTTACATCTGCCAAAGATGAAGTCAAGGCGCGCCAGTCGGACATCAAGCAGGTCGAACTCGAGGTCGAGACACACCGGGAAAGGATCAGGAAGTTTAGGGATCAGCAACTGCAGTTGAAGAGCAACAAGGAATTCAGGACGATGGAGGATGAGATTGCCGCGGTGGAGAAGGCCATTAGGGCAAAGGAAGACACCATACTCGAAATCATGGAGAAATTGGATGCCTCAGCTGCTGTGGTCAAGGAGCGGGAACAGGCGTTGAAGCATGAGGAAATCTCGATTCGCAAGGATATCGACGCCATCGAACAGCGTGGTGGCGCGATCAAGAAAGAGTTGGATCTAGTGCGGGAATCCCGTGATAAGCTGGCCCTGGAGGCCGATACTACCCGTTTGGCTCTTTATAATCGCCTGTTTATCAATAAACGCGACAAGGTTCTGGTTCCAGTTGAAAACGGGGCATGCGGCGGCTGTCACATGAAACTTCCCCCTTATGTTTGCCATGAGGCCAAGAAACAGACTGAACCCATATTTTGTGATTTCTGCAGTCGGATGCTGTATTGATCGCGGCATTGCTTTGATGTAGGAACATGAGGTATAATTAACGCTGTCGAAAGGTAGGGGCGGATGGTCGTTTCATCGGCGTGAAAAACGCCGGTGGAGAGGAAAGTCCGGACTCCATAGGGCAGGACGCCGGCGCCTAATAAGCGCGGGGGCTTTCGTTAAAGCGGAAGTCACGGAAAGTGCCACAGAGACTATACCGTCATGGATGTACCGCAAGGTTTCCGTGATAAGGGTGAAAAGGTGGTGTAAGAGACCACCGGGCAATCCAGTAATGGATGCCGCATGGCAAACCCCGTTCGGAGCAAGATCAAATAGGAGGCTGGAGGTGGCTCGCCTTATGTCCCGCCTTGGCGGGGCGCAGCTTCGGGTTGATTGCTTAGATAAATGACCAATCCCAGCAATGGGAAAACAGGATCCGGCTTATGGCCTCTACCTTTCGACTTCAATCCGGATGGCGATATGCATCGGGAAGCATTCTAGCGGTGTGCGCTTGTCTAGGCATTGTGTATGTCCGGGCATGGGAATCGGGGGCTGCCAGTTCAGCGATCGCCATGCGGCATGAGACGCCTAATCAGGTCCAGCGAAATTCATCTGCCAACCTCGAGCCCACATCGCCATGGAGCGTATTCATCTACTCACAGGTAAGGCAAGGGTTTGCGCCATCGGTGGTGCCGACGGAGCGGTTCCGGCTGGCGGGAACCTTTGCGATTGAATCCAGCAACGGAAGCCGAATTCAAAAAGCGGTTCTTGATGACACTCAGGAGAATCTGCAGAACATTGTCGGAGAAGGGGACACCCTGGGTGATGTGGTGGTCGAGAACATCAGACATGATCGAATAACCATCAGGTCAGCGACAGCGACTCGCGAGTTGGTTATGGAGTTCGTGAGCATCCCAAGTGCGACGATTGGCGGGTCGACCAGCAACTCGCTTGGGGAGTTGTCGGCGGCGGCATCCAATCGGTTGGGGTGCATCAAAGTCCAGGATGGGCGGTGGCAGTTTTCGCGGCAGCCAATGTTGGACTACTATCAGCAGTTACTGGACGAACCAGACCGAATGGTCGCCTTGTTTGACACCATGAAGCCAGTGCGCGATAGCCAGAATAAGATCACTGGTTACGTTGTTGGTGTTGAGGGAGAAAAGGAGTTTTTCGACGTAGTTGGCCTGCGTGAGGGAGACATTGTGCGGCAGGTCAATTCAGTGGCTATGACGAACCGGCGAAGGGCTGAGTTTTTCATCGATGAGTTCCTGAAGAACAGAATGAGCGCGATCGTGCTGGATGTCGAGCGGGACGGGAAAGTTCAGAAACAGATATATCAGGTCAAAGAGTGATCCCATCCGAGGGGTAAGACGGCTGCACGATCTTAAAGGAAGGCCCTTGCCGCGAGAGATGTACACGGGTTGGTCGACAGATTCAGAAGCTTATAGAGCAATACACCCTATATCTTGTGGTTCATCGACGCCAGGAGTAGACATAAGATATATTATGCGACGTTGTTAATAAACCGTGTGTTTATGTAAATTGCAGGGTTTGTAGGGAAATTGCCTGGGTATAGCCTGGGTTGCGATGCCTGAAAATGCGAGGCCGTGACATTGCGGCATCCGGATAACGCGTAGTAATGTCAGCCAAATCCCCCAGGCATCCGCTGCAGGATATCCAGCGCCCAATGTCAGGAATCAATGGCTAAAGGGATGCAGCCGGAATCTCGATTACTGGACACGACCCCACCGGCAGGACAAAGGCCAGTAAACGATCATGGCCGGACCGACCAAGTTCCGGGCAGGAACGGGCCCCCAGTAACGGCTGTCAAAACTATTCTGAGTGTTGTCCCCAAATGCAAGATACTGGTTGCCATTCAATGTTATGACATCATTCGTAAACCGGAGGTGATATTCCCCTGCTCCGCTCGCCAACGTGTACCCGGAATATCCCCTTTCACGACTCGTCACTCTTCGAATCATTGGATGATCCAAAGCCTGACGACCATTAATCATCAGATTAGGCGGATTGATGCCAACAGATTCGCCGGGAAGACCGCAAAGGCGTTTAATGTAGTGCGTCTTCTTATCGTCAAGCGCCGGGATATCATCTGTGCGGAAAACCATAACATCGCCGCGCTGCGGCCGGACGAAATTCCAACGGACCCGATTGACGAAAAGATGATCGCCTGTAATTCGACACCCCGTTGCAATCACCTGCCCTGTCACGACTTCATCGCCGGCCTTGATGCTGATTGACATGTCGCGCGGCACACGGTGAACTAAACCGCCGATATCATAGATCCACATTCCTCCGCCTTCTCCGATCGGCCCCCGAACCCGCCCTGCCGTGTCCGCCTTGATCTCCTCGTACCACTCGCCAAATATCAGCCATTTCAGCAGCCGCAATGGGTGCTGGTCCAGATGACCAGGATCCGCCTGTGCCCTGTAGTGGATTCCATATAACGTCGGTTGCATCGATCCAGTAGGGATCTTAAACGGCTGCAGGAAGTAGCAACGGAAAGCCATGGCGACTGCCAAGGCCACCACAATAACTTCCAGATTTTCCCGGAGCCCCGCCTTCGACTTGGGTGGCATTACGGCAACGGCGGCTTCCCTGAGGGCTGTACATTCCTTTTCAACTCTCGTCGCATCAAGACTATCCAACGTCGCTCGCAACTGCAACTCAGCCGCCCGAAGGGCATCGATAGAAGCCGGACGGGCAACATCCTCCCGCATATGGCGGCATAAACGAGCATGCTGAAGCCACTCTCGTGCAACTTTGGCTGCCCGCCTCCGCCTGAACCATTCCTTCATCATCATCTTCTCCGCATCCTGTCGCTTAGCCGGTTGTTTTGAGCACCGATATGAAGGCTTCCTGCGGAACACTTACTGATCCGATGTCCTTCATTCGTTTTTTGCCTTCCTTCTGGCGTTCGAGCAATTTCCTCTTACGGGAGATGTCGCCGCCATAGCATTTGGCGGTCACGTCCTTGCGCATGGCTTTTATCGTTTCCCGGGCCACAATATTCTTGCCGATGGCTGCCTGAATCGGAACAGTGAACTGATGTGGAGGAATCACATCCTTCAAGGCAGCGCACATTTGCCGTCCGCGAGACACAGCTTTATCGCGGTGAATGATGCATGAAAAGGCGTCCACACTCTCGCTGTTCAACAGGATGTCCATTTTTACCAGATCACTGGGGACATAGCCGGTGTGTTCATAATCCATTGAGGCGTACCCACGGCTGATGCTCTTCAGGCAGTCGTGGAAGTCGATCAGAATCTCATTCAGCGGCATGCTGGCGCTCAACATCACTCGTTTAATATCGAGTGTCTCGGTCTTTTCCACCGTGCCGCGCCGGTCCATGACGATGCGCAGAACATCGCCTATGTTCTCGTTATGACAGATGATAAAAGCCCTGATCATTGGCTCTTCCATGTGGTCTACTCTGGTGGGGTCTGGGAGATGGATGGGGTTATCCACCTCCACCATGGAACCGTCGCGCAAGTATACCCGATAAATGACGGACGGATAGGTGCTGATCACGTCCAGATCAAATTCCCTCCGCAAACGCTCCTGGACAACCTCTAGGTGCAACAACCCTAGGAATCCGCAACGAAAACCGAAGCCCAGTGCCACCGATGATTCAGACTGGTAGGTAAATGCGCTATCGTTGAGTCTCAGTTTCTCCATGCTCTGTTTTAGTTTATCATAGTCCGCAGTGTTTATCGGATAGAGTCCGCTGAACACCATGGGATGAATGTCTTTCATCCCGGGCAGTGCGGTCGCGGCCTGCTTATTATGCATTGTCAGTGTATCGCCAATCTTGATGTCAGAGGCACTTTTGAGGGTGCCAATGACGTACCCCACCTGCCCTGCCGTGAGTTTT
This sequence comes from Kiritimatiellia bacterium, assembly GCA_044344495.1. Taxonomy (GTDB): domain Bacteria; phylum Verrucomicrobiota; class Kiritimatiellia; order CAIKKV01; family CAITUY01; genus CAZDUS01. Next base: position 1,831 of record JBIJCW010000098.1, on the reverse strand, counting down.
TCGCAGCGCTCCATTTTGGGATGAAATCGCCCAACCTCCTTGACCTCCGTGTCCAGTCCACTGGCCAGCAAATGAACCCGGTCTCCCGCCTTCAAATCACCGTCCACCATGCGTATGTAAGTGACCACCCCGCGAAACGCGTCATAGACGGAATCAAACACCAAGGCCCGTAAGTACCCATCATCACAGGTCTTCGGGGGCGGCAGTCGGAGAATCGCCGATTCCAGCATTTCAGTGATACCCAGACCACTTTTGGCGCTAATCCGGCAGGCATCGTCCGCCGGAAGGGATAGGATCTCCTCGATCTGCTTGGCCACAACATCAGGTGCCGCGCCAGGCAGATCCACCTTGTTGATGACGGGCATAATCTCGAGATTATTCTCGATCGCGAGGTAGGTGTTTGCCACAGTCTGGGCTTCAACTCCCTGCGCTGCATCGACGACGAGAATCGCGCCTTCGCAGGCCATCATGCTCCGCGAGACCTCGTAGGTGAAGTCCACATGCCCAGGGGTGTCAATCAGGTTTAGTTCATAGGTGATGCCGTCCCTGGCCTTATACGTCATGGTCACCGGATGACTCTTGATGGTAATGCCCCGTTCCTGTTCAAGATCCATGCTGTCGAGTATCTGGTCATGCATGACCCGTTCATCAATGGTGCCGGTCAACTGAAGTAATCGGTCCGCGAGTGTTGATTTTCCGTGATCAATATGAGCAATGATACAGAAATTCCGGATGGTCGGTATTGAACGCGTTTCCGGCCGATGTGATTGCAGATGCATGACGAATCCCTATTCCTTTGAGGACATGAATGCGGTTTTGGCGCAATTGCGCATCTCCACAATGGCGGCCGGCATATTCCCGGCTCTGAACAAGGCCGTTCCGGCAATTAGTACATTGCTGCCGGCCGCAGCGGCCAGCCGAGACGTATTGCCGTCAATCCCGCCATCAACAGAGATGTCAACCGCCAGAGCGTGTTGGTGTACGTAGTTCCGGATTGTGGTGATTTTTGGCAGGACGTTCTCGATGAACTTCTGTCCACCGTAACCGGGATGAACGGTCATGCATAGCACTTCATCCGCCTCCACAATACAGGGCCAGAGTTCCTCAACAGACGTATCGGGGTTCAATGTGACTCCAGGCCTTGCGCCCATGCGCCGGATTTCGCGAAGCATTGCAGGAATATCGCCTGCCACTTCAACGTGGATAAGCAGCACATCGGCCCCGGCTTTGATAAATCGCTCCATGTGTCGATCAGGATTGGAGATCATCAGATGAACACTCAGGGGGATGTTGACATGCCGCTTCGCCATGCTCACCACATCCGGGCCCATGCTGAGATTGGGCACAAAATGACCATCCATGATGTCGATATGCAACGCATCCGCACCGCCAGCCTCAGCGCGACGGGCCTCAGCTCCCAAATTGCCAAAATCAGCAGCCAACAGGGATGGCAGGATGGCAATGTCGTTGCGCGCTATGCATTTTCTATAGTTCATCGTCGATTCCTGTAAAATCAGGCCTCGCATTATGACACGAAAACATACCTGCTGCCAGTACAAAGGCCCGGAATTCGACCGTCGTAATTCGACCGTCGACCGTCACAACGACCGTCAATACCACACCTTCCAAAGGAATAACCCCTCGGGGGGGGCGGTGGGCACGCGGGCGGTTCGTACTTGAGATTTAAGGATATTCCGGACCTCAGCCGCGTCCATCGCACCCTCCCCCACCCTGATCAGCATCCCGCAGATGCTGCGAACCATCTTGTAAAGGAACCCTTCGCTCGCAACGACGACAGCCAATAGCGGCCCGACCTTACGGATGCGGAGAT
>JBIJCW010000116.1:0-7264 GCA_044344495.1 Kiritimatiellia bacterium | reverse complement strand
TGAAGTTGCTGTTGTTGCTGCGGTTGAGAATGCGGGTGGTGCCGTCCCCTCATACGCCGCCCCCGGTAATTCCGATTTCCACCACCCTGCTGTTCGTTCTTCTCGTCCATGTTACCCTCCGCGGATTGACCGCATCACTCGCCGTATCTGTTCCTGCAACAACGATTCACTGCCACCATTGAAAATCACGTAGTCCGAACGTTCCATCTTCTCCGATAACCGGAGCTGGGCACGGATCCTCGCCCCGGCCTCCCCCGCATCCATCCCCCGGGCCTCCAACCGGCGGCGCTGTTCCCCTTCCGGCGCCACCACGCAAACCACCGCGTCCCAGTGCTCTTCATCCCGGATCTCGTGCAACAACGGAATGACCGCCGCCACGCAGGTCACCCCGGCAGGCTGACTGGAAACCCAAGCCCGCAACCGCCGCATGATCTCGGGATGCGTCAGCGCATTGAGCCGTCCAAGTTTGACAGGGTCCGCGAACACCAGACGCGCCAACGCCACCCGATCCAGTTCGCCATCCGGCATTACCACGCCCGGCCCGAATTCCTCCACCACCCGGTCCCGCACCGCTTCTCCCTTCGCCAACACCGCCCGCGCAAGGTCGTCCGCCTCGCAAACCGGAACCCCCATTTCAGCCAGATAACGCCCCGTCAGGCTTTTCCCACAAGCGATTCCGCCGGTTATGGCAATGCTGAGCATGAAAGGGTTCTTGAACTTTGCATTCCCGTTGAGCCGCGGAATAACGACCTCTCCGCCATCGCGCCTCTAAAGGGAAAAACCAGGAAGTGTTGAAACAACAAAAAGGAATGTCCGGGAAAGATGATTTCGTGGGCTGTATACCCTTTCACCCCCTACGGTGTCAACAGGTAAATTCCACCCGCAAATCCAAACCTACAGCAGTAATGACGGTTGATCCATCGCCTTCAACAGGGAATGGAACTCCATCCGCTCATAAAATCCCCTCAACCGCCCCGCTTCCTCCAACCGGCGCTCCATCACCGGCCACCCTGGCCAACATTCCAGTCCGCTGTCCAGTTTGACCACCTTCTGGTTCCGATCAATCAATTCACGGTGACTCAGGAGACTTTGCCGGAGTTTCTCAGATTGCACTTCGTCAACGCGACCCCAAATCTGCCCCACTGAACCAAACTGCTGGAGAAGTTTCGCCGCTGTCTTTGGCCCCATCCCCGGCACACCGGCAATGTTGTCAACCGCGTCCCCCGTCAAGGCAAGCCAATCCACGATCTGCTCCGGAAGAACACCTGTCTTCTCAAAAACACCAGGTCCGTCAACCAGTGGTTCATCTTTCCCCGCCGGCACAATCCGGACACCCTCCCGCACAATCTGGTACATGTCCTTGTCATTGGTCGCCACCAGGACCTCAGCACCATCCGCTTTCGCCCAGCAAGCCAGCGAGGCCAGAACATCGTCCGCTTCCTCACCCTGGAGACGCACCAGCGGAATCTGCGCCTGCTGAAGAAACTCCTCGATGAGCGGGTATTGCCCCCGCAGGGCATCTGGCATGGGTGGCCGCTGCGCCTTGTACTCGGGGATTAACGCCAGACGAGACTGCGGCACCCCGGCATCCCACACCACCGCCATGTGGGTCGGCACCTGTCCGTCGGAAAGCTGATGACATGCCCGCACGAATCCGTATACGGCATTCGTCGGACGACCCTCCCGGGTCGAGAGGTTCCGGATGGCAAAAAAAGACCGGTAGAAGAAGTTCGCCCCGTCAATCAGCAGAAGGCGCCGCCCCATGTCAGTGCTGCGCCACAGGAGCCATCGCCCCCGGCACCACGGCCGGTTGAGAAGCGTCGCCTTCCGGCTGGCGGATCAACCGCCCGGCGGGATCAACCAGTTTCGCAGTCACGAAGATCAGAAGGTTCTTCTTGATGCTACGCTCCGACTTGCTGCGGAAGAGGGTTCCCAACAGGGGAATATCCCCCAGTATGGGAATCTTGTCATTAATCTTCCGCAGATCCTCGGTGATCAGCCCACCCATCACCACCGTCGCCCCGTCGTAGATCGAAATCGACGTATTCAGCGACCGCACATGGAAGAAGGGTTGCGGCATGTTCAGTGCCATTTCGGACCCGTCCGCGCGGCGAACGGTCGAACCATACTGATACCAAGTGGGCTCGGTCACCACCTGGGGTTGCATCGTCAGGTTGATCATGTTGCCATCCGGACTAACCTCCGGAAGCACCGTCAGCAAAACGCCCACTTCGCGTGTCGCAAAGTCCTGCGGCGTCACCGTCGTTTCCTGAACGATGTTGGCATTGTTGCCACCAGCGCCAGTCGTGTTATTGCCGATCTGCCCGCCGTTGACCTCAAACGAGGTCGGATAGATATATTCCGTGACCACGCGGATCGACGCCTCGGCGCCGGACCGGGTCGTCACTTTAGGCGCCGACAGCAAGTCCGCATTCCCGTTCTGTTGGAGTAAGTGCAGAATCATCGTCAGTTCAGGATTGGTCAGAACGCTTGAAATTGACGCGATCGCCCCCTTGGTCCCCTGCATCGCCGGCGTATCCGCTCCATCTCCGCCAGCACCCCAGAACCGCAACCCCCGGGTCATGCCGCCATTGGCCGCGTTGGCGTTCATCTGAATGCGCTCCGTACCCCCAAGCATGGCAGCCCCCTTCTTGGAGGCAATCTCAAAGGGGTCGGTCAACAACCACTCAAGACCGGCTTCCATCAGGTCGGTCTCATTGACCTCCACGAACCGGGTCTCGATCTCAACCTGCTTGGGCACAACGTTTAATTCGGAAAGAAGCCGCTCAAATGTCGCCAGATTCTCCGCCGTATTTCCCACAATGACCTTGCCGATCGCCGAATTATACGTAATGGATGACCCAGGCGGGAACCTAACCCCCATCTGCGTGAAGTAGGTCTTAAGATCGGGCAAGCCTGTGTTGAGTTCATTGTTGCCAATCCGTGAAACCTCACGTCCGCCAACCGAGTCATTGGCCGTCGGCATCTGGGAACTGACTTCCTTCACCTTCTCAATGAACGTCGGCTCCACCGGGTACATCTTGATCTCAATCTGGGCGGGATCATAGTCGGCCGGAACAATCATCACGATGTCACCATCCACCCGGAACTTCAACCCGGCCACCGAGGTGATAATCTTCAACGTCTGCAACAGGGAAATATAACGGGCCTGAAAGGTGATTTCATAGGCCTGCCCACCGGCGGCACCGCCCGCAGGAGCGGTTTCTCCAAACAAATTGTCGGCCCCACCTGCGGGTTTGGCTGTCGCCGCTGCCGTCCCGGCGGGATTCAGGTTCAGGATGATATTGACACCACGCCTGGATTGATCTTCCGTAGTCTTGTCGCCATCAATGGATGCCTTGTTGAGGAAACTCACAACGTCATGGATGTTCGCCTGCCTGAACTCGATCGATTCGATAATAATCTTATCCATCTTGTTGAGCAGCGGCTCCTTCTTCGCTCCCTGATCCGCCTTGACAGGTTCGGTCTTGGCCTTGATGACCTTGTATTGCGGATTCCAGGTATTCCGCACCTGCGCCGACATCTTGGCAGCCGTCGCCTGACGCTCCTTGCTGTTGCTGATATACTCACGGTCACCCAGTTCTTTCAGGTAACCAATCGCCTGCCGGTTCTGGGGGTCGACCGCCATCACCGATTCAAAACTGCTCCGGGCCAGCTCATAGTCACGATCAGCCATGGCCTTCTTGCCGATCATCATCTGCTTCCTGATCTCGGAATCCATTTGCTCGCCGGTCTTCTTCGGCTTCTCGGCCGCCGTCGCATCCGCCTTGGTGTCATTTTCAATCCGTGTGACTAACTTCTGCAGCGCACGGTTGTTGGCATTCTGCGCAAGCATCTCCCGGCCCCGGTTCAACGCCATATCATTTTTACCGGCACGAACAAGACCAAGCACCACCTGATACTCACATTCCGGAATCCTGGCAATCGCCCGGCTTCGCATCGGCGCGGCACCAGCCGTCATCGGCAACTTGCTGAGGGCATTGCGGTAATGCGCCAAGGCGCGTTCAAAATCGTCGTCCTTCCAAGCCTTGTCAGCCGATTCCATGCTCTTGCGGCCTTCCAGTTCACGGGCCTGACGCCGCACTTCCTCTTGCTGCGAAAGCGCCTTAGCCAGCTGATCACGTTCTTCGCCGGGAACGGCAACCGTACCGGGGACAACTGCAGTCGCTCCTGCCGGAGCAACAGCGGGAACCGCCTCCACCACCGGAGCCACCTCGGCTTCGGGCGCTTCCACCACCGGAGCTGCCACTTCAGGAGTCTTGACCGCCGGCGCAATCAAATCGTCAATCACCACAGCAGGCTTCTCAGCCACCTCGGGCGTTTCAGTCACCACTGCAGGAACCACCACAGGGGCGGCAACTGCCGCAGGCGTTTCCACCGCCGCCGCAGGCGCCGGCTCCTTCACCGCCACATTGGTGCCGGCGGGAGTCTCCATTTCTTTCATCAAGTCATCAATGCCCACCTCCTGAGCAACCACGAACGCCGAAAAAATGGCGCATGCGAACAGGATGGGTAACATCGTCAGTTTTACTTCTTTCATATGGCATCTCTCCTGTAGACAAAAGCCTATCGCCCTGCCGACTCCGACTTCACGTCGGCGAGTTGACGTTCGATCCAAACATCGACCCCTCGCAAACCATCATTTATTAGTACACGCATCGCATCCATGTCAACTCTAATGACCTTGTACTTGTCACCTTTTAATTCGAAATCGGATTCCACCCGCGTAACAATCTTTGTGTTATCCACGGTGTAGCACATGGTGACTTCATATTCATTCCGGGGCACTTCCTTGCCCTTGAGCAGGGGAATCCGCTTATCGCCCCGCTGCAACGTCAACACCGGGCCATCCGCACTCTTCTCAACATAATCGATCACCTTGAACCCCTCAACCTCATCCCCCATCGACACCCACCACGTCTTGGCGCCACTCCGCAGATTCACCTGGAACAGGTCCTTGTCCGACAACCGGTTGACCCCTTTGAAAATCAGACGGAAGGAAATGGGCTTGATATGCTCCACCACCACCTTGGCCAACGCCGGCGGATGGTCTGCCGCATTGCGCGGGTCAGTCTTGAATTCGAACTCCTCCTTGTTCGTAAATCCGTCCTGATCCGCATCTCCCTTGGCATCATCGGGATCCAGCGGATTGAACCGGTACTTTTCTTCCCACGTATCCAGCATCCCGTCGTGATCCTTGTCAAGCACCGGGCCCTGCTCGTCCGGCTGCTCCTTCTGACAGAAAGGACACACTTTCGCCTCATAAGGAATTGGCCGCTCGCAGTTCACACACTTCAAGCGTTGCTCGGGAACCAGCAACCGTCGGGGCCATGCCGCAATCTGGAACGGAGCGTTCAGCGCCTGCACCGCAGACTCAAACAGATCCCGCCCGGCTTCCTGGGCAGTCTCATGCGTGGGGGTCAACTGGCGCTGCCCCAGGTCGAACGCCGCTTGCTTCATCCTCAACCCCTGCGCCTGAGTAGCCAACATCACCAACGACAACAGCAGCGCCAGCAACACCAGCAGCGCCAAAAGCCTGTCGTAGGTTCGCTTAAACCAACCCACCATCCGTTGCCCCGTCATTTCGCCCCCCTCATTTTGACAGGAACCACCGCCTCGGAATGCTTGGATGCAAACTGGTACACGTCGACCTCAAACTTGACCTTCAACGGGACATCGCGACCACAAACCACTCTCAGTTCCTTTGCCACCACCCCCGCACCCCCTTCGCCCCCCGCTTTGTCAGCCGCCGCCTTCACGTCTGCCCTGCCCGCAGCATCCGCCCCGGACGCCTTGATGCTATCATCCCCATCAAGATCAACATCCGACACCACTACAAACATGGGGGCCCGCGCCAACTGATTCAGCATGGCGACGAGCGCCCCTTCCTTGGCCGTCACCCGGAACGCAAAATGCCAGCGCCCATACAACTTCCCGTCCGGAATAACCCCGGCCGCCGGATCGTAGACATTCATGGAAACGGCAACCGATGCCCCCCGCGCATGGCGCGTCGGCGCCGCCGCAACCGCCCCGCCCCCTTTTGCATCCACTTCGAACTCCTGGCGTCCCACCCCCGTCAATTCTGTAATCCCGGCGTCATACACGATATGGCATAGTCTCTGCATGATCATGAGCTGCTGCGTCAAACGCGCCACATCCTGCGGGGCTGGCGGGGTTCCCGCCATGTGCCGGCCAAACCCGAAATCGAATGCAGGTGCTACTTTAACTCCGCGCTCCTTCGCTTTTCTCAACAACTCTTTCTGAGTCGCCCAGAACTGCGCAAGGAATTTGGGCGGGCTCTGCTCCACTGATTGGACCTGACCCCGTCCCATTTCCTGCAGCAAATCCGCCAGTTGCTCGTCAAGTACCGTCAGGTTGTTTCGTTCAATCGCGAGATTCTCGGCTGAGGGAAACGGATTGCGCTCATAATGGGCCCGCAGTTCCGCATCCTTGGCGCGAAACATCCCCTTCACCTGTGAGAAATCCAGGAAACCCTTGACCAGCAGCCCTGCCGCGCCGAGAATCATCAGCACGATGGCCACCACCAGGATCGTCATCCATAATTTACGACGTGACTGCATGGTTTGATTCAGAGCCTCTTACTTCGGTTCCCCCGCCGGTAACACCGCAACCGGCACCGGCTTCGGGTTCAACACCGCCTCAATCGTAAACTCGTTCACGTAGTCCACACCACCCACCGGGCGGATCTTCTTGATGCGGATCTCATCGGACACATAGCCCTGCCCCTTGAGCAACATCGTAAACTCCGTGATCGCCGGATGACTGACCTTGTCCGAGAACCCCATCCCGTCAATCTGCAACAGTTCCTTGCCTTGCTCATTCTCGCCCGACACCCGCACCCCGGTCACCCACATCCCCTCAATCACCCGCGAATGCAGCGTTTCCAGGATCTCCAACCACTTTGTCCGCTCCCGGGTCAGATCCATCAACAACGTCACCTTGCCCGCCGCTATTTCCTTCTGCCTCGCGAGTTCAATCAGGGTACTCGCCGGGGACTGCAGCGCCGTCACGCGGGACTCCACCATCTGCAGCCGGTCTTCGGCCATCGCCCTCATCCGGTGCAGGAACAGCCAGAACACCAGCATGATCAAAATCAAACCCACCGCCGCCATCGCCAGAAATGGAATCCGCCGCTGGAATACACGCCTCGCCACCAACGCCGGCGGCAACAGGTTGATCTCCACCGGACAGGAAAGCGCCCGCCGTAAAGCCAATCCAACGA
>JBIJCW010000086.1:0-8924 GCA_044344495.1 Kiritimatiellia bacterium | reverse complement strand
CTGTCCGCCAATCTTGTCCCCCGGAATCGCGGCATTGACACTGACGTTCCGGAAGGGATTCAAATAATCCACCTCGGTCTTCAGTTTGTCCTTCAGGAATGTATTGACGTGCGGAATCACCGAACACCCGCCGGACAACAATACCATCGAGGGAGGACTCCCCCCCTGCTGGCTGCGATAGAAATTCACAGTCCGAACCACTTCCGCATGCAGGCGGGTCATCACATTGCGCACAATCTTGGACGTCCGATCCGCCACGCCAACCTCGTGCCCCTCATACGCCCCCCCAAACCCCACAAAGGCATGCGCGGTCTTCAGTTGCTCCGCCTCCTCAAAGGATAGGGCGAATTCCTTCATCACTTCCTTGGTGATCGCCTGCCCCGCCACGGGAATGCTCCGACTGAAAATCCGGCTGCCCTCCACAAACACCACATTCGTGGACCGCGCCCCCATATCGAGAATCATCGTGCAACCGCTCAAATCCGGATAGTTGTAGCGCACCGTATTGTACAACGCCAGCGGCGACACATCCACCAGCACCGGATCCAAACCCGCCGCCTCCACGCAATCGGTGAGATTCTTGACCACATCCCCCTTGACCGCCACCAGCAACACGCTCAGCTCCCCGCTGTCCTGCCCGATTAACTGGTAGTCCCACACCACTTCCTCTATCGGAAACGGCACGTTCTGCTGGGCCTCATATCGCACAATCTGCGCGATCTTGTCCGGCGCCACCGGGGGCAGTTTGACGTAACGCGGAAACACCATCTGTCCGCCGGAAATCGACACCGACACCGGACCTGGCCTGATCCCGCTCTCACGCAACGTGTCACGGACCGCCGCCACAATGTAAGCCGATGGATCGGGGGTGTTGTCCACATCAAACCCCAGGGGCGTCACCGCATAGTTCAGCAGTTCCACGCCCTGTGGCTTCACGGCACGGAATTCCGCCAGGACCAACTTGCTGGACCCGACATCTAAAGCGAGGATGCGATCAGATCTGAACATGGCTTTTACTTGGCGACTTCATAGTCGTCATAATTAACAAACGCAAACGGCGTCTGGGCACGATTAAGCAGATAACCATCCTTGGGAATAAGCTTCGTTGTCTTCCACCAGTCGGACGGCAATACCCCCCCCTGCCCTTGCGGAAGCCGTCCTTCACTCGCCACCGCCACCGTTTCCCCCTTGATCACCGCCTCAACGGCCACCGCCACCACATCACCATGCCGCTCCAGAACCGACGGGCGCACATACATCGCACTCAAATGACCACGCCCCCGGGCCACCTCCGGATGGATCACGATCCCTTTCAGGAACGTGTATTCCTTCGTCTTGCGATCATGGATCAACACATAGTACTGGAAGGAAAGGTCTTCAATCCACTCGGGTTCCGAATCGAACTGCACCAGCATCTCCGCCCACGCACGCGCCGCCACCTTGCCCCGGGAAAGGGACGTGGTGTACTCCGGCGTCCGAACCAACCCGCGGGGCCCATTGCCTGTCAATTCCCGGATCCGGAGGGGACCGGCACCGGCGGCTTCGGGTCGAACTCGCGTCTGCGCCGATCCGTCCAAACCTGCCATGAGGAAGGTAATAGCGATAAGTACATACTCCTTCAAACGCCATGTAGGATGCATCGCTCGTTATCCTTCCCCGCCAATGAGGCGAACACTTGAACGGAGTATAGAAATCCAGCCCGCGAAAGCAAAACAAAAAAACGCCAAATCAAAAATAGATGCGCCAGAATCCCGCCGCGAACCAAGATTGGAGCAGGACTCCGCCACCCACCGCCCGGCGCCCGCTCATTCGTACCTGCGAATCACCGTCCGAATCACCCCGCCAATGACCAGACTCCGCGAGGGAATAATGGCTGCGTACTTCTGGTTCGCCGGCTCTAATCGCACCCCGCGCTCGTCTTTCATGAAATACTTCAACGTCCATGCGTCATCGACCTGGGCAATCACAATGTCACGGTTCTTCGGCGTCGCCCCCCGCTCCACCAGCACCAGGTCGCCCGGATGAATCCCTGCGTCTATCATGGAATCCCCCGATACTGTCAGCATGTAGGTGGCTTCCGGTTTCTTGATGAGGAACTCATCCAGACTCATCACATCCGCCAGTTCCTCTTCCGCCGGCGACGGGAATCCCGCCTGAACCGTCCCCAGCAGCCTCAATCCCCCGGTAATCCTGACCGTCAGGGAAAACTTCCGGCCCCGCTTGACGATATACCCATCCTCATGCAGTTTCCGCAAAAAACCAAAAACGGCGTTCTTGGAGCGGTACCCGAATAACTCAAGCATTTCATTGTAACCCGGATTCCGCCCATGCCGGCGATAAAACTCCCGCAACCGCTTCACTCGTGCCACCATGCTGTCGCCACCCATGATCCTCACTCCTCTATTATGACTGACCGACAGCATAAGGGAACTTAGGTTCCCAGTCAACCTGTCACAATCTTCGGGACTTTGACGTCACCAGCGGGTATACTCCGGAATATGTTGCGGCAAATCCTGATCACCATCGGCGTCCTCCTGCTGCTTGCCGGCGAAACTCAGGCCCTGGGTCCCCACGAACTGCTGGTCCTTGCCAATCGCCAGTCCCCTCGTTCCCTGGAACTCGCCCGGTCCTACATGGCCCTGCGCCATGTCCCCGCCATCAATCTCGTTGAACTCGACCTCCCTCCCGACCTCCTCGAGATGCCGCCCGATGAATTCACCCGACGGGTTCTCTCCCCGGCTCTCACCGCAGCCAAACAACGAAAATTGGCCGGCCATATCCTGGCTTGGGCCTATTCCCTGGATTTTCCCATCCGTATCGCCACCGATCCGCCCCTCTCCCTTCAGGGATTCACCTTCCTGCGCGGACACCTCCCCGACCGGGATGCCATCCGGAACGGATCCTATGCCTCACCGTTTTTCGCCGGCCCCGACAATCCGCGATTCCAGGGTTTCCCCTCCCAAGCTCTCGATGTCCAAAGCGCCTGGATGAATGCAGATATGCCCTTGCCCAGCATGATGCTGGGTTTCGCCGGCCCGCATGGAAATACAACCGCGGAAATCACCGCCGCCCTCGAACGCGGCCGACAGGCCGATGGTACCCGCCCCAACGGCACCATCTACTTCGTCACCAATACCGACATACGCTCCACCTGCCGCCAGTGGGAATTCGAGCCGGCCGTCGCCGAACTCCGCGCGGCGGGAATCTCCGCCTGCATCACCAACGCCCTCCCCTCCCTGCAAACCAACGTCCTGGGCATCCTCTGCGGCATGGCCGATGTGGCCATCACATCCCCCGTCGGATTCCTCCCTGGCGCCATGGCCGACCACCTCACCAGTTTCGGCGCCGCCTTCGATACCCCGGCACAAACCAAGATATCAGCCTGGCTCCGCGCTGGCGCCACTGCCACCGCCGGCACCGTCACCGAACCGCTCTCCAACTGGACCAAGTTCCCCCACGCCCGCTACTTCGCCCACCTCGCCGCAGGTTGCTCCACCCTGGAGGCCTTCTTCCAGTCATTGCGCTGCCCCCTCCAAACCTTGCTGCTCGGGGACCCCCTCGCTTCCCCCTGGAGTTCGTCCGCCTCCATCACCTTCCGCGGACTCGAGTCCGGCCTCCAACAGGACCATCAACAAGTCACCATCACCATCCAAGCCCCGGCAGGCGAATCCTTCAGCCAGTTCCTCTATCTGCTCGACGGCGTTCCCCTCGGCCCGAAAACCAGAAACACAACCTTAACCCTCAACCGGGCCTCCATCCCTCCCGGGCATCACCTCCTGCGCGCCATCGCCTACCGAACCGGTTCAGCCCGCCCTCAAATTTTCACGGAAATTGACGTCGCGGCAAAGCCATAACAAGAATACCCCATCTCTCCCGAAATAATCATTTTGTCAATAATGAGAAATTATCAGGCATTCTTTGCCCGTGTTATGTTTCCCCTCTCGTCGTAATTGTCCCGGAACCCGATAAAGCATCATCCGGCATGGTAAATGCTGTATAAATGGCGGGATTATCAGTCCTGTTCGCATAATCAGAGAAATCCTGATTGACTCGCAAGGGCCTTTCGCTAAAGTGAACAAACTATGAACCGGGCGTCGCAAACCATGCGGATCGACATTCCTCCCGACCTCAGGGAGGAAATGCGGCACGTGAAACGCCATATACGACGCCGGGTGGATGTGGCGCAACCCGCACGTGCTCAGGCACGGCATTACGACCCCATCGGCGACAGCGATTTCCAGGAACTCTTCCAAAACGTCTACGATGGCGCCCTGATGACTGACATCAACGGCATCGTCGTGGACGCCAATGTCCGCGCCGCCGATTTCCTCCATTACTCCCGCCAGGAACTCTGCGGCATGAGCCTGCTGGAGGTCATCTCCGGGGCTGACGCCGACACGATCAAGACACTCCAGGCCAGCCTGGAAAAAGACCGTTTCATCCTGATCCAGGCCCATTGCAGCCGTAAGGACGGATTCCTCTTTCCCGCCGAAATCGCCATCAACCGTGTCCGGGTTCGCGAACAGCCACTATTGTGCTGCTTCATCCGTGACCTCACCTGGCGCCGCCAGGCCGAGGAAATGTTGCGCACCATCAATAACGCCTTCCAGAACAGCGCCACCGGGATCGCCGTGACCGACCAGGAAGGCCGCATGGACTACGTCAATCTTGCCACCGCCAAACTGTGGGGACTGGAAAGCCCCGAAGAAATGAAAGGATTGAACCTCCTGGACCTGCTCCCGGACCGGACTCAGGCCATGGACTTGGTCGCCGCCGTTCACAAGGGTGGCAACTGGTCCTTGGAAACCATCCTGACTCAACCCGGCACCCCCCCCCTTCATCTCCGTATCTCCGCCGCCGCGAACCGCGACGCGGATGAAAATATCGTCGGCATCGTCCTTTCGTTCCTGGACATCACCGACACCAAACGCGCCGAGGAGGCCGAGAAAAAGACCGAGCGGCAACGGGTCATGATGGAAAGCATCGGCACCGCCTGTCACCACCTGGGTCAACCCGCCACCGTGCTGCTGGCCAGCCTTGAACTCATGACGCGCATAGGGAACTCCAACAAAGTCATGACCGCCGAACTGCTGAGTTCCAGCATGCAGGCGGCGGAATCGATCCGGAAAATGCTGCACGATTTGAATGACATTTCGGAATACAAGACCACGTCTTATATCGAAGGACAGGACATGGATGGGTATTCCGGAGTCCGCATCCTCGCCTTGGACAACGCCTCGAATTGATGCCGTCCTCAGCAGCTTTCGCCGTTCCGGCGAACGCATCAGACGTCGTCCGCCACTTTCCGCAGACAAGCCACAATCTCGTCCGCTGTGCGCTCCCAGGAGAAAGTCGCCGCACGCTCCCGCGCCTTCCCGACCATCCTCCCCCGCTCCTCCACCGTCATCGCCAGCAACTCCTCCAGACCTCGCGCACAATCTCCCGCCGATCCATCGAAGTAACGCACGCATTCACCCCCCACCTCCGGAATCGATCCGCACCTCGACGTCAACACCGGGGCCCCCGCCGCCATCGCCTCAAGAACCGGCAACCCGAACCCTTCATAGAGCGATGGAAAGACGAAAGCGGCGGCCCCTTGGTAAATCGCAGCCAAATCCTCACGCGCCAGCCGTCGCAAACGAATGACCCGCCCGGGATCCCGCATCCTGGAAATCACAGCCTGCACCACCGACTCTCCCCGCCCTTCGCCACCCACCAGAACCAGTGACACAGGATACCTTGGCGACATCATATCCATCGCCTGAATCAGGGTGTGGACATTCTTGTGGGGGTAAGTGTTTGCCACACATAACACATAGGCCCCTTCCGGCACACCCGCCGGTCTGGTGCCACCCGCCCGCGCCCGGCTGAAGACTCCATCTACCGCCGGATAGACCACCTGGACCCGCTCCCCGGAGATCCGAATATACTTCAGAATCTCCGTCCGGCTGAATTCCGAAAGCGTCAGCACATGATCCGCCCTCCTCGCGGCCAGGGGCACCAGAAGACGCGTCGCCAATAGCGCCATCCGCGACAAATCCTGCGGGAATGCCTTGTACTGCATATCCAAAATGGAGACCACCTGCGGGCAGGTTGCCAGCGCCGGCGCCGTATAACCGGGCGACCACAGCACGTCAATCCGCTCCCTCCTCACGCGCCATGGCAGTTGGATTTGTTCACGCAGGATCCGCTGGATCCGATGACGTGCCGCAAAATCCAACAGGCAGCGCCGGACATTGGCCCGCGCGCCAAACGCACTGCCGAGCGCCTCGTGGTTCTCGCGGTTTGTAAAGAGCACCCACTCCAGATCAGGATTCGCCGGGATGGCATGCGTCAACACATCCCGCACATACGTCTCCGACCCGCCTACCTCGCCGGGAATCAGAAACAAGGCATTGACCCCGATACGCATCCTTGCCTGGATTCTGCCTTCTGGATTCTGGATTCTGGATTCTGGATTCCGCATCCCCCACCCCTACATGAACCGGTACAACACCGACAACGCACAGTAATGCCCGAAATGCAACAGCACGTCTCCCGATTCCACCAACCGGGAATGTTGCCGCGCCGTCCGCAACGTCTCCCATGCCGCAAGACGATAGGCCGACCCGTTCTTCGATACCGCATGCCACCGGAAGTTGGCCAGAAACTGGTTCACATAACGTGGTGGCGTCTTTCGCCCGAGGCGCAACCAGTAATCGTAATCCATGGAGTATGCCAGATCCCGGCGGATCTCTCCTGTTTCACGATAGGCACGGGCCGCGAAGAACGTCGAGGGTTGCGAAATAAAGTCGCGACGGAGCAAGCGGGAGAAACTGTACCGCCGTGATTGCCCCATCTTGTATCGCGTGATGGATTTCCGGATCTCCCGATCCTCTTCGTCAATGATCCTGCAATCGCCGAAACACCAGTCAAACGGTTCCTCGCGATAGGCCCCCGCCACACAAGCCAGCGCCCCCGGCTCGTAGGTGTCGTCCGAATTCAACCACGCCAGAACATCCCCGGTGGCCATCCGGAACCCCTTGTTGATGGCATCACTCTGCCCCCCGTCCGGCTCAGAAACCCACCGTAACCGGTCGCCATACCTCCGCAGGATCTCCACCGATTCATCACGCGAACCGCCATCTATCACCAGATACTCAAGCTCAAAATCGCCTTCCTGACTCAGGACACTCCGAACCGTCCTCTCCAGATAGCGACCTTGGTTGAATGACGGCGTAATAATGGAAATCTTCACGCACCACCCGCCACTTTCCGCAACGTTCCAAAACTCTTCCACGCCAGCGGAATCAGGCGGGGATTGGCCAGGAAATGCACCGCCTGCCTCGCCACGATCTTCGGACGGGAATAAAACGACCGGAGCATGCCGGCACGCGCAGACTCGAGTTGCGCACGGGTGAACCCGTGCGGGACAAAAACCGTGTTCAGAACATTCATCTTCCGCCAGTCCCGCTCAAAAGCCCCATGGCGTTCCGCAATGTCATAGAGTTCGCTGCCGGGAAACGGAGTCATCTGCATCACACTGATGTCATCCAACTCCAGCGAACAGGCCAGCGCCTTGGTCTTGGCCAGCGACGCCCGGGTCTCACCGGGAAACCCGACAATGAAGAAACCCTTCGTCCGCAACCCGGCCTCACGACTCCATTCCACCGCCTGCCGGATCTGATCCACATCCAGACGCTTGTGCATGGCCTTCAGAATGTCCGGATCCCCACTCTCCACCCCGTAGGAAATATGCCAGCACCCCGCCTTGCGCATCAACTTGAGCAGGCCGGGATCCACGCGGTCGGCTCGCCCCAGGCAGGACCAACTCATCCTCAATCCCAACCCGATAAGCCGTTCACAAAACTCGCGAACCCGGTCCTTCGATAGCACAAAGGTGTCGTCCTCAATCAACAACTCCCGCACCCCGTAGCGGTCATGCAGATCGCGAACCAGTTCAACGGCATAGGCAGGCGTGTAGGCACGACAGCGGTTCCCGAAAACCGACCGGTCACAGAACACACATTGATTCGGGCATCCCCGGGTAAACACCACCGAGGCGCAGGGCCACCGGCGGATTCGTCCCGGTGACGGCTGAAAAGCCCGCGGGAACCCTTCCAGCAGGTCCCACGCAGGCAAAGGCAGGCTATCCAACTCATGCATCAGGGGGCGCGCCTCCATAAGCCGCACCACCTCACCCTCCCTGACCGCCGTTCCGGCCACGGCCGGGCACCGCTCCCCACAGGAAACCCGCCGCAAAACCTCGACCAGCGTCTCCTCCCCCTCGCCAAGCACCGCCATGTCAAACGCCGGAAATGACCGGAGCGTGTCCTCGGGCAGCGCCGTGGCGTGGCACCCTCCAATCAGGGTCAAGACCTCCGGTATGGCCACCTTCACTCGCCGGGCAAGATCCGCCGCCTGCACAATCCCGGACGTTGTCGCCGTGAACCCCACCACCTCCGGCCTGAATGCCAGAACCTGCTGCAGAGCCGCCTCGGGCGTCAGCCCACGGGCCGACGCTTCCACAATCGCCACAGCCGCCCCCTCGCGGCGCGCCACCGCCGCCAGGCATAACAATCCGAACGACGGTTCCGTGCTGCCGACCCCGGCAAAAGCGCCGTACCGCTCTGCAACACTGACGGGCGATGAAACTAGCACCAGCCGGGGCATCATGCTTTTCCACAATCCGAGGCGGTTGAGACCGCTGACCGGGACGTCTCCGAACGCTCACGCTCCAACACGGCCAAACGCTGGGTCAGCCGCTTGATCTGGCGCCGGTGCGTGGAGATCACCCACGAGAATTGAAGGCACATCATCAGGATCACCACGAACCCTATCAGGAAGATGGTGGTCGTCGGCGCCACAGCCCCGATCAGATCGGATAAACGGACCAGCCAGTCATAGTTCAATACCAGGAACAACATCCCGCCGCCAATGCCCAA
>JBIJCW010000150.1:0-5754 GCA_044344495.1 Kiritimatiellia bacterium | reverse complement strand
CGGATCAACACCCCGGCCTCCTTCAACATCTCAAAAATCTCCCGCGCTGGCATCGCCGTGGGCCGCGCCCAAAGAAAATTCGTCTCCGACGCGCACACTTCAAACCCGCGCCGGGTCAACTCACCCGCCAACCGCGCCCGCGTCGCCTTGATCCGCGCCACGTTGGCTCTCATGTGCGCCTGATCCCCCAGCGCCGCGCCGGCCACCACCTGTGTCATCCGGTCAAGGTTGTACGAATCCTTGATCTTGAACAGGGCCTCAATTAGAACCTTGCTGCCCACCACATACCCGAACCGGATGCCCGCCAGCGAATAGGACTTGGAAAGCGTCCTCATCACCAGAACATTCGGCAGGCTCCTGGCCAGCTCCATGCAGTCCGCCTCCGCGAAATCCACATAAGCCTCATCAATCAGGACCACTCCCTTGAACCCGCGGCAAAACCGTTCCACCCGCTCCCGCGCAAACCTCAGACTCGTCGGCGCATTCGGATTCGTCAGGAAAAATAACGCCGACGCCCCGGGATCCTGTTCCGGCCACTCGAAGGATTCCGTCAATACACATGGAACCCCGGGAACATTCCGGATCGCCGCCAACACGGAATACAACGAATAGGATGGCTCAAAATACCCGATGGACCCGTCGTCCTCGACAAACGCCCGCGTGCATAACGCCAGAATCTCATCCGACCCGTTCCCGGCAAAAACCTGCTCAACCGCGACCCCATGCAACCTGGCAATGGCCTGCCTCACATCACTGCTCACCGGATCGGGATACAACCTCAAACTCGCCGGATCCAATCCGCGCAACGCCTCCACCACGTGCAGGGAAGGGGGATACGGATTTTCATTCGTATTCAACTTGATCAACCCCGCCCGCTTGGGTTGCTCCCCCGGCGTATATCCCGTCATTTCCCGCACATTTCGCCTGATCACACCTAGCCCCCCCACTCCATCGACACCATCTGCAACCTGTCCACCGCTTCCGGCTTCTGTGTTTCCCTACACTTCAAACCGGATCCGGGCCGCCCGCGCATGCCCATCCAACCCCTCGACCCGCCCGAAGGCCTCGATCACAGGGAGGGTCTCCTGCAAATCCGCCCGCGTGAACGCCATGAAACTCGTCCGCCGCCGGAAATCATCCACCGTCAACCCCGAAAACATGCTCGCCGTCCCGCCCGTGGGAAGCACATGGCTGGGCCCCGCCACAAAATCCCCCACCGACTCCGGAGTCCACGTCCCGAAGAACACCGCCCCGGCGCTCCGCACCTTCCGCAACCAGCTCCGCGGTTCCCTCACCATGATCTCCAGATGTTCCGGCGCAAACTGGTTGCACAACTCCATGCCTTCGTCCAGCGTGTTCACCACCACGATCAACACACCACGCTCCAACACCTTGACGACGGCCTGCTTGCGCGACAACGTCTCCGTCTGCTTGATCAACTCAGCGGCCACCTGCGTGGCCAGCGAGGACGAGTTCGTCACCAGCATCGCCTTCTCATGCCCTGTCCCATGCTCGGCTTGCGACAGCAGATCCGCCGCCACGCAGGGCGCTGGCGCCGTCTCATCGGCCAGAATCGCGATCTCACTCGGACCCGCCACCGAGTCCAGCGCCACATCGCCATACACCAGCTTCTTGGCCGCCGTCACATACGCCCCTCCAGGCCCCACAATCTTCTGCACCCGGGGAACCGTCCTGGTCCCGTACGCCATCATCCCGATGCTCTGGATCCCGCCAATCCGGTAGATCTCCGTCACCCCTGCCAGTTCCATCGCAAACAGGATGTACGGATTCACCCTGCCCTTTGCATCCGAGGGTGTGCAAGCCACAATCTCCTGAACCCCCGCCACCTTGGCCAGCGTTGCCGTCATGAACACCGTCGACACCAGCGGGGCGGCCCCGCCGGGAATATAGATCCCCACCCGGTCGAACGGCACAAACTGCTCACCCATCTCCCCGCCCTTCGGACTGAACATCTTCCAATCCTTCTTCATGCCATTCCGGGCAAACATCGCCACCCGCTTGTGCGTCTCCCGCGCCGCCACCCGGAAGGGCGCGTCAACCTTCTCCCGCGCCTCCGCAATCTCGCCGGCCGTCACGCGAAAATCACCCGGCTTGAGATTCACCCCGTCGAATTGCCGGACGTGCTTGATCACCGCCGCATCCCCGTTCAGGCGGATATCCTCCAACACCTCCCGCGCCGCCGTCTCCGCCGTCGGATCAAATGCCGGCCGCTTCAGAAACGACAAAACCACACTGGACGGCTTTTCCGCCGACCACCTGATGACTTTGATCTCCATCGTGATCTCCTTCCCTGGGTACCCAAATCCATCACACCAACCAACCCCATTCCTCACCTGACGCCCGGCCCGGCTCCCTCCGCCGCCACACGCCGGTAGAACAACCGCACACGTCCGCCCACTCCCTCCGCCCCACGCTTCCCCCGCCCGGCATACAACGCCCTGATGACCGCCCGGTCAAGATTCGTACTCCCGCTCGACCCCTCCAGCAAAACATGCAGCGGGGCCCCACCACGGTCAAGTTCAACATACGCCTCCATCCCGACACGCTGCCCCGTATCCGGTACAATCGCATTCAGGTCCGCCACCGAAAATTCCCGCCCCTTCAGCGACTCATCCATCTCGACCCGCCAGGGGTCAACATCCGCCACTGGCCCGCCCCCAAAGACCGGCGCCCTGACGCCCGCCGGACGGAAACCCGATTCCCCCCCGGCCCCTCCAAACTCACCCACCGCCGCTGGCGGCGTGACTAACGGCGGCAATTCCAGGAACACCCCCTCGGAAACTCCCGGCCGGAACACCTGCGACAGGTCATGCCCCAACCCCGATGCATCCGCCCTCTCACTAAACCCATACTTCGTCGGCAACGGGAACACCACCGGCGACCAGGCCGAACCATCCACCCCCTGAACGGCCCCCAGAAACCTGATCTTCATCGCCGGCCGCCCCTTCGCCCGTTCCGGCGCCCCTGCCGTACGCGGCCACAGGATGAAGGGAAGCCCCCACAACACCACGACCAAGACCACCGTGGCCGCCACGTTGCGCCACGTGAAAGGAATGCCATGGAGACTCACCACCATTCGCCTACCTCGCTGCCTGCCGGGTGGCCAGGTTGACTTCCGCGAAACCAGCGTCCCGCGCCATGTCAAACAGCCGCACCACCGTTTCATGCCGCACCAGACGATCGGCTTCCACCACCAGTGGCAAACCGGGCTTGGAAATTTTCGCCCGGGCCAGCGCCGACCGCAACGCGTCCAGTTGCACCGCCTCGCGCGCCAGATAACGCGTGTCGTCAAAAAAGAAAATCTCCTCCCGTTCCCCCTTGCCCGCCACCGGCAGCGACAGGATCACCAGATTGTGCCCGTAGTGCCGACCATCCGTGAAGGGAATCTCCGGCAGTTGGACCGCCATGCCCGGCTGCAACACGTTCGGGGCCAGGAAATACAGGTACATCGCCACCAGAAGCACCACCGCCACCCAGGGCGCCGACGAAACCAAGCCCCGGTTCAGCCGGTTCTCGGGACGGTACCGCCGGAACCCGCTCACATACCAGCCAACCGTTTCGCTGCCTTGTTCGCCGCTCCGGATACTCATGCCCCGCCCCCATTGCCCGCCGGCTTGTCCGTGTCGGTCCGCCGCGCCATGAAGTTGAGGATTTCCGCCGAGGCCCCTTCCATGTCGATGACAATCTTCTCAACCTTGCCCACCAGGAAATTGAAGGCAATATAACAGGGCGCCGCCACCGAAAGCCCCATCGCCGTCGCCACCAGCGCCGGCATGAGCCCCGCCATGACATCCGTCGCCTGCACCAGCGGCGCCGCCGCCCGCATCGCCTGCACCCCCTTGATCATCCCCAGCACCGTCCCCAGTAGTCCGAAAATGGGCGCCACCTGGGCAATGGTCGCCAACACCACCAGGCGCCGCTCCATCCGCGCAATCTCGATCCGTCCCGTATTCTCCACCGCCGCCCGCAACGCATCCTTGTCGGCACCCTGGTTCATGATCGCCACCTTGACAATCTCCGCCACCGGTCCCGGCGTGTCCTCACAAATCGCCTGTGCCTCCGCCACATTCCCGCGGGTCAGGTTGTTCCGGATGCCGGCAATGAAATCCTCGGACTTGATGCGCGCCCGATGCAGCGCCAGCACCCGTTCCAAAAACACGCCCACCGCGACTATCCCGCATCCCAGGATGATCCACGCCACCAATCCGCCTTCTTGAATCAATCCAAACATATGAGCACCCTCACCAAAGCCAATGTTCCGCCCGAATCCGGTCAATGCGCCCCTGCGCATCCGACGCCGCCATCACCTTTGCCTCCACCACCCGTTCCAGCAACTTCACCGCCCGCCGCCAATCCCGCTCCGCCTCCATGAGATCAGCCGCCGCAAACGCCGCCTTGGTGAACCACACCGCGGCCGCCGGATCATCCGCCCCGCGGCGGGCATGCGCGTCCAGGTACGGCACCACCACCCGCGAATAGTACTGCTCGAACGCCTGATCCTTCTTCTCCATCTTCTCCAGACAACGCCCGATCTTGTATTCCGCCTGCAATCCGAGATCCACCGCCACCCCGGCACTGCGCAGCACCGTCCGGTACGATACAATCGCCTCCTCGTATCGCCGCGGATCGGCGGCCCCCAGCGTGAACTGGCAGTCACCCTTCCTGCCCCACGCCGCCCCCGTCAACTTGCTTTTCGGATACCGCGTGATCAGGTCGTCGAATACCACGATCGCCCTGGAAAACTCAGCCAGTTCGGTCAGCGCATCCCCCTGCAGGAAACGCACCTCGTCCATCAGGGCGCTCTCGGGATATTCCTCCGCCACCCGTGCAAACCGGTCGGCGGCCTTGAGATATTCCTTCTGCTTCATCGCCGACCGCCCGGCCCACAACAACGCCCGGTCCGCCGCCGCATCCTTCGGGAACTCGCCTGCCAGCATCAGGAAATACCGCTCCGCCTCCAGGTAGTCCCCATGATTGAACGCGTACTCCCCAAGCCAGAACATGACCCGCGACGCCCATTCCGACTTCGGATACCGTTCAAGATAGGAACGGCAAACCCCCACCGCCTCCTCCTCTCGCCCCATCATGTAAAGCGATTGGCCCCGCATGAAGTACGACTGCGCCGCCACAACCGAATTCGTGTATTCATTCACCACCCGGGTAAAGTCGCCAAGGGCGTCGCCAAATTGAAGCAACTGGTAGGCCACCAGGCCGTGCCGGTACAGCGCCTCCGGGAACAGCGCCCCCTGCGGATAGACTGTCATCGCCTCGGTATACGCCGCCAGCGCATCGCGCATCGATGCAGGCCCACGCTCCTCGCGCGCCTGCGCAATCCGCAGCAACGCCCGCTCCGCCAGCCGATGCTCCGGGTAGCGCCCCACCAGCCGCCGCCATACCTCCTCCGCCTTGTCCCATGACTCCAGCCGCACCAGGCACTCCCCCTGCTGGAAAACCGCCTGCGGTTCCCACTCCGCCCCCGGCGCCGTCTGCAAGGCTTTGCCATAGGCGTCCAGCGCCGTCTTATACTGCGCATTGGCAAACAGCGCGTCCGCCGCCTTCATCTGACACTGCGCCCGTTCCCGGGCGTCGCTCGCCTGCCCGGCCGCCTTCTCATACATGGCCGCCGATTCCGCATAACGCCGTAACGCCCACAACGCCGTCCCGCGCCCCTTCATCGCCATGATCCGCCCGGCCACGTTCGTGTAACTTTCCAGGTAGTACAGATATTCGTCC
>JBIJCW010000149.1:0-5764 GCA_044344495.1 Kiritimatiellia bacterium | reverse complement strand
CAGCCTCCCGTAGGAGTCTGGGCAGTGTCTCAGTCCCAGTGCGGCTGACCATCCTCTCAGACCAGCTACCCGTAAGCCTTGGTGAGCCGTTACCTCACCAACAAGCTGATAGGACGCGGGCTCCTCTTCAAGCGACAGGACCTTGCGGCTCCCCATCTTTGATTAATCTACCATGCGGTAAACCATCGTATCCGGTATTAGCTTCGCTTTCGCGAAGTTATCCCCAACTCGAAGGCAGATTGCCCACGCGTTCCTCGCCCTTCCGCCACTCTTACCCCGCTTGTATTGCTACACTCAGGGCTCTCGTTCGACTTGCATGCCTAATCCACGCTGCCAGCGTTCGTTCTGAGCCAGAATCAAACTCTCCGTAAAAAATCCACCAACCAACCGTTTCCAACTGGTCAGGGTTTGACTTATATATTTGATTCGCATTTCTGCGAATCAGGCTAGAACATGTGCTTAACAAATCACACCACTTCCGAATCGAAGTGTTATTTGTGCAGACTATTCCGTTATCAAAGATCAAGACACAAAACAAGCCTATCACCGGTCGCCTTACATCTTACAGCCGACCAGCTATCGGCTCGCTCTTGTGTCAATTTCAGAGACCCAATGTCTCGATTTCTGGGATAGTTATACGCAACCACCTCATGGAAGTCAAGAAGCACAACAAACAATTTTACGTTTTTCTATTGAAAGTCATTTTTGCTAGCAAAATGCCATGTTTATTGACAGCACGCTCCTCCGTTTTCACGCAGCCCATCCGCGTTTCTCTCCCGATTGTCCTCTGATTGCTCGCTGGATAAACCCGTGGCTTTTCTCTATAATCGCGAACAATGCATACGTCACAAAACTACACCGATCTCAGCGTGACTTGCCTCGAATCCGCCCTAGCTTCGGTGCCTGGTTATTCCAATTGGCAAACCAGTGATCCAGGCCCGAACACTCCCATAGATGCACGATATGCGGCACTTCCCACCCTGACCAAGCAACACCTCCGGAATAAATTTCCAACCGGTTTTATCCCAAACAATCGTGATTTTTATGAGGGAATAGCCTCCGGAGAGATTGAACTGGCCCAGACCAGCGGCAGTACGGACGATAAAGTCACCATCGTCTTCCACCCCATTTGGTGGGAGGCTTCAGAACGTGCCGCATGGCAACTGAATACTCGCGCCAAACAGATCGCCACAGGGGCGCACCGCGAGGTCGTCATCGCATCTCCACGGTGCGTCGGACCCGGATTCTCCTCCTCTCCTCTCCCTCCATCTGCACGTACACTCGGCCGCCATCTATACCTGAACCAGAACATCAACCCGGCCTCCTGGTCCGATGACGAGGTTCGCCGCATGGCCGACGAATTGGCCGCCTATGAACCCCTAACCATGGAAGGCGATCCCGCTTATCTCGCTGCTTTTGCACACCGCGCCCTCCACCTTAACCTCTCACTCTTTCAGCCCCGCCTCATTTTTCTAACATACTCCTATCCTTCGCGCCTCTATCGACGACGAATCCAATCTGTGTTCACAGCGCCTCAAATCAGCTCGTACGGCTCCACGGAAACTGGCCATGTATTTCTGGAATGCGAGGCCGGTCGACTCCACCAAAATGTCACCCAGTGCAGGGTGGATTTCGAACCCTGGCACCCCCGCCATGGCCCTGCCCAGCGCGGACGGCTCCTGGTTTCGGTTTTTCACAATCCATGGTTCGCTGTCCTCCGGTTCGATGTCGGCGACGTTGCACGCCTCGATAACCGGGGCCCCTGCCCTTGCGGCCGCCATGAAGGACTCACCTTGGCCTCCATCGACGGACGCACCAAGGATGTCTCCTTTGCGCCCGACGGGCACCCCGTTACTGTCGATGACATCGACGCCTCCCTTGCCGAAGTCCCGGGCATTGAGGGCTGGCAACTCGACCTCGATACGCCAACTTCCTTCCGGCTTCGCCTTCTCGTAGAGGATCGGGATCCGATAGCCATCACCCGATCCAGCCGCGATCGACTGCGATCCATCTACGGCGGAAACATCCAAATCTTTTCACAGGCGGCCACTGAACTCGAACACGAAGTCTCCGGAAAATTCCGCTTTGTCCGTGCAACGTTCGCTGCAAATCACGACCAATTATGGCGGAATACTCCATGACATCGATAACCTCTCCCGTGTGCCATACGCCAATCAACCTGCTTGCAGGGGGCCACTGGCATCCCGGTCATTCCCCCGATCCACTCCTCTTCGATTGCCTCGCAAAGACCGGCATAGCCGCCCCATCAGTCGCTTACATCGGTACAGCCAGCGACGATAACCCGGGGTTCTTCCGTAAACTTTCCGCCGCCTTCCGCGAGGCCGGCGCCGGCGCAGTCACCCTCGTACCCCTTGCTTCCGGAACGCCAAACATGGATAGCGCCCACCGAATACTCACCGCAGCCGACCTCATCTTCATCAGCGGCGGCGATGTCAGGGCCGGCATGAATTACCTCTATCCACAAGATCTCCCTCAATTCCTCCGACAACTCCATAAACACGGCAAACCCTTCCTCGGGCTGTCCGCCGGTAGCATCATGCTCGCGCAGCACTGGATTCATTGGGAGGATCCTGACAATGACGCGACCGCCTCAAGCTTCCCGTGCCTCGGGCTTGCACCCTTGCTTTGCGACACCCACGCTGAGGATGACGACTGGCAGGAATTGAAAACGTTGCTGGAATTACTTCCGGAAGGCCCCGTCGGTTACGGCATCCCCACTGGCGGCGGACTCCGCGTGACCGGGCCGAAAGTCGTCGCACTGGGCCAGTCGGTTCAGCGTTTCCACCGGGAAAAGGGTCGTATACAGGAACTCGCCCCCCTCACCCCGAAAACCAACTCTCAATCAATACTATAGTTTCTCACGCATCAACCCTATGTGCCTGAAGCATTGTCACCCCGCAGGCACCACCTTGAGCACCTGGTCATCGTGCGAAGGCACAATCATCTGACCCGGCTCGGCAATGAGGAATCGATCCGGATCCCACCGCCCGGCAAGGAAATCCTCCACCAGACGCGGATCTCCCTGCAGTTCGTCCGTCTTCCACCCCAACCACTGAGCACATTCCCGCGTGAAGTCCCTGTGGCGGGAATTGTCCCCAAACCCCAGATCCACATAGGCGGCGTTGTTGTACTCCTTGAGCCATCCCTGCTCCATCTCCATCAGGTACTGGCCATTCTCCTCCCCATACTTTTCAACATACTGACGCAACAGCAAATCATGCCTGTCCTTCCCGGGTTGTAGCGAACATTCGATCCAGCCCGGTGTGTACCAGTAGGTTCCTGGATGCTGGTCGAAATACTCCCGGTATCGCTCCTTGGTCCCGAGGAAGAACGTGATGCAGTCATGGGCCTTGGGGACCACCAGCCGATGTTTGCCCGCCTTGATCCCCGCCAACCCGTTGCTGCAAAGGCCATACCCGAGCAGAATGGCATCGCACTTCTCCTCGTCCACCCTGTCCACCGCCGCCTGCACTTGCACCCTCAACAACTCCGGCGTGTTGTGCAAACCTTGTTTAAGAAAATCAAAGGTGAAAAACGGCCCGGAAAGCGCCGCATAGTGACAGAGTTCCCGCCAGAGCACTTGGCAAGCAATGAGATGATACCGCTTCATTCAGGGCGCTTTCTTCAACGCGAACAACGTCGCCTCATAGTTGGGTTCCTGCGCAATCTCCGGCACTTGCTCCGCGTACACCACCTTGTTGTCCCGATCCATCACCAGAACAGCCCGGCTCATCAACCCGGCCAACGGCCCCGTCACGATCACCACCCCGTAATCCCTCCCAAATGACGGCGACCGCATTGTGGAAAGATTGACCGCCTGTTTCAGCGACTGACTCTCACAGAACCGCTTTTGCGCAAACGGAAGATCGGCGGAAATATTAATCACCACCGTATCCGCCAACGCCCCTGCCTCCCGATTGAACCGCTGGGCCGACAACGCACACACTGCGGTATCCAGGCTTGGCACGATATTCAAGACCTTCTTCTTCCCGGCAAACGCCTCCAAACCCACGTCACTCAAATCAGCCTGCGTCAGCTTGAATGCAGGAGCCGTCGTCCCCACCTTGGGAAGCGTTCCCGCCGTCTGGATTGGTGTTCCTTTCAACGTAATCGTCGCCATGTTGCACCTTCTTTATGTTGGTTGTTTTCTGAACAATCAGAACGGCATATCGCCGCCTTTATCCGCGCCGTAATCCTCGGTATCCACATCCGGGGGGGCCGCTTCATCCGCACCACCTTCCCCACCACCACTGGCTGGTCCCAACCGCCACGCCTGCAATGTGGTGAAATACTTAACCCCGCCTTTCGGATCTGCCCATTTGCGCCCCCTTAGGTCAAAATCCACATCCACGCCCTGGCCCACCTTGAACCCATCGAGCAAGGCGCACTTGTCCTGCACCATCTCAAACTTAACTAACTCCGGATACTTCGGGTTCGTCGCGTATTCGATAACAAACTCACGCTTCTGAAACGAATCCTTGATCTTCACCGTATCAAAAATCTCCACCAACTTGCCTGATACCTTCATACATCTCCTTTATCCAATCTGAATTACACCAAACCTTATGCCAAGTGCCCCGGGAACGAAAGCCTATTCAGTCTCTATCCTGACTTCTGGATTCCTGCTTCTCTCCCAACCCGCTCCGAGATCCACGCCGAAAGCGCCTTCCCGCTCTTCAGGATATCCTCGGGAATCACCACTTTGTCCCGGCCCGCCAGATAGGCGGCATATTTCAACTGGGCCTCACTCGGCCCGCCATTACCCCCCCGCGTCGGCGGGACCGCATAACCCATCTTGTTGTGAACCGCCTTGCAGAAACGCTGCCACGTTTCCTTGTGCTCCACCACCTGATCCAGAATCTCCTCCATCTTGCGGGTCAACTCATAGTCAATCACCCAGGCGTGCTGTGCCTTAAGGTAATCCACCAAGGCCTCCCCCGGCGGCAAGGGCACCACCTTCCCCTTCTCCTCCTTCACGTATCCCCGATCCGTGATATTCTTCGTGATGCTCGCATAGGTGGATGGGCGCCCAATCCCCAGCCGCTCCAACTCCTTCACCAGCGACCCGAGCGTGAACCGGCCCGGCGGCTTGGTCTTCTTCTCCTCAAGAATCTCCCTTTCCTTGGGCACCCGCTCCCCTACGGCAACTGCCGGAAGCGTCTGCACCTTCTCTTCTTCTCCCTTACGATCCTTCTCCTCATCAACCTCGGCATACACCTTCAGGAAACCGTCAAACTTCAACACCCGCCCATTGGCCTTGAATTTTTCGCCCGCCACATCAACAACCAACGCCGTAGCATCGTAAAGCGCCGGCGCCATCTGGCTCGCGACCGCACGCCGATAGATCAACTCATAAAGCCGGGCATGCTCCGCCGTCAGTTGCTCTTTCCCGATGACCCCTGCCGTCTCCGCCGCCGAATGCATATGCGTCGGGCGGATACCCTCATGGGCCTCAGCCTGCGAATTCTTCGACTTGAACACGTTGGGCTTCGGCGGCACATAAGCCGCACCAAACGTCACCCCGGCAAACTCGCGGATCTTACCCACAAAGGCCTCCTCCATCCGCACGGCATCAGTCCGGTGATAGGTCGTCAATCCATGATCAAACAACGCCTGCGCCAACTTCATCGTCTGTTCCGGCGTGAACTTCAACCGGGCCGCAGCGGCCGCCTGCAGGTCCACCGTCGTAAACGGCGGCTTCGGCATCTGCCGCGTCTCTTTCTGCTCAACCTTCTCGACCACC
>JBIJCW010000186.1:0-4258 GCA_044344495.1 Kiritimatiellia bacterium | reverse complement strand
CGTGAGGCGAAAGGATTGAACGAACGTCTCCGAGCCCGCCCAGATAGATGATCCGCTTGATACCGCTCTGTTCGGCGGCGATTCGGAATGCGTGGGCATTGGCCCTATCCTGCACTTCAAACTGTTTTGGTCCCAGCAACAGAGAGTGGATGAGGTAGTAGGCGGTATGGACTCCGGAAAGGGCACGTTTAAGAGCGGGGATATCGGACGCATCGGCAACGATGGTCTCTGCGGTGGGCCAGCGTTCCTGGTGCTCGGGAGAGGGTGCCCGGACCATGGTGCGCACGGTATAGCCGCGGGCGAGAAGCTCAGGAACGAGCCGACCGCCAATGTAGCCTGTGGCTCCGGTGACCAGCACAGGACCATTTTCAGGATGAGGAACCGTCGGAAGCCCCTCGCAGTACAGATGTGTGGTTCCTTGGTCTGTCATGACGGCTTGTCCCAAGGCGAAATCGTATCGCATTGATTCGATGGAGGATAGAAGGAAACCGCCTTTACCCTTTTACCGTCGCCGCATCAGGCAGACCCAGGCACGCGGGGGATCGGGTTGGTCCGAGTCGAAGTGGGTGGCCGCAAGGTGCAGAATTTCAAAAAGCGGTTCCACGGGGCTCATGATTTCCTGAGCGGACCAGCGGGGCGGGCCCTTTTCCCGGGCCGGTCCGTCGCTACTCCCCAGAATGCTAAGCCAGAGGCCAGCCGGGTTCAGATGCCGTCGAACGTTGTCGGCAAAAGCATTGCGGTCACTCGGCGGGTCGAAGGTGTGGAAGCAACCCCGGTCGAACAGGAAGTCGAAGGTGCCGAGATGGGCGCCTTCAAGGACGTCGGTGGCACGGAAGTCAACCTGTACGCCGGCCTTGGATGCCTTGTGGCGTGCCCTGTCAATGGCGAGAGGGGAGATATCGACGGCGGTCATGCTGAACCCCACACGGGCCAGCCAGATGGCATTGGTGCCAGTTCCGCAACCGAGCTCAAGCGCGGGACAGGGCGAATGGCGAACGTCTTGAGGATCTGCTCGAGGTTCAAGTCATGGCGGCCGGTATCCCAAGGGAGGTCAGCCGTCCCATACCGTTCATTCCAGTCACTGGCAGTTCTCATGCTATTTGACAAGGATGGCCAGCCAGCCGATGGTCTGGGCGTGAATGGTCTGGTAGAAGTACGGGATGACGCCCAGGAGGACCGTGGCGGCCACGGTGACGGCAAGGGTAAGACCCAAGGTAGGGGTCAAGTGCAGGGGGCGGGCATCCTTGTCCGGGGCCTCGATATACATCTGGCGGATGATCTGCAGATAGTAATAGAGGGATACGGTGGAATTCACGGCGGCCACGGCGACCAGCCAGTGGAAGCCGGCACGGGAAGCGATGCTGAAAAGGAAGAATTTGCCCACGAACCCGGACAGGGGAGGTATGCCGGCCAGGGCGAAGAGAGCCAGCATCATACCCAGGGCAGGCAACGGGTTGGTGATTGCCAGACCGCGGTAGTCCTTGATCTCCTCACTCCCCGTCTGATTGGAATGGAACATGATCACTGCGAAGACTGCCAGGTTGGCGCCGACGTAGACGAGGAGGTAGAACAGCATGGCGGGCACGCCCTCGGGAGCGGGGCCAAGGAAGCCCATCAGAAGGTAGCCGGCCTGCGAAATACCGCTGAAAGCCATGAACCGCTTGATATTCTTCTGTACGATGGCGACGACGTTACCTACGGTCATCGTGAGGGCGGCCGCCATGGCGAAGAAAAGGTTCCAGTCGGCGATGAAGTGTCCGAGGACACGAAAGAGCAGTTGGAAGGCGAGCGCCAAGCCGGCGGCCTTTGATGCCACGGAGAGGTAGGCGGTGATGGGGGTAGGGGCGCCTTCGTAGACATCGGCGGCCCACATGTGAAAGGGAACGATGGTCATTTTGAACCCGATTCCCGCCGTGACGAGGGCAGTGGCCAGCCAGACAAGGGGCGACGGGGTAAGGGATCGGCACATGGAGTCCAGATCGGTCGTGCCGGTCAATCCGTAAAACAGCGACAAACCGTAAAGCATAAGGGCGGACGAGAGTGCACCCACAACGACGTACTTGAGTCCTGCCTCGCCAGCGAGCGAGTCTCGGCGCCAGGCGGCGAGGATGAAGAGGGGAATGGTGGCCAATTCCAGACTGACATACAGGGTGACGATGTCGCGCGCCGAGATCAGGAACATGGCGCCGGACAGGGTGAAGAGCAGGACGGTGTAGAACTCGCCGCGCGAACCCTGGCCGGCGACGGGGACAGCAACCCGGCCGTCCATGGTATCCAGCGAAAGCGCCACGGTGATTAGCGCCGCCAGGATAAATATGAGTTTAAACCAGGAGGCTACGGCATCGACGGCAAAGCGACCGCCAAACAGGGTTCCGGTCTGGGGCATCAGGAGGACCGTGCCGACGGCGGCCAAACCCAGTCCGACAAGGGCCATTGGCGCAAGAAGGGGCCGCTGCCGCTCTGTCAGCAGCATATCCACCAGCAGGACAGCGAAGGCCGTCGCGATGACAATCAGTTCTGGCAACATCAACATGGTCTAAAAGCCTCCGTCTTCCGCATTCGATTAGATAATCCCATTTCCGCCCGAAACGGCATGCAGCCGGTTGACAAAGGGCATGAGGGCACCCTCAATGAGGTTGATCAGGTACCAAGGCGTCACTCCGGCGATTACCAGGGTGGCGATCAAAACACCCGTGCTGATGCGTTCGCTAAGTTTGGCGTCAGTGAGTTCGAGGAAGTGATGATCTTCGACCGGTCCCATGAAGACTTTGCCCAGACCCCGGAGCACGTAGACTGCGGTGACTACGATAGACATGGTGGCAAGGACGGTCAGCACCCGCATGGTAGTGATCGAGTGCCACTCGTTGCCGAAGAAGCCGGCGAGGAAGACGTGCGATTCCGCCACGAACCCGGCCAGGCCAGGCAGACCAAGGGAGGCCAGCCCGGCAATGTAGAAGGAGACGGCGAGCCATGGCATGACCTTGGCAAGACCTCCCATGTCGGGAATCATCCGGGTGTGCGTCCGTCCGTACACCATACCGATCAGCGCAAAGAAGAGGGCCGTCATGATGCCGTGACTGAACATCTGGATCACGGCGCCCTTCATGCCCAGCAGGTTCAGCGTGGCGATGCCGAAAAGCACAAAGCCGCAGTGGCTGACAGAGGAATAGGCGGTGAAGTACTTGAGATCTTTCTGCATGATCGCGCCAAACGACCCGTAGAGGATGTTGACGGTGGTAACCGCCATGAAGAACAGACCCCACATCTTGGCGCCTTCGGGCAAGAGGTAGACGCCGATACGCAGTGCGCCGTAGCCGCCCAGTTTCATGAGGACGCCTGCGTGCAACATGGAGACAGCGGTGGGGGCGGAGGCATGGCCGTCGGGGGACCAGGTATGGAAGGGATACAGGGCTCCGAGTACGCCGAAGCCGATGAAGATCATAGGGAATGCCCAGCGTTGAAAGGCAGGGGCATAGTTGACGTGGGCCAGTTGAGTGAGGTCAAATGTGTGCAGGCCGGAGAGGTGGTAGAGTGCCAGGAAACCGACAAGGATGAATGCCGACCCCACCAGGAGCATCAGGGTAAGCTTCATGGCGGCGTATTCCTTGCGACCTGTTCCCCAGATGGCGATCAGCAGGTACATGGGGAGGACGGCGACTTCATAGAACACGAAGAAAAGGAACAGGTCGAAACTGACGAAGACGCCAAATACGCCGGTCACCAGAGTCAACAGAAGAGCAAAGAATTCCTTGCCCCTTTCCCTGACATCCCAACTGGCCATGACACCGGCAAAGATGACAATGGAGGTCAGGATGATCATGGACATGGAGATGCCGTCGAGACCGACGAGATACTGGATGCCAAGGCTGTCAAACCAGGGAACACGCTCCACCAGGTAGAGTTTGGTGAAGAGGGCAGTCTTCATGCCGGTAACGTCCGGGGCAGCCTGACGCCAGAAAATGGATGTGACCACTGCCGTCAGAATGAGGTGTGTGCCGGTTCCGGCGAGGGAAATCCAACGGATCCACCCCGCGCGCCGAGCCGGCGTAAGCATCACCAGCAACGCGGTGATGAACGGCAAAGCCACAAGCCAACTTACCATACCCATCGTTTACTCGCCTTCCGGGATCAGATACCCAATGCCCACCAAAAAAGCACAATTGCAATCGATCCGCCCGCCAGCCAGGCGGCATACGTCTGCACCTGGCCGGTCTGCAGGTAGCGCAATCCGGCGCCGAGCTGGCAGGTGATCCAGCCG
>JBIJCW010000036.1:0-14884 GCA_044344495.1 Kiritimatiellia bacterium | reverse complement strand
AGATTGACGCCACCGTCCACGACGTGGCGGTCGAACCACGCCACCGGCGCCGCCACACAGCGGAAAATCATGCTCTTGGTGATGAAGATATAAAGTTCATCGAAGAGAAACTTGCGTTTGATCACCGTGTACACGCGCCCCAGACCGCTTGCAAGCGCCTCGACCCTGGTGGTGCTGCCGCCATAAAGGAACCACGCCAGTCCGATGCCGCAAGCCGCCATGAGCAGACTGGGGATGGCAATCGCCATGTTGATTCCTTCGTGGCCTTCATGGGCCGCTCCAATGGAGACATACTCGCGCATGGGGATAAAGCCGGAGAACAAGGACAATACAGCCAGAATGATCAATGGTGCCAGCATGACCCACGGCGCTTCGTGAGCATGGTCGGCATGCTTGCTGCGGGCGGAGCCCCAGAAGGCGAGAAAATAGATGCGGCACATGTAGAAGGCTGTCATTCCCGCTACCAGCAGGCCGATGCCGAAGATCACGTAGTGGTGGTGCCCAATCGCGGCGGCCAGGATCTCGTCCTTGGAGAAAAAGCCGGCAAAGGGCCAGATACCCGCAATGGCGAGGGTGGCCACCAGGAAGGTCGCGTGGGTTATCGGCATCTTGCGGGCCAAGCCGCCCATGTCCCAGATCGAATTGCTGTGAACGGCGTGGATCAGGGCGCCGGCGCCAAGGAAGAGGAGTGCCTTGAAGAAGGCGTGGGTGAAGAGATGGAACATGGAGGCGGTGTAGCCCAGGGACTCCTCCATAGTTGAGACGCCCAAGGCAAACATCATGTAACCCAACTGGCTGAGGGTGGAGAAGGCGAGTAC
Organism: Kiritimatiellia bacterium; assembly: GCA_044344495.1. GTDB lineage: Bacteria > Verrucomicrobiota > Kiritimatiellia > CAIKKV01 > CAITUY01 > CAZDUS01. The sequence continues at coordinate 14,066 of JBIJCW010000036.1, read as the reverse complement.
CCGTTTAATGTCGTCCTGGGTGCAGCCAATGACGGCCGCGAACAGGGCGGTGAAGGCGCCAACGACCGCCACGACGTCAAGGGCGGTGCCGGAGGCCGCGAAGACCGGGAACATCCGGGCGACCAGGTAGACGCCGGCCACCACCATGGTGGCGGCGTGGATCAAGGCGGACACGGGGGTCGGGCCTTCCATGGCGTCGGGCAGCCAGATGTGCAAGGGAAACATGGCGCTCTTGCCAGCCGCGCCCATGAAGACCAGCACCATGGCAAGCGTAATGAGGCTCATCCCGAGAAAATGCGGGGTCATTGCCTGGAAGCGTTCCAGAAACGCCGGACTTGTCAGGTAGGCAAAATCAAAAGGCTGGGTGCCGGCCGGCAGGGCGGGCGAGACCTCGCCGAAAAGTGAGTAACCGTAGTATCCGAGCACCAGGACGCCGATAAAGAAACCGAGGTCCGCGAACCGTGTAACGATAAACGCCTTCTTGCAGGCGGCCACAGCCGAGGGGCGCTCATAGTAATAGCCGATGAGCAGGAACGAAGACACACCCACCAACTCCCAGCAGACATAGATCTGCAGGATGTTCGGCGAAACCACGAGGCCGAGCATGCTGAAGGTGAACAGGCTCAGATAGGTGAAGTAGCGCCCGAACCCCTTCTCTCCCTGCATGTAACCGATGGAGTAGAGATGTACGAGCGAACTGACGGTGGTCACCACGACCATAAGGAGTACCGAGATGGGGTCGACGAGAACGCCGACGCGGGCGATCAGGGATTCCTGATAGGGGAGCCAGGTCATGCTCCATGGGATGAGGGATGGGTGGGCGCCGGCTTCGCCACCGGGCACATGAAAATACTGCCAGGCCAGCAATGCGGAGCAGGCCGCCGAGGTCATCATGGCGAGTGTGCCCACCAGGCCAGCCACCTTGCCGGTACGCGGGCGCGAGAGTAACGCCGTCACCAGGAACGAGCACAGCGGAATACCTGGAATCAACCAGGCGTTCTTCAGTATGAATCCCACTTCCATCGGTAGTCCTATCCTTGCTGTCCGGCTACAGTTTCAACGAATTCATGCGGGTGACATCCGCAGTTTTACGGTATTTGAATAACGCCACAAAAATGGCAATGGCCACGACCAATTCGGCGGCGGCGGTGGCGATGATGAAAATGGCCATCACCTGGCCATCAACGGTCGCCGGATGTAACATGCGGTCAAACATGACGAAGTTCAGGGCGCTGGAATTCAGCATCAATTCCAAGGCGATCAGGATGCCGACGGCGTTGCGGCGCGTCAGCAGGCCGTAGAGGCCGATGGAGAAAAGGAGGGCCGACAGTGCCAGCCAGTGTGACATATCCATGGCTCCCAACTTAAAGAAGGCGTGCATCGGGTTTCCCTCCTTTGGCATCTGCCGGTGTTTCGGCGGGGGTTTTGCGCGCCACCACGATGGCTCCGATCACCACGGTAAGCAAGAGCAGTGAGATGATTTCAAAGGGGAGTACATAGCCGGTTGGACCGCGGTCGAGCAACATTCTCCCGAGCGCGACGGTGTCGTCCACGGCGCGAGGGGGTGGGGTGGCGGGCGGGAGGGCGCGCGTCGAAAAGGTGAGCAGGGTGATCGCGAAAAATAATCCGGCCACAGCGATGCCGACCAGTTTACGGCCTTGGGAAGGACGGTCCTCCAGGAGTTCGGCGGAGGCTGTCAACATGATGGCAAAGGCCAGGAGGACAACAATACCGCCGACGTAAACCAGTATCTGTACGCCTGCCAGGAATTCGGCGCCCAGCAGGAGGTAGAGTCCGGCGCTCATGGCGAGGACGACCACGAGGTGTACGGCGGCCTGCAGGATATGCCGGGAGACCACAGCACCCACGGCGGCGATCACAGCAATGGCGGCCAGAAGATAGAAAATGATGGATAGACCGATTTCTGTCAGCACGATGGCTGCTCCTTTCCAGGGGGAGGGGCATAGGGGCCGGCTTCAGAGCCGGGGACGGACACCCCGCACAGGGGCACAGGCCCCGAATAGATTTCGCGCGGTTCAACAAGTTTCCGGCGCTCCTCCGGCTCGGGTATCTTCATCAGGGCGGCGGATGTGGGACCGGCATAGCGATTCAGGTTGTAGACGAGCAGGCGCTTTTCGAAGACGGCGCTTTCAAAGCTGCCGTTCATGACCAGGGCGCCGAAGGGGCAGGCAATCACGCAGGCATTGCAGAACGTACAACTGTCCTGACGCCAGACGTACTGGTCGAGTTCGTTCCGCCCGCTGGCCCCCTTGCGGGACAGGATGGTGATTGAGCCGTTCGGGCATGCCGTTTCGCACTGACGGCAGGCGGTACACTTGTGATAGCCGTTCTCGTCGTGGGGCATGGCCAGTTGGGCGCGGTAGCGTTCGCACATTTTCAGGGTCAAGCGGTTCTCGGGGTACTGCTTGGTGACGACGGTGGATGGGTGCGACAGGTATCCGAATGTCACCCGCATCCCTTGCAGGAGTGATCCGATACCGCCGACGATTCGCCGGACGAATCCTGCGTCAGCCACCCATGGTCGGGCCACCCACGTCACCCCGGGCTGACTTCCCCCGGTGCCGCTGTGTTCAGTTGTTGATGTCGTAGCATCCATAGATTGACTCCGGCTGTCGCTCTTATATCGGGAAGAAATACCAGCCGAACAGCGCTATTACCGCGGCCACCCCCAGATTGACAAACCCAATGGGCATCAGGACCGTCCACTCCAATCGCATCAACTGGTCTACCCTCAGGCGGGGGAATGTCCAGCGGAACCAGATGATGATGAACATGAGCGATGCCGCCTTGCCGGCAAACCACAAGCTGGGCGGAATCAGATCCATGGTCGCGTTGAAACCGGCCAGGTGGCCGATATGGAAGGGCATCCATCCACCCAGGAACAGGGTGGCGGCCATAGCCGACACAATGAACATGTTCACGAATTCGGAGAGGAAAAAGAAGGCGAACCGGATCCCGGAGTATTCCGTATGGAAGCCAGCGGCGAGTTCGCTTTCGCCTTCCGCGATGTCAAAGGGTGTACGGTTGATTTCAGCGACCGAGGAAACCAGGAAGATCAGGAACGCGGTAAGCCCGACGCCATGCGCGCGCCAGATCCACCAGCCCGCCTCCTGGCTTTGGATGATATGCGAGAGTTGCAGGCTGCCGGACATTAGCACGATCACGAGTAAGGCGAGGGTGGCGGAAACTTCGTACGAGATGATCTGGGCTCCGGCACGCATGGCGCCAAGGAGCGACCACTTATTGTTTGAACTCCATCCTGCCAGGAGAATGCCCAGAATGCCCAAACCGCTGACGGCGATCACGTAGACCACGCCGATGTTGACATCCGCCACCTGGGCAAGGGGGCTGACAGGGATGACGAGAAGAACCAGCAGGGGTGCCAGAAGGCTCAGGAAAGGGGCTAGGACGTGTAGGGCTTTGTCGGCCCCGGCGGGTACAACGTCTTCCTTGAGGAGAAGCTTTATGGTGTCGGCCACCGTTTGGAGAAGACCGTGCCAGCCGACGCGCATCGGACCAAGGCGGCACTGGAAGTGGGCGGCCAGCTTGCGTTCCACGTAGATCAGGACCAGGCCCATGAGAGCCATGGTGACGCCGACGGCGGCCAGGCCAAACACCAGGTAACCGATGGTGCCCAACACGTTGCCTTCCGACAAGGCTTGGGCCGCGCGCTGGGCGACGGTGGTTACCTGCCACGGGTTTGCCGCGGGAACAGCCGCGGCGATCGGGGCAAACAAGGTTGCTAGGGGTGTTTCAACGGTCGACATCGGGCACCACAATATCCAGCGTGGAAAGAATCGCGACCAGGTCGGCAATGCGCCAACCGGGCGCGATCTCGGTCACGCACCACAGGTTATTAAAACTCGGCGTACGCAGATGCACACGGTAGGGCTTGGCTTTGCCGTCGGAGATCACGGTGACACCCAGGACGCCGCGCGCCGTTTCAAGGTGGTTGTAATAGCAGCCTTCGGGGAGTTTGATCGGTGCGGACGGTTTGAGGACCATGTGTTTGCCCTCGGGAATCGAATCGATCAGTTGCTCGATGATCCGCATGGACTGTCGCATTTCCTCGATACGGACAGCGTAACGATCCCAGCAATCACCGGTGCGGCCAAGCGCCACATTGAAATCCACCTTGTCGTAGACGCCATAGGGTTCCAGTTTGCGCAGGTCATGGTTTACACCGCTGGCGCGAAGCACCGGGCCGGTGGTGCCCAGGGCGATTGCCCGGTCGGCATCGAGTCGGCCGACATCCTGAAGGCGCAGTTGGACGATTACATTGCCGCTGACCAGGGCTTCGTATTCATCCAGTTTAGGTTTGAAATACTTCAGGAACGCCTTGACCCTGGTGACGAAATTGGGGTGCAAATCAAACATCATGCCGCCGGGTTGAATGTAATTCAGTGTCAACCGGGCGCCGATGGTTTCCTCCAGGATATCGGTGATGACTTCGCGGTCGCGGAAGCCGTAGAGGAATGGCGTGAAGCCACCCAGGTCCATACCCAGAACACCCCACCAAAGTTGATGGCTCTGGATTCGCTGCAACTCCGCCATGATGGTGCGGATAGTCTGAATACGGTCGTTTAACTCAATACCGGCGGCTTTTTCAACCGTCATGGAGACAGCCCAGTTGTTCATCAGGGCGCTAAGGTAGTCAAGGCGGTCCGAGAGATGTACGAACTGGCGGTAGGTTTGGTGTTCGCCCATTTTCTCGATGCCCCGGTGGATGTAGCCGAGTACGGGGATGACGTTGCGCACGGTCTCGCCGTCGAGCCTGAGAAGGATCCGTAACACGCCGTGGGTGGACGGATGCTGGGGCCCCATGTTGATGAAGTACTCCTGCGTGGAGAGGGCGCTTTGATGTCCGGACAACCCGCGTAGTTTCTCGTCAAGACTGGTGATGCGCGCGGTCATACAGGTGTCTCCAGCATATACGCATCCTTGTAATCCTTGCGTAGCGGGAAACCCTGCCAGTCATCCTCCATCAGAAGGCGGCGCAAGTCGGGGTGACTGCTGTAGGCAATACCGAACATATCGTAGACTTCCCGTTCCTGCCACTCGGCGATGCTCCAAACCCCGCTGACCGAAGGGGCTTCGGGGTTTTCGCGGGCAAGGGAAGCGAAGACCGCAAGGTAGTGGCGATGTTCCGGGGAATAGAGTTGGTAGACCAACTCAAAGCGATTTTCGGCGACCCAATCCACCGCCGTATGGTCACAGAGCATGCTGAAAGACAGTTCCGGTTCGTCGCGGAGCCAGGCCGCGAGGGCGGGCATGATTTCAACGGGAACAAGGACTGCGGGACGATTGACTTTATCCCGTGGTTTGATTCCTGGATGGAAAGTCAGGACTTTGGCGATGAGGCTTTCGGCATTCATCAGTGGATATGTTGGGATTGGGCGGTTTGCGCACGGGCCACGTGGACATCCACGATGGCATTGCGTTGCAGGTTTTGAATCAGTTCGGCGCGGATATCGGCCAAGGTGATTCCCGGCGGCAGGGCCGCCGTGACCGGTTTGACGCGGATCCCGGGGCGGCGCAGGGTTTTGCCTTCCTTGATCATCTTCTGAAGCATGAGCAATCCGTAGAAGAACGACTCGGGGCGAGGGGGACAGCCGGGCACATAAACATCCACGGGTATGATCTCGTCGACGCCCCTAACGGTCGCATAGGAATCGTAGACAAAGGGGCCGCCGGAAATGGCGCAGGATCCCGTGGCGATGACGTAACGCGGTTCGGCCATCTGCTCGTAAAGGCGCCGCAGGAGGGGAGCCATGCGGCGGACGACGGTGCCGGCGACGACGAGGAGATCGGCTTGACGGGGTGAGGGACGTGCCACCTCGGCCCCGAAGCGGGCAAGGTCATGGCCGGAGGCGCCGGTGGCCATCATCATTTCGATGGCGCAACAAGCGGTTCCGAAAGTCAGGGGCCACAGGCTGTTGGCTCGGGACCAATTGATGATCTGGTCAACGCCGGTCAGCATGACGGAGCCGCCGGGGACCGGCTCAAGCCAGCCGGGGAGTTTTTCGGTAACTAGACCCATTTGAGGGCTCCCTTCCGCCAGGCGTAGACCAGAGCCACCACAACGACCAAGATGAAGATGAACGCTTCAATCAGTCCAGCGATGCCAAATTCGCGCATGACGACTGCCCAGGGGAAGAGGAAGGCGGCTTCCACGTCAAACACAAGGAAGAGAAGGGCGATCAGGTAATAGGCGACGTTGAACTGGATAAAAGAGGGGCCGACGGTGGTTTCTCCGCATTCGTACGGATCGTTCTTCTGGCCGCCGGGCCGATGGGGCGCCAGCAGGCGCGAGGTAACCAACCCGCCGACGACAAAGACGATGGCGAGTCCGAATACCCCTAATACAAAGAAATAATCCATAGAGAATGCTTCTCTTTCTCCTGAATCGGTTAAAGTCCCTGCGACCAAAAAACGGAATACAAAGTACTGATCGCGAGGATGATTTGCAATCGGAGATTACTCTGAAAACAAGGACAACATTGCAGCAAATGCTTCATGCCGAATTTCACCTGTTCCTCGCCCTGTACGTTTTCCAAGGTGATGCTGAATCAGTATGTTTATTCTAATGAGGTGAACCAGAGTTGCGGGGATCAGTGGACACTGCGGAAATTGATCTCCATGTGTGTGACACCATTGGTAGCGTGAGCAGTGGCTGTGATATCGCGGAATGTTTGGATTTTCTCGACCCAGCCCCTGAGGGTCTCAAGATTCTGACGGGTTGCCTGTGCACTTTCCGAATCGCTGATCATCAGGGCTAGCGTGGCAGCTGACGCCGCATTGTTGATCAGGCGTGCCGTTGCAACGGCATCTACCCAGAATGAGGCTTCGGCTGGTGTCTTCTGTGTTACCCAGGGGGTGTAGGCAGGAACCTGTGCTGGCGAGGACCCCAAGGTTGGTGCGGTGCCCGTGAGTCGTTTAAGGACACCGGCGTTGCTGGCAAGGAACATCCAACCGTGGTGGTAGGTCCAGGCTACACGCTCGTCGGGCTCGAACTTCTTGTAGAGGCCTTTCCGGGACTCCTCAATCAGGGTGACTACTCCGTTTGGGGTCCGCGTGGGGTGTGAGAGAAGGCTCGACCCATAGCGGGAATTGATTTGGTCAAGTGTCGTACTGATGCGGCGGTCGACCTCCTCTTCACTGTCGACCTGCATGCCAAGCAACAGGGTGGGTACACGGAGTCCTTTGGTCAACTGGGCCATCGTGTTGCCGAGGGGGCCCCGGATGCGGCCGCTGTGGTCGTGGTTGAGAATGCTGATGAACGCCAGTGAGGAGGCCGGGTTGGTTCCGACGAGGGGCAACACCGAATTGACCCAGAGGGGAAGGGCCTGCTGGTCGTGCAGCAGTGCCTGCATCCAGATCAGCGGCATGATGAGAGTGAAGTCGGGCGAGGTGCCGAGGGTTTGCAACAGTGGTGCGATGCCGGGGTTGTCGGCCAAGTCTGGGGCAAGGGGCAGGGCCCGATTCAGGGCCAGGGATAGAGAAAGATTGGATGGGGTAACGGTGTTGACGCCGTAGACGAGCAGAGAGCGGATGTCTCGAGGGGGTAGAATTGCACGCGGAGTGCGGATCCAACCCCAGTGGGGGGGGTGGGGCGGGAGGAGGGCTGTTGCCTTGGCCAGGGTGCCGTCAGAGACGATGGAAGTACGACCGTATTGGCGGTCGAAGGACTGCACCAGGTAGCGGGCGGCGGTCGGGTCTTCTGATAGACATCCGACGAGGACGCCTTCGGTCAATGCGACGGAGAGACGCTGGTTGGGATCGGAAAGGCGCATTCGCACCGAATAGATGTTGCGTCCATATTCCGTGGCCGTCTGCTGGATCATCTTCGGGCGGAACCAGAAGAGTTTCCATCGGAACTTCTGGCTTTCGTTGCCGATCCAGGAGGCGCAGATCCATGCCGGTTTACGTTGGTAGCCGAGAGCGGGAACGTAGGCGACAACGGTTTGGTCGCTGGCGAGGCGGTTGATCCAGGCGTGGGCGACACGGTTGGTGGCAAACTCATCCAGATCGGATTCCTTGACGCCGGCGGAGACCAGAGCGCTTCGCACCACCTGGTTTCCGAGGAGGGGGTCGAGTTCCGTGGCGAGATGCTTGTGGACGCTGACAAAGGTGGCATCCGAGGGGATGGCCATCAGGATGCTGTCGGGTTTGTAAGGGACGTAGAGGACCCACCAGGTGCCGGTGAGCAGGGCGGTGGCTAGAATGATCCAGAACTGGCAACACCGCAACTTCACAGGCAGACGCTCCCCACCAGGTCCTTGACGGAAGCCAGTTTGTGGCGCTTGAGATAATCGGTAAGTCCATCAATAACGTTGAGGGCGGTCCAGGGTTCCGTGAAGTTGGCGGTGCCGACGGCGACCGCGCTGGCGCCAGCGATAATGAACTCGATGGCTTCCTTGGCGGAGGTGATTCCACCGATGGCGATCAGCGGGACTTTGACCGCCTTGGCCGCCTCGTAGACCAGTTTCACGGCAATGGGATGGATGGCGGGGCCGCTCAGGCCGCCGGTGACATTGGCGAGAATTGGGCGCCGTGTTTCGATGTCAATGGCCATGGCCGGGAAGGAGTTGATCAGGGCCAGGGCATCGGCGCCATTATCGACGCAGACCCGTGCGAATGACCCGATGTCGGAGACGTTAGGCGCCAGTTTGGGGATAATGGGGAGGCGTGTTCGTTTGCGGACGGCGGAGATGACGCAAGCCGTTGAGTCCAGGTTCGTGCCGAAGGCGCTTCCGCCCGCTTTGATGTTGGGGCAGGAAATATTGATTTCCAAAGCATGCACACCCGGGACCCCGTCAAACCGGGCTGCAACTTCGGCATATTCATCCACCGACTTGCCCCAGATGTTCACAATGACAGCCAGGTTATGGCGCATGAGGAATGGCATATATTTCTCGATGAATCCATCCACGCCGGGGTTCTGGAGTCCGATCGCGTTGATCAGGCCGCCCGGGACCTCCACGAGGCGGGGGGTACGGTTGCCGGCCCAGGGTTTCAGGCTGATGCCTTTCACGACGATGGCGCCGAGGCGGTTCAGGTCAACGATATCGGCGTATTCAGGGCCATAGCCGAAGGTGCCGGAGGCGACCATAACCGGATTTTTCAAGGCGATTCCGGCGAGGGAGATGTTCAGGGTGGGGGTCACTGTCGTTCCTCCCAGACGATGGTGCGAGAGTCGAAGATGGGACCCTCCTTGCATACGCGGACAAGGATATCCTCGCCGTCATGGGTTACACGCTGAACGCAGGCGAGGCAGGCTCCGACACCGCACCCCATGTGGCGATCCAGTGACAACCAGGCATGCCACCCGCCCTGATTCGCGCGGTCAGCCAGTGCCTTAAGCATCCCGTTGGGGCCACAGGCAAAGAACTCCGGGCGAGCCGCAAGGTCACTCGTCTTCAACCATGTATCCAGGGGGGTCGTGACCCGTCCGCGTGTACCCAGGGATCCGTCCTCTGTGGCGATGCAGACGTCCCATTGGAGCGACTGAAACTCTGAAGCCAGCAGGATGTCCTGGGCGGTGGCGCCGCCGATGAAGATGACGCCGCGGCGGTTAAGGCGGGTGGCCAGGAAATAGAGCGGGGCAACCCCGTAGCCGCCAGCAACCAGGACGGGCAGGGATTCACCAGTCAATACAGTAGGGAATCCGTTTCCGAGCGGACCGATGACGTTGACGCTGGTGCCGACGGACATGGACTGCATGGCCTGTGTCCCCCGGCCGACGTTCTTATAGAGGATGGAGAGGGTGTTGCCATCCACGCGATAGATACTGAAGGGGCGGCGCAGGACAGCATCCTGTAGAGAGGCGACGCGGAGGTGAACAAACTGCCCCGGTGAGGCTTGAGACGCCACTCCGGGAAGATCAAGGGAGAGAACCCGGTAATGTCCGCCGGCTGATTCATGGCGGACCACTGTTCCTGTTTCGATTTGCATGGCGGAGAAACTACCGTGGACGAGTCACTTCTTCAATCAAATCCGCCAATTTTTCATCGGCGCCGTGAATGGCCCGGTTACGGGCGGCTTGCCGCATAGCGGCGAGGGCGTCGGCATTGCTCAATCGTTTCCTGAGGTGCTCAGTCAATCCCTCCGTCGTAAGGTCCTTTTGTTCCATCAGGTCGGCAGCCTGGACGGCGGCCATGGCCCTGGCGTTGGACAGTTGATGATTCCGCGCCGCGAAGGGATAGGGGATTAGGAGAGAGGGAACACCGAACAGGGCCAGTTCGAGGCAGGAGTTTGCACCCGCCCGGGAAACGGCAAAATCGGCGAGGCGGTAAACACGGGCCATATCCTGTAGAAAACCGTGGACTTCGGCGGGGATGCCGCTTTGCGCGTAGGCGGAGGCGACCATGTCGCGGTCCCGTGGTCCGGAAAGGTGGATGACCTCCACTGGCAGCCCGGCGGTATGGAGCCTGGCAACGACGTCGGGCATCATGTGGTTGATGCGTTGGGCGCCCTGGCTGCCGCCCATGATCAGCAAGGTCTGGCGGGGATGGAAATCGTGGGGTTCAGCGGCGGATCGTTCAAGATTCTTTCGCAGCGGGAGCCCAGTGATAGCGGTTTTTGCCTTTTTCAGGCTGGATTCGGTTTCCGGAAAAGTCAGGGCGATGACACTTGCGAAGCGGCCAAGGATATCCGTGGCTTTACCCGGGATGACATTGGCCTCATGCAGGACGATGGGTATCTTCAGCCTGCGTGCTGCCAGTACCGGACCGGCGGAGGCATAACTACCCATGGACAATAAGGCGGTTGGCCGGTGCCGGATGAATTCGCGGCGGCAGCGGCGGTACACACGAAAAAGATTTAGCAGTGAGGGAAGGAGGCGTGGCGGCTTGATGGAAATTTCCCTAGCCCCGGTATTGACGACCCGGCCATCCCAGGCGAAACGTGTGGCGGATTCGATGGAGTGGCCTGCCATCAGGAGGGTGACATCGTGCCCGCGCCGCCGCAACGTCTGCGCCGTTGCCACGCCGGGGAACACATGTCCTCCGGTGCCACCACACGATACTGCCACGATTGCCATACCTTCTTCTCTCTTCCGTTACTGGTCAGACTAGCCGGGAGTCTAACAGAAGAGAGTCCGAGCGGCAATAACACCCCTGCTGATCAAAGCGGTTAATTGCAGCCGCAACCTCCGCCGCCCACGCCGCGCCCGCCGGCGGCCGCTTCACGGGTAAAGTACACATGTTCCCTGAGGGCGTCCTGGAGCGGGTCACGATCCGGCCGCATGGTGTAATCCGAAAGGGTTCCCCGCTCCCAGGGTTGAACGGCAGCACATCCCGAGAAGCCAAATGCAACCAGAGCCAGGGCGAGCAGGCTCAGAACCTTGGTTTGTCGTGAGTTCAAGCTGAAGTGATCCGTTCTCATTTGTTTGCGCCCTCTTTCAGTAGAAGTTCAATTTCACTGTTATACTTTTCTGTCGTCTTGTCTCCATGGAACCCGGTGTGGATGTAGCGAACCTTGCCGGACCGGTCGATGACAAACGAAGTTGGCATCGATTCCACCCCGGCGGCCGCCACCAGTTTGTGGCCGACGTCACGGATGACGGCAAAGGAGACGGGATTGTTGTCGAGGAAGGTCTTCATGGACTCCGCCTTCTCATCCTCATTGATGGCAAGGATTATCAGGCCTGCTGCGGAATACTTCTGCTGGAGAGCATTGAGAACGGGGAAGGAGGCCTTGCAGGGGCCGCACCACGATGCCCAGAAGTCCACGACGATCACCTTGCCGGCCATACTGGGAGGGGGTGCACCTTCCAGGGAGAACGTTTTCAGGGCGGGCAAGGACGAACCTGTTTTCCACTGGGCGGAGGCCGAGCAGGCACCCGCTATCAGAAGGGCGGCGAGCAGGATCCGCAGGCCATGCCTGACTGGTGTCGAGAACGGGCGATGCAGTTTTTCGTGACCGTTATCAAATGGCGTATTCATGGAATCTCCTTGAGAAGTACTGACGTCCTTTTTCACTGATGCATCCTTCCGCCGTATAGATGGAATCCAATAGATTCAGTCCGGCTTCCCCACCAAGAATAAAGGCCGAGGTGGACAGGATTCCGGCCTCCGTACAGGTGGCGCTTACGACACTCACCGAACTTGTTCCGTTGTGGACCGGTCGGCCTGTACGCGGGTCAAGGATGTGTCCGTAGCGTTCACCGTTATCGGTGAAGTAGCGGAGATAGTCGCCGGAGGTGGCCACAGCACGGTCGCGGACGGAAACGCCGCCCCAACAGTGGCCGGGGTCGTGGGGGTCCTCAAGGCCGACCCGCCAGGGTCCGCCTTCGGGGGGTTCACCGTGCACTCTGAGATCGTGCCCGAAGTCGACCAGGATATTCCTGATGCCGCGTTGGATTCCCATTTCAAAGACGCGATCAACGGCGTATTCCTTGCCGATGCCCCCGACATCAAGTCCCATTCCCGCTTGCGGGAGGAAAATGCGCCCCTTTTCCCGTCGAACATGACGCCACCCGCAGTGGGCAAGCGCATCAGCGATTTCATCATCATTGGGAGTGCCGCGGCGTGGCGCATGGTAGTCCCAGAGTTTCACGAGCGGAAGCACGGCAGGGTCGAAGACGCCATTGGTTGACCAGTAAAACCAGTCACACAGGGAAAAAAGGCTCTCGGCTTCTGGCGTGGTATTCACCCAGCTTGTGCCGGCAGAGTCATTAATCCGGTTGATGAGACTCTCGGGTCTGAATCTGGAAAACTCGTTTTCGAACTCGCGAACCCACGCCACAACCTGTTGCTTGAATGCATCCGCTTCAGCATAGGACGTAAAGTCGTGCTGTACACGGCACTCGGTGCCCATGGCCTGAAACGAAAAAGCGCTGTAGGCTGTATTCTTCATGGGTAGGTCAGAGCGCGATCCGTATTCCGGCGGTGACGGCTGTGGCAGTCGGATAGACCACCTGAGGTGTTACCCCATCGGAGCCTTCCTGGTCATACTGTTCCACGCCGACATCCAGGGAAAGTCGCTGGGTGGGAGACCAGATGAGTCGCAACCCGTAGCCGAGTGCACTGAAGGAGGAAATGCGGTAATCCGAACTGTAGAACTCCGGATTACCAGTGAAACGGACCGCATAGAAATCGGCCTCGGTCTGATCGTAATAGCGAACCAGGGGCGCAAGGATGAAATGCTCGCCGATTTTCTGGAACCATTCAAGGGTCAGCGTCTCAGCGGTAACGCCGAAACCATCCTGATAGTGCCTCAGGCTGATCTCGGCCGTTCCGTTCAGTGGGGCAATAAACTGATCGAGGGCGACATAGAGGATTTGTTTATCCTTTGAGTCGGGTCGCTTTTCGCCTTTGAGGACGCCATTCATTTCAACCACTTTGTAAGGGTCAGAAATGAAACCGTTTACCTGTCCCACGGATAGGTTGAGCGTAAGCAGGGTTGATGGCGACAGGACTTGGGTGACGCCGAGCATGAGGTCAACCGTGTCCTTGGTTTGGTCCAAGGTGCTGTTCGCTGGCGCGATCATGTCGTGCGTGTAGGCCCCACCGAAGACCAGGGTGGTGTTCTTGCGGTTGAAGTCGACGGCGTCCTGAAGGCTCAGTCCCAAGGAGGTATAGTCACTTTCCGAACTGTAGGACAGTTGACCACCCGGGGTATGCCGGCCAATCCGTTTGGAAACGCCAATATTCAGACCCACCCGCTCGTCGCTGAAGTCTACCGTGGGCACTTGCGCGGCTTGGGCGGAGGAGGCAGAGGCGCCGGGCACGACCGTTGTAGAGGATGATCCGGTTCCACCTGCGGGAGGAGGTGTGGATCCGCCTCCGGAAGGGGGTGGATTGGAGGGTGTGGCGGCGCTCAGGGCGGAAAACTTCGCCGCGGGAGTGGATTGCTTTGCGCTGATAAAGGAATCACGTTCTGTGTCCGTCTCCTGATCGTCCTCGTCATCCCCACCACCGGAAGGAGGGGGAGGGGTGGAAGGTCGTGAGTAGTACGCTGTGCGCCGGACGGCAGGGGTTGCCAAGGGGGTTGGTGCCCCGGTTGGGGTTGCACCGGAGATGGAGTTGAAAATGCCGTCCACC
>JBIJCW010000148.1:0-5888 GCA_044344495.1 Kiritimatiellia bacterium | reverse complement strand
GATGGAAAAAATCGTCATCCCCCCCCCGAAAATCAAAGCCTTTGTTGAAGCAGGCGGCCAGACTGCTTCTTCGCAAGGAGGCGCCCAATGAAATTGCTCATCACCCTCCTCCTCACCATCACGGGACTTACCCTCGCCGGCTGCAAGACCCTGGACATGATCACGGAGGCAGGCACCTCCGTGGCCGCTGCCACCGGCGCCATCTCTGATGAACAGGCCCAGTCCATCAACCGTTCGGCCAGCGCCGTCGGCAAAGTCTTTGAGTCCATCACCCCGGAACAGGAGTACTACATCGGGCGTACGGTCGCCGCGACCATTCTTTCCCATAACAAGCCGCTCGATGACGCCAAACTCACCGAGTACCTGAACACACTGGGGCAGTATCTCGCCCTCTGTTCGGACCGCCCGGAGACCTTCGGTGGATATCACTTCCTTATCATGGACACCGACGACATCAACGCTTTCGCCGCCCCTGGCGGCCTGATCCTCGTCTCCCGCGGCATGCTCAAGTGCTGCCCCAACGAGGATGCCCTCGCCGCTGTGCTGGCCCACGAAGTGGCCCACGTCAGTCTCAACCATGGCCTTCAGGCCATCAGCAAGAGCCGCCTGACTTCCGCCGCCACCATTCTGGGCACCGAAGCCGCCAAGAACCTCGGCGGTAAGGAACTTGCCGATTTGACCAAGACTTTCGAGGACTCCATTTCGGATATCACCGGAAAGATGGTCAACAGCGGTTATGCCCGCCATCTGGAATTCCAGGCCGACAAGACCGCCATCGGCACCTTGCGCCGCGCCGGATACGATCCCGCCGGATTGAGAACCATGCTGATGGCAATGGACAAGCGCCTGAAACCGGGAGGACTGGACTTCGCCAAGACCCATCCTGCCCCTAAGGACCGGATTGCCGAGATCACGAAACTCATCGGATCCGCTCCTGAACAACACCTCTCCGCCGCTGTCACCAAGCGGTTCGAGAAGGCCATCAAAGACCTCTGAGACGTCACACCTGCCACACATGCTGAAACGCATCTTTCAGGGTATTGGGATCGGCATCGTTGCCGGCATCCTGTCATTGGTACTGTGGCAGGCTGATGCCCTGACGCATCTGGAGGCCAAAACGTGGGACTGGCGCGCGGCGCGCCTCTCCAAACCGGGCCCCGCCACCGATCGGGTCCGGCTTATCTTTCTTGACCAATACAGTCTGGACTGGGGCAAAGCACGGGGATGGGACTGGCCTTGGCCGCGACAAGTCTACACCGCCATCTTGGATTTCTGCCGCAGGGGCAACGCCAAGGCCGTTGCCTTCGATGTCATCTACAGCGAACCTTCGCCATGGGGCGTGGAAGACGATGCCGCCTTCGGCAATGCCATTCGACGCTCCGGTAATTTCGTTGGCGCCGTCTTCGTGGCCAATAGAACGGGCGGACAAACCAATTGGCCCGCCGACATACCGCCGCCTGCGGTTTCCCTGAAAACCGGGTCCGCCACGACCTCCCAGTGCCGCCCCCTGGCCCGCGCCACCTTCCCCATCCCCGAAGTGGCCACCAATGCCGCCCTGCTCGCCACCGTTTTTGGCAACCCGGACAGTGACGGAATCTACCGACGCCTGAAACCATTCAGCCGCTTCGACGGACAGGTCGTCCCATCACTGGGCTTGGCGTCGCGCCTCACCGCGCCTCAGGATCGCCACCTATCCCTCTCCGGGGACTTCTTCTCCACCGGGCCTTCAAACACACGTCTGCCCATCGATCGCGATGGCAATGTCATCCTCCACTTCCGGGGCCCCTCCCAAACCCACAAAACCGTCAATGTCGCCGCTGTCATCGAGTCCGAATTGCGCATACAGGAAGGCAAACCGCCGATTATCCCACCCTCCTTCTTTACCAATGCCTATGTTTTCTTCGGTTTCACCGCTCCCGGCCTCTTCGACCTCAAACCAACCCCTGTCTCCGCCGTCTACCCTGGCGTGGAACTACATGCCACCTTCCTGGACAACCTGCTGGCGGCCGACTTCATGCGCGATACCCCTCCCGCCTGGGTCATCACCCTGACCTTCCTCCTGGCCATGACCGGTGCCATCGGCGTACGGCTCGGAAGGACCGCCTGGCAGAACGTGCTGACCTTCGTTGTGCTGCTCCCCATTCCCACCCTCTTGGGCCTTCTGGCATACACCCGCGGGCAGTGGTTGCCAATCGTTATCCAATACACCGCCCTCGCCCCCGCCCTCGTTGGCGCCCTGGCGATCAACTTCGCCACCGAAGGCAAACAGAAGCGCTTCATCAAGGGTGCCTTTAAACAATACCTCTCCCCCGTCGTCATCGAGGAACTAGTCCAGCATCCCGAACGCCTCAAATTGGGCGGCGAGACCCGCACCCTTTCCCTCTTCTTCTCCGATGTCAAAGGCTTCACCGGCCTCTCGGAGCACCTGACCCCCGAACAACTCACCACTCTCCTGAATGACTACCTCACCGCCATGACTGATGTGATCTACGCCAACGGCGGCACCGTGGATAAGTACGAGGGTGACGCCATCATCGCCTTCTGGAATGCTCCGCTTTCGCAGCACGACCACGCCCTCCGCGCCGTCCGCGCCGCATTGGAATGCCAGCAACGCCTGTCGGAATTGAATCCCACCTTCCATGAACAGGTCGGCACCAGTCTCATTCAAAGGATCGGCATCAACAGCGGCCCCGTGGTCGTCGGCAACATGGGTTCGCGTCAGCGCTTCAACTACACCTTCCTCGGGGATGCCGGCAACCTTGCCTCCCGCCTGGAAGGCATCAATAAACAGTTCGGCACCACCATTCTTATCTCGGAATCCACCCGCCACCAACTGGATGACTCGATTGCCGCCCGTGAACTGGGACTGGTTCGCGTCATCGGACGCCGCGAACCAGTCCGTATCTTCGAACCAATGCTGCCCGCACAGGCCGCTGCCCGTCAGGACCTTCTTGCCCGCTTCGCCAAAGCCCTTGCCGCCTTCTATGCGGGCGACCTCCGTTCCGCATTACAGGAATTTCAAGATATCGCAGCCGGGGACCCCGCCGCAGCCGCCTATGCCAGCCGCTACCGCATCACCAACCTCCCCATGGACAAGTGGGACGGAATCTGGATAATGACGGAAAAATAAGGCACGATTATGACCACACGCAAAGTAAAGGGATTGACACTTCTGGGCCACAGCACCACACGGTATCCAGACTCGCCCGACAAGGCACGACTCGAGTCCTTCCCAAACCGGTACCCCAACCGCAACTACCACGTCCGCTTTGATTGCCCTGAATTCACCAGCCGCTGCCCCATCACGCACCAACCCGATTTCGGCCACATCTCGATCGACTACATCCCCGGAAAACTCTGCCTGGAAAGCAAGGCCTTGAAACTTTATCTGTTTTCCTTCCGGAACCACCACACCTTCCACGAGGAAGTCGTCAACCGGGTCCTGGATGATATCGTCAGGACGATCCGCCCGCGCGAAATCACCGTCAAAGGCGTCTTCAATCCCAGGGGCGGCATCGCCATCACCGCCGAAGCCCACTGGCCGGAGTGACGAGCCCTCTGGAAGTCCCTGGGCCGCTGCATGGATAAAAAAACGCCGCTGTTTCCAGCGGCGCTTGCACTCCCGAAATCAGAGATCTCGCTACTTGGCGGCAGCGGACAACTTCTCCCTGATCTTGGCGATCAATTGCTTCTCCAGCGCCGGATCCTTGCCCACCTGCTCGGCGGCGGCCTCGCGTCCCTGACCAAGCTGATTTCCGTCAAACGAAAGCCATGACCCGCGCTTCTCGATTAATCCGTGTTCAATGGCACAGTCCACCACCGACCCCGCCCACCAGATGCCCCGCGCAAACAATATATCGAATTCAGACTCGACGAACGGCGCGGCCACCTTGTTCTTCACCACCTTCACGCGCGTCCGGTTCCCAACCACCTTGCCGGCGGGATCTTTAATGGCGCTGATCCTGCGGATATCCAACCGGACCGATGCGTAGAACTTCAACGCTCGCCCGCCGGGCGTCGTCTCCGGATTCCCGAACATGACGCCGATCTTTTCGCGGATCTGATTCGTAAAGATGCAAAGCGTCTTGGAGGTCGAAATGGCTGCCGTCAGTTTCCGCAGCGCTTGCGACATCAACCGCGCCTGTAACCCAACGTGCGCATCGCCCATCTCTCCGTCCAATTCCGCGCGCGGCGCCAAGGCCGCCACCGAATCCAGCACAACCACATCCAGCGCATTACTGCGCACCAGTGTCTCGCAAATGCTCAACGCCTCTTCGCCCGAGGTCGGCTGCGAAACCAGAAGATCGTCGAGGTTGACGCCGATCTTCTTCGCATACATCGGATCCATCGCGTGCTCGGTGTCGATAAATGCAGCCAACCCGCCGTTCTTCTGGGCATTGGCGATCACGTGGAGTGTCAACGTGGTCTTGCCCGAGGATTCCGGGCCGAAAATCTCAACCACGCGCCCGCGTGGCAACCCACCCACCCCCAACGCCATATCCAGCGAAAGCGCCCCGGTCGATATCACCGAAATCTCTTTGTGCCCCTCCGCCTCCCCAAGGCGCATGATGGCGCCATCGCCGAATTCCTTCTGAATCTGTGCCAACACCGCACTCAACGCGGATGAAGATCCTGTCTCGCCACCTTTGCTTACCTTGCTCATCTTTGCTTTCTCGCTTTCCACGGCCGATCAGGCCGTTTTCTTGTATCCGCGGGGATGCTTTTGGTGCCATTCCCACGCGCTCTCCACTATCGCTTTCAGATTCGAAAACTCCGGCTTCCATCCCAGAACGGTCTTCGCCCGCTCCGCCCCCGCCACCAGCCGGTCCGGATCACCCGGCCGCCGCGGCGAGAACTCCTCCGGTACGGGATGCCCTGTAACCTGCCGTACCACATCAATGACTTCGCGGACCGAGAACCCTGTCCCCGTCCCGAGGTTGAACGCCCCTGTATGACTCCCGGTCAGCGCCAGAATGTGCGCCCGACCCAAATCGACAATATGAATGTAGTCGCGAATACAGGTGCCATCCGGCGTGTTGTAATCGTTCCCGAAAACATTCACGCACGGCTTTTGCCCGAGCGCCACCTTGATCACGTTGGGAATCAGGTGCGTCTCCGGCTCATGATCCTCACCAAACGTTGGCGTTGCCCCGGAAGCATTAAAATAGCGCAGAAAAACCGGCCGCAGACCGTGGATCTGCTGGTACCAACCCAGAACCTTTTCGTACATGAGTTTGGATTCACCATAGGGATTCACCGGTCGCTGCGGCGTATCCTCCGTGATCGGAATCCGGTCCGGAAACCCATAGGTGGCACACGTCGATGAAAACACAATCCTCGACACGCCCGCCTTGAGCATCGCCGCCGCCAGATTCACACCGCCGGTGACGTTATTGGTGAAATAGAGCCCCGGGTCCTGCATCGACTCGCCCACCAGTGCATACGCCGCAAAATGCATGACGGCCTCGGGTCTGGACTCCACCATGGCCTTCTCTACCTCCCCGGCATTTCGCAAATCCCCCACGATCAGTCGTGCCCGCCGGTCCACCGCATCACGATGCCCTCGCTCCAGATTGTCAAACACCACAACTTCGTGCCCTGCGTTCAGCAGCAATTCGGTGGTCACACTCCCAATGTAACCGGCGCCTCCTGTCAAAAATACCTTCACGCCTGCTCCTCCAGCGCTTTCAACCGCTGATCAATCTCCCCGACACGCTTTTTCAATTCGGGAATCCTCATCATGTGCGCATGCGCCTTCCGGGCCTCATCGTGCGGCATCGCCGGATACCCCGAAACAAACGTCGCCGCCGGCACATCCTTAAGCACACCTGCCTGCCCCCCTACCTGCGAGTCATCCCCGATGCGCGGAGGCCCCCCCATCCCGGGCG
>JBIJCW010000147.1:0-5894 GCA_044344495.1 Kiritimatiellia bacterium | reverse complement strand
TGGATGTCTTGATGGCGGATGTCAAGGTTACCGCTGGGTGAGAGAGCCACCCCGACAGGGGTGGCAGAGACTGATATTGGACATTTAAGGAGACAAACGGATGCAGACCAGAAATCAGATGCTGGTGCCGATGGTGGTGGAACAGACGGGGCGCGGCGAACGTGCGTATGACATTTATTCGCGCCTGCTCAAGGATCGGATTATCTTCATCGGATCGGGAATCGATGATGATGTGGCAAACCTGATCATCGCGCAGATGCTGTTTCTCCAGAGTGAGGATGCGGAGAAGGACATCAGTCTATACATTAATTCGCCCGGCGGGTCGGTGACGGCCGGAATGGCGATTTACGACACGATGTTGTTTTTGAAGTGCGACGTGGCGACCTACTGTGTGGGCCAGGCGGCCAGCATGGGCGCGGTGTTGCTGGCGGCGGGGGCGCATGGCAAGCGGTTTGCCCTGCCCAATGCGCGAATCATGATCCACCAGCCCTGGGGCGGCGTGCAGGGGCAGGCGACGGATATCAGCATCCAGGCGCGGGAAATCCTGCGGTTGCGTGACCGTTTGAATGGGATTCTGGCGCATCATACCGGCAAGCCGCTGGAGGTGATTGTCAAGGATTCCGACCGGGACTTTTTCATGTCAGCCGACGAAGCCAAGGCCTACGGTCTTGTGGATTCGGTGCTGGCCAGTCGCAAGGTGGCGCCGGCCGCGACATGATCGGGTCCGGGCGATCCTAATGAAACCTGTTGGGGGATATCATGGCCAAAGGTAAGCAAAAAGAAACGTCCTGTTCATTCTGTAGTCGTCCGCCCGAGATCACGGGGCGTTTGCTGGCGGGGCCGCCGGGGGTTTTCATCTGTCGCGACTGCGTTTCGCTGTGCGGCGATTTGTTCAAGCAGGCCGGGGGAGCGGCGGTGACGCCCGCGCCGAAGAAGGCGGCGGCCGTCTCGGTGCCGAAGCCCCACGAGATGTTTCAGTTTCTGGACCAGTATGTGGTGGGGCAGGAACACACCAAGAAGGTGCTCGCGGTGGCGGTCCATAACCACTACAAGCGTTTGCAGCAGGGCGACCATGCCGAGGCGAACAAGATGTTTCAGGACGTGGAGATTGAGAAGAGTAACATTCTTCTCATTGGGCCGACGGGGACCGGCAAGACCCTGTTGGCGCGTACGCTGGCGCGGTGTCTGGATGTGCCCTTCAGCATTTCTGACGCGACAACACTGACCGAGGCCGGCTATGTCGGGGAGGATGTTGAGAATGTCCTGTTGCGTCTTCTGCAGGCGTCGGATTTCGATGTCAAGCGGGCGGAGCGGGGTATCGTCTACATTGATGAGATTGATAAGATCGGGCGCCGGACGGATAATGCCTCCCTGACGAGGGATGTTTCCGGAGAGGGTGTCCAGCAGGCCCTGTTGAAGATCCTGGAGGGGACGGTGGCCAATGTTCCTCCGCAGGGGGGGCGAAAGCATCCGCAGCAGGAGTACATCAAGATCAACACGGAACACATCCTGTTCATTTGCGGCGGTGCGTTTGTTGGGTTGGACGAGATTCTGCGGCGGCGCGTGGATAAATTGGCGCTGGGATTCGGGCCGGAGGCGGAGAAACCGGTGGCTGAAATCACGGGGCACCATGTGGAACCCGAAGACCTGATGAAGTACGGCCTGATCCCCGAGTTTGTGGGGCGGTTGCCGGTGGTAAGCACCCTGGAGGCGTTGAGTGAGGACGATCTGGTACGGGTGTTGGTGGAGCCGAAGAACTCCATGATCCGCCAGTATCAGAAGTTGATGGCCATGGAGAACGTCAAGTTGACGTTCGAGGACAGTGCGCTACGCGAACTGGCCCGTATTGCGATCAAGAAACGGACCGGGGCCCGCGGGTTGCGTGCGATTCTTGAGCACCTGATGCTCGAGGTGATGTTCGAGGTGCCCCGGCGCGGCACGATTCGCGCGTTCCATGTCACGAAGGCAATGGTGGTCTCGCGGCGGATCACGCTCGAGAGCATTTCGGTGGCGGCCTGATCACGCGGGTGGACGGCGGATTTCGCCCTGTATCCATGTGAGCAGGGCTTCGCGGTCGGGGAAGGTGCCTTCCAGTTGCGCGTCATAAGCGCGTTTACGCCATTCTCCCACTTCAGGTCCCTCCTTGATGCCGAGGGCCATGATGTCCTTTCCGGAAATCCAGGGTGGAGGGAGCATGGGTTCGGAATCCATTTGCCGGCGGAAATCGCCCAGGTAGCGGTGATTGGAGAGATCGCCGTGGCTGGCGGCACAGTCGAGGCGGTGTAGTTCCAACTCGGCTTGAAATGTCGGAGCGCCCACGAGTTTGCGCAAGGTGGCGCGCCGCATGGATTCCACGTTGATGAAGCGCATGTGGTTGCCAACCATGTGGGTGATGGCCTCGATGTCATGGGATGAAAAACGCAAGCGTTCCAGAATGGCCCGGGCGGCATCAGCGCCGACATTGGCATGTCGTTCGAAGCGCCAACGGCCTTCCTTGAGTTGGGCCGTTGGCGGTTTTCCAACATCGTGGAGCAGGACCGACCAGGCCAGTTGGGGATCCGTGGTGTCCATGTCGTTCAGCATGATGACGGTGTGCTGGAATACGTCGCCCTCGGGGTGGTACTCGGGGGGTTGCTCGGTTCCGTGCATGGCGGAGATTTCGGGCAGCAAGACGGATAGCAGTCCGAGCTCGGACAACATGACGAGGGCGTCGCCGGCACGGTTGGCTTCGAGAAGAAGCCGGGTGAGTTCTTCGCGAATGCGTTCGGGGCTGACGGTGGCGATGCTGGCGGCGGTGGCGAGGATAGCCTCCGCCGTGGCGGGATCCAAGGTGAAGTCCAGGGTGGCGGCAAAACGGACGGCACGCAGCAGTCGCAAGTGGTCCTCCCGGAAGCGATCCAGGGGGATGCCCACCGCCCGGATCAGCCGGCGGGTGATATCGCCTTTTCCCTCGACATGGTCAATGATGGTTTGCGTGGTCGGGTCGCAGAAGAGGGCGTTGACCGTGAAGTCGCGACGCTGGGCGTCGGTGGGGGGGTCGGAGAAGGTGATGGAGGCCGGGTGGCGTCCGTCGAGGTAGGGTGCGTCCTTGCGGAAGGTGGCGACTTCATACCAGTTTCCCGCCACCGGCACGCGAACCACGCCGAATGATTTGCCGACGGCCACGGCGTCGGGGAAGAGGTCCATGACCTTGTCAGGGATGGCGTTGGTGGCGATATCGAAATCCTTCGGGGGCCGGCCCATGATGAGGTCGCGGACGCAACCGCCTGCCAGATAGGCGATGAAGCCGGCAGCGTTGAGACGGTGGATGACCTCGATGGCGCCTGTGCAGGCGGGGGTCCTGGGTATTTCGGGGGCAGGGTATGTCTGCATGGAGATGGGATGGATCAGCGGGTTGGGGAGTAGAGATGAAAGGCCTTGGGCAAGAGGTCGCCAAGTTGCAGGCGTTCGACGGCGTCCGGTTTATCCAAGGGTGCCAGGAAGACAGGGGTGTCAGGGTCGCAGAATTCAGCCAGTACCTGAAGACAGGCGCCGCAGGGGGGGATGGCCTTGCGGCGGCCGCCGACGACGGCGATGGCCTTGAAGTGACGGTGGCCGGAGGCGATGGCCGTTGCAAGGGCGGTCCGTTCGGCGCAGAGGGTGAGGCCGTAGGATGCGTTCTCGACATTGCAGCCGGAAACGATTTTCCCGTTTTTTGTGAGGAGTGCTGCGCCGACGGGGAATTTGGAGTAAGGGGAATAACTTTGGGTGGCGGCCTTGAAGGCGGAGGCGAGGAGGGGTTTGGGAATGGTTGATGGTTGATGGTTCATGGGGAATGGTTAATGAGAGTGGATACAAAGGTCTGGAGAAGATGGGTCAGGGTGGGGATGGAGGCTTTGGCGTTGGACAGGACTTCGGTGTGGGAGAGGGAATGGCCGATACCGGCGGCGGTGTTGGTGATGCAGGAAATGCCCGCGACCCGCAGGCCGGCGGCATGGGCCAGGATGGCTTCCGGCACGGTGGACATACCGATGGCGTCGGCGCCCAGTTTTCGAAAGGCGGCGATTTCGGCGGGGGTTTCGTACGAGGGGCCCGAGACGGCGAGATAAACGCCGTGAACGAGGGCAATGCCGGTTTCCGTGGCGCAGCGATCCAGTCCGGCGCGGTAGCCGGGATCGTAGACATGGGACATGTCGGGGAAGCGGGGGCCCCAAAAAGGATCGTGGGGGCCGCGTAGCGGATTGGTTCCCATGAGGTTGATATGGTCGTCCAGCACCATGACAGACCCCGGCGAAAAGGCAGGGTTAATGCCGCCGGCACTATTGGTGAGGACGATGCCGGAAGCCCCGAGCGTCTTGGCGAGGTGGATGGGGAAGGCGAGGGTTTCCATGGGAACCCCTTCGTAGAGGTGGCGTCGTCCCGCGAAGATCAGAAGTTCGGTGCCGGCGTGGTCAGCCCAAAGGAGTTGGCCCCCGTGTCCCTCCACACCGGGTGCGCCAAGGACGGGGAGGGACGCATAGCTGATGGCGGCCCTGATGGTGAAACTGTCGGCAACCTGTTTCCATCCCGAGCCCATGATCATGGCGAGGTGTGGCCGGGCGGCGGGCCAGGTCTGGCGGACGGTTTGGGTGGCGGTTGTGAGGAGGGACATGTTCATAGGCGTTCCAGGATCAGTGGGGGAGGGGTGACGGGTCCCGGGACAATGGTGAAGGCGTTCTGGACGGAGGGCAACGCGGTTGAGATGTGTTCCGGGGTGGCGGCATGGAGGATGGCGAGGGGTTGGCCTGCGGTGACTTGTTCGCCCACCTTGACCAGCGCCGAGAGGCCTGCGGCGGGATCAATGCGGTCGGTGGTTTTGGTCCTGCCCGCTCCCAGGAGCAGGGCGGCGCGACCGATACTGCCGGCATCCACGGTGGCGACGAAGCCGGAGCAAGGCGCGGCGTAGGGTTGTCGCAGGGGGGCTGAGGGCAGGAGGGCGGGTGTATCCACAATGCCGTCGCAGCCGCCCTGCAGGCGGACCATGGTTTTGAAGACATCCAGCGCCTGACCGGTTTCCAGTTTACGGAGAAGGAGGGGGCGTGCGGCCTCGGGATTCGGGGTGAGGCCGGCGAGGGTTGTCATTTCAGCGGCGAGTTGAAGGGTCAGTTCAGTGCTGTCGCCGGGGCCGCGGCCCAGCAGGATGTCGATTGACTCGCGGATTTCAAGGGCGTTGCCGACGGTCCGGCCCAGCGGCTGGTCCATGGCGGTGATCAGGGCGGTGACGCGCTTGCCCATGGAGCGGCCCACCCCGATGAGTGCGAGGGCGAGGTCGCGGGCGGTCGCGGGGGTTTGCATGAAGGCGCCGGATCCGCACTTGACGTCCAGGACAAGGCCGTCAATGCCCTCGGCGAGTTTCTTGCTCATGATGCTGGAGACGATCAGGGGGATGGAGGGGACGGTGGCGGTGACGTCGCGCAGGGCGTACAGTTTACGGTCGGCGGGGACGAGTTGCCCGGTTTGCCCGATCATGGAGCACCCGCAGGCCTTAAGGATGCTGATAAACTCGGCGGGCTGAAGGTTGATGCGGAATCCGGGGATGGACTCCAGTTTATCGAGGGTGCCTCCGGTGATGCCGAGGCCACGGCCGGACATCATGGGGACGGCGATGCCGCAGGAGGCCACGAGGGGGGCGAGGGCGATGGAGATCTTGTCGCCGACGCCGCCGGTGGAATGCTTGTCGATTTTCGGGGCGGCGATGGAGGAGGTGTCGATGGTATCGCCTGACTGCATCATGAGGCGGGTCAGGGTGGCGGTTTCGTCCGGGGTCATGCCCTGGAAATAGATGGCCATGGCGAGGGCGGCGGCCTGGTAGTCGGGGATATCGCCGCGGACATAGCCGGTGATGAAGAAGGACAATTCCCCGTCGGTGAGGGGGT
>JBIJCW010000146.1:0-5897 GCA_044344495.1 Kiritimatiellia bacterium | reverse complement strand
TTATGATCCTTGCCGAGTAAGGAAGGATGGATCAAAACCAAAGCGTGGGCGCTACAGGCCCCGCTCACCATCCCTAACATTGATCAGCCTCATCACCTGATCTTTGCAGTTTTGCTGGAATGGAACTTCTTGTGCGACTCCCTGATGATGTAGAAAAGCACAAAACTCAACACCGCCCCAAAGAAGCACCACACAGAGATCAGGAACTTTTTGTAACACAAGGCCGTGACAATGAACGATAATCCCATCACAAGTCCGACAATGTAGATCCTCTTGATGCTGGAAACGAAGAGAGGCGCTATCGTCGCAACCAGGTAAAACAACATCGTGATGCTTTCCGAATATTCCGGTGCAGTGCTTTGATAGGCGATGTGCCTTCTGCTGACTTCCGCGTGCATATCATAGAACACCAGGCGGTATGAATAGTACAGGGTAACGGCCGCGCCGACCGTCAATAACGCAAACAGGATTCTCTTCCGTGTTCTGTTTTCCTCCATCAACAGAACAGAGATCGGCACCAGGATGGGCCAAATGACCTGCGCCATGACCATGAACATGTAGGTGCACACTGTCTGCAGTACCGCAAAGCCGGACTTTCCGATGATCAACCACAGAGTGCCCTCTGTAAATTGTTGAAAAGCAAAGAACAGCGAAATACTGGCCAAGCCGATCTGTGCAGGTTTATGAACTTTTTTCAGGGTTTCCGTGCCGACGAACGTAAGCAACACGCCTGACGTAAAACTTGCTCCTGCTGAAAAACACATAATACATGCTCCTGATTAACACTGGTGGTTTGCTGCCCTGCTGGTCGTTTGGCCCTGTCATTAACCGGGCGAGCATACAGCAAGAACGCCCCAGCACGATTTATTTCTTTCACCGCCGCCGCCCGCCATTGTTTGGGCCATGGAAACGGTTGACCGTGCCGCCGGACCTGCACGCCACGGGCGAAAAGCTCAGGGAGCAGGGCTGGAAAACGCAGGCGAATCCACCTACGCATAGGGTTATACCCCATAGGCGAATCTTGGTGCTTATTCGACGAATGATATTGCAATCGATCGAAAAGTGATGAGTTCAGGAAAGTGCTGCAAAAGCAACAGGAGCAGGAGCGATGAAGAAGTCAACTGGCAGTAAAGGTAAGAAGGTCGGGTTCCAGGTCAACGTGGAGCCGGGAAGCGAAGTCTTTATTGCAGGAACGTTTAACAACTGGGATCCGAGAAAGCATCGGATGAACGACGACTCGGGCAGCGGTCACTGCAAGGCCACAATCGTGCTCCCGCCGGGGCGCCATGAGTACAAGTACATTGTAAATGGCGAGTGGCGCGCGGATCCCGACTGTCCCGAAAGTGTGCCGAATGATCAGGGATCGCTGAACAACGTCATTGTGGTATAGGATTGTGACAGCCTTTCAGGATGTTGTGATGCGCCCCGGCGCGCGGGTATGGGGGCAATAATGGGTGGATCGATTGGCGGGATGGGAGTATCGTTGTTTTCAACAAAAAGGAGGATCCACATGAAGAAGATGGCCATGGCTCTGTTGGTGGCGGGATCGTTTGCGGCAACCGCTGGCTGGGCGGCGGAGCGAACGTTCCAGATTGATCCGGTGCATTCCAGTGTGCAGTTCCGTATCCGGCATCTCTACTCGACGTTTGTCGGGCGGTTCAACAAATTCGACGGGACGATTTCCGGTGATCCGGCCGATCCGGCATCCCTGAGGGTGTCCGCGCGGGTCGATGTCGCCAGTATCGACACGGCCAACGGGGCACGGGAGAAGCATCTGCGTACACCGGATTTCTTTGATGCCGATCACTATCCGATGGCCACGTTTGAGAGTGTCAAGACCACGCCGGGCGAGAAGCAAGACTCAGGCGCCGTGACGGGTAACCTGACGCTACGCGGGGTTACGAAAGCGGTGACCTTCAAGGGGCAATTCCTGGGGAGCGGGACGGGGATGCAGGGGCCGGATCGTGCGGGATTTCATGCGACGACTGTCATCAACCGGTTTGATTACGGTTTGGCCTACAATGGCGCCCTGACCAACGGGCTTACCATGCTGGGCGCCGATGTGGAACTCATTCTGGATATCGAGGCCGTAGAGGTCGTGCCCGCGGTTGTTCCGAGCGTGAGCAAGTCTCCGGTGAAGTGAGATCAAGGGGCGCTTGTAGTGTCGGCGCTCAAGTGCAGGAAGAGGTCCCGGAGGGTGTTGAGACTTACACCGTAGAGTGCGATCTTGCGTTGATGATCGGAGGTTATGTAGATGCCGGCGAGGAGGTGATCCGGTGTCAACCATGGTTCAAAAACGCAATTCTGCAGAACCTGATGGCAGAGAAAGAGCGGATCGTGCTGCACGGGTCGTCCGTTGTCCAGATCATAGCGGATTTTGAGCGGTTCGTCGCCGGGGAGGGGGCTGCCGTGGGGGCGTCGCGGGAAAGCGTTCATCGGGACTGACTGGTGGCGGCAGGACTCAGGGAGAAGGAAGCCGTTGATCAAGCGGCGGATGGTGTAGCACCCGAGTACGATGGTTTCCTCCAGTTTGACAAAGGAGGTCCCGGACAACCGATGGGGTTGCATCAGTTCCTGCAAAGTCCGGGCCTGGTGTTCGAGTGATTGTTTCCATGGATGCGATGGGGTGGTCATGTTTTCCTCCGATCGTTGATAGTCTAGCATGTTTTTCGGTGCTGAAAGTTAAATTATGTTGCACATTTTTGTCGATGCTGATGCGTGTCCGACCAAACAGGAGGTGTACCGGGTTGCCTGTCGATATGGCCTGGGTGTCACCCTGGTGGCCAATTCCTGGATGCGGGTTCCGAGAGAAAAATGGCTTACGCTTGAAGTGGTGGGGGGTGGGTTTGACGAGGCTGATGACTGGATTGTCGAGCATGTGAAGCCGCATGACATTGTGATTACCGCCGATATTCCGCTGGCGAGCCGTTGTCTGAAGGTTGGTGCGCATGTGATTGGGCCAACCGGCAAGCCGTTGCGGGCGGACAACATTGGCCAGACGGTGGCGACGCGGGATCTGATGGCGGAACTTCGTAGTGCGGGGGCGATTACGGGAGGGCCTCCGCCTTTAACGCAGGCTGACCGATCCCGTTTGCTTCAGGAGCTCGACAAGGCGATCCAATCCATCCGCCGCCAGCATCCGTCCGGAAGCACGGTGTGATGAGGGGCGGGAGATCCGTTACCTGCCTATTTTGCCGCTGGATTCCGCCCGGGCGGATTCGTAGATAATGCGGAGGGGGATGCCCGTCTTTTCCGCCAGGGCCAGACAGTCGTCATATTCCGGTGATGCCGTGACGATTTTTCCGTGCCATGTTCCCAGTTTCACGCGCACCTGTCCGTAGGGGGTGGTGACCGGTTCCCATTGACGGTCCAGCATGGTGCGGCGGGTCAGGTGCTCGCGCACGCCGAAGGTGGTGCTTTCGGTAAAGATCAGATCCAGCAGGGTGTCACGGCGGGCAGGGGCACAGAGGACGGTCAACAGCATACCCGGGCGCTGTTTCTTCATCTGGATGGAGGTGGTGAAGACATCGAAGGCGCCGCCTGCGAGAAGTTTCTGTGTCAGCGCGCCGACCAGTTCCGGGGTGGTGTCGTCGATGTTGGTTTCCAGCACGAGGCATACATCGGAGGGATTACCGGTTGCCGTGTCTTCCAGGAGTGTGGCGCGGAGGAGATTGGGGCGGCTGTTGAGTTGGCGGTGTCCGAACCCATTGCCGGTGGCCGCGACAAGGGTCCCGGAAGGGGCGGTGTTGTTGCCGGCCCAGGAGGATAGGAGCGCCGCGGCGGTGGGGGTGACCAGTTCGAAGGGTTCATCCACCTGGACGATGGGAAAACCGCGGAGGAGTGCCAGGGTGGCGGGGGCGGGGTTGGGGAGGGTGCCATGGGCGCAGGTGATGGTGCCGTGGCCAGCGGGGAGGGGTGAGAAGCCCACCCGGTCGACGCCGAGCAGGGAGAGGCCCAGGCAGGCGCCGACGATATCCGCGATGGCATCCAGGGCTCCGACTTCGTGGAAATGAATGGCGTCCGGAGTGGTCTGGTGGATGGCGGCCTCGGCGTTGGCGAGGCGGGTAAAGACGGTGATGGCCTGTTGCTTGACGGCGTCGGGAAGGAGGCTGCCGTTGATGATGGTGGTGATGGTGCCGAGGTTGCGGTGCGAGTGTGCCTGGGTGTGGTGGTGTGCGTCGTGCTGGTCATGTGCGTGGACGGCGACACGGGTGCCGGACATGCCGTGGTCGGTCATGCGGGAGACTTCAAGGCGGATATGGAAATCGCCGAGAGTGGAGAGGGCGGATTGGAGGGCGTCCGGTTTGACGCCGAGGTCGATGAGGCAGGCGAGGATCATGTCGCCACTGGCGCCGCCGACGCTGTCGAACCAGAGGGTGCGGCTCATCGGGAAGTCCTCTTGCGGGTGGATTTCCGGTGTTGTTCCGGGAGGCGGTTGATCATGGCGGCGGCGACGCCGGCGCCGAACCCATTATCGATATTGACGACGGTAATGCCGGGGACGCAGGTGTTCAGCATGGCGAGCAGGGCGGCGGTGCCCTGCATGCTGGTGCCGTAGCCGACGCTGGTGGGGACGGCGATGATGGGGCATTGGGTCATGCCGCCGACGACGGAGGGCAGGGCGCCTTCCATGCCGGCGACGACGATCAGGACGCGTGCCTTCTGGAGATCGGGCAGGTGGTGAATGAGGCGGTGCAGGCCGGCGACGCCGACATCGAAGACGCGGCGGACGCGGGCGCCCATTTTTTCGGCGACAATGGCGGCTTCCTCGGCGACGGGGATATCGGTGGTGCCGGCACAGAGGACGGCGACGAGGCCGGTGGCCGGGGCAAGGGGTTTGACATCCAGGGCGATGATCCGGGCGGTTTCGTGGAAGACGGCCTTCGGGAAGGCCCGGTGCACGGCCTCGTACTGGGCGGGGGTGGCGCGGGTGGCCAGTACGTTCTGGCCGGACTCGGCGAGGGCGGCCATGATCTTGACGACATGGTCGGGTGTTTTGCCCTGGGAGAAGATCACTTCCGGGAAGCCGCGGCGGCGCAGGCGGTCGGTATCGACGCGGGCGAAGCCGAGATTTTTCTCGCGGGTGGCGTCGATATGGTGGGCGGCGGCGGCAGGGGAGATGGCGCCCTGTGCGACCTGCTTGAGTATTTGACGAAGGTTCATGAGGGGTGTCACTTGATGGCGGGCGTCATTTGATCGCCCTTGGCGAACCGTTGGGTGTGGCCCAGGGTTACCAGGAGGATCATCGAGTGTGCGCGCAAGGTTGACATTCCTTTCGTTGAAACGGTTTACAACGGTTCACACATGAGGACTGTTTATGGCGCGGAACTATAGGGGGTCGCCGGTGTCAACGCAAGTGCCTAAAAAGATTCACCGTCCGTTTTGGCGATCCCTACGGCCTTGTGCCGCAGGTGAAGAAAGTTGGGACCTGGATTTTGCACCGACTTGGTGCAAAATCCACTTTGCGACAGCAGTCTGGGCGTCTGCAGTCGCAAAGACGTGACGTTTTGTGGATAACCAAACAGGTTATTCACAAAACGAACGTGGTTAACCCCGTTTACGCCCGTGGGAACGGGCGTATCACGGCCCTTCGGGTGAATTTTGCGCTAACCCGTGCAAAATTCAGGTGGGATGAATGGCACAGGTCCGCCGCGCACGTTCAACGTTTGCCTCCACCGGGGCAAGCCCTGCCCTTTACACACAAGTCGTCCTGGACAACAAATCCGAACGGCGAACATTCGACAATCCACCAGAAAATAGTCAACCACCCGCCTGGAGTACCAGGCTTGAGACACGAAGACACCGAGAAGACGCGGCAACAACCGAAAAGAGAATGTGGCGTTAATTTTTCCGCACGACCCGCCTGCAACGCTATGCGTAGCATTGCGGGCAGGGTA
>JBIJCW010000021.1:0-19352 GCA_044344495.1 Kiritimatiellia bacterium | reverse complement strand
TTTTCTTTGACCCGGGGTGGTGGGGGGCCCCCCGGCCACGCCATGACAATAGGGGTGTCGAGGTTGTCACCGTAGTGTCGGAACGTCTTTAGACAAGGATCAGTGCCCCACCCACCCGGTCGACCGACATTATACTGGCTTTTTGTCAATCAGCGTCGTAACGTTGGACAGTCTTTAGCGAGTGACACAATAGGATTGTTATGGCCACGGACGACATCAACCAACGGGAACAGATCGAAAACCAGGTCTGGAGCGCCATCGCGGCGTTCGAGCAGATCGTGGAAACCATCCCGGACGATCGCGTCTCGCTCGAGGCACTCTCCCATGCCTATGAACAGGTCGGCGACCTCACGCGATCCAGGGATTATCTGCTCAAACTGGTCAACGTCATCGTCGCGGACAACGATCGCGATGCCGCCGCCCTCCTGCGGG
This sequence comes from Kiritimatiellia bacterium, assembly GCA_044344495.1. GTDB lineage: Bacteria > Verrucomicrobiota > Kiritimatiellia > CAIKKV01 > CAITUY01 > CAZDUS01. Next base: position 18,920 of record JBIJCW010000021.1, on the reverse strand, counting down.
AGCGCCTGGCACAGCATACCGGCGACCCCCTCGTCCTGAAAGCCGACGAACAACTGGAAACGTTGCTGACCACCGGCAAACCGGCGCAAGAATTTGAGATTCCCTCCGAACAAATCCTCGGTGATGCCCGCAAAATCGAGGACACCGAGCGCCGCAGTTCCCATGTGGCCACTGAACTCGCCTTCGCCTGGACCCTGTTTGAAGCCAACCAGTTGAACCAGGAGGAGTACGCCCAAATCGCCCAGGATTTAAGCGAAATCTCCAGCAGCCAGACCCCCGTCACCTTGTCCGTCCTGCATGTGCTGCATGACCGGGCCAACCGTAACCTGGACCACATCCTGACCTACGCAGCCAAGGATTCCGGAATCCCCGTCATCCCGTTGTCCCTGTTTGATATCCAAAGATCCACTTTTGAAATGCTCCCCGGGGAGTTCATCGTGCGTTATGGCGCCATGGTGTTTGAACTGATGAGGCAGGACGCCTTGGTCGTTATCCTCAATCCCTACAATAAGTCGCTGCGCGCCCAGGTGGAACATCTCATCGGCAAACGGTGCCATTTCTTCCTGACAACACCCGCCGATTTTGACGCCACCCTTGAGAAAATGGCCATGTCGTCACCGCAGGGCCCCGTGCAGAAACCGGCTACTCCGTAGAACCACCCACGATCAGGGTGCGGGACTCTCCTTCGAAACTGAGCTTTACCCCCTGCCGGCTAATCGCTTCGACTTTGACGCCCTCAATTGTCGCCCCGGGCAGCACCATTTGCCCGTTGATAATCGCGGCGCTCTTCCCGCCCCGCCCCGCCCCGATAAGTCCGGTTATGGTCAGTCTTGGCCACGCCGCCACCGTAATCTTCTGTACCGCCGGGAGGACTTCCGTCTTGGCAACCGCCGCCTCACCCGTCACCACCACCTCTGCCACCACCACCGGAGCCGATGTCACCACCGGTGCCACCACCACGGAAACAGCCTGCGTTGGCACAGGAACCACCGCGACCGCCTGCGTCACCGTCACCAACACCGGCGCGGGCGACGTGGCGACACCCGACGCGACCTTGGTCTCCTTCCGGTCAACCGCTTCCACTTTTCGCCCCGAATTGTCCGGTTTCACGGATTTGACTTCCTTGCCGGCGCGCAAGTTGACCCCGTACATCAACAACCAGACAATCGCGGCCAGGATAAGAATTCCACCTGCCACCGCCGCGATAAGCACCGGCACAGCCTTCCGACCCGGGGCAGGCTCCTCCACAGACGGCTCGTCTTCCTGCTCCGGCAGCGGCGGAGGCGCCTGCATCGTCAAACCCCCTCGCGCCTTCTCAGTCTCTTCACGCTGTTTCCGCAGTGCTTCTTCAATCAAACTCACGGCACCCTCGCTTTCCCGTCATCCATCGCCTCGTGTTCCTCGTACCCATGATCGTAGTCCTCGGACTTGAATCGTTAATGTAAGGACCTTCAGGAAAAATGACCAGAGACTTTTTGCAGCGCCGGATTAACCCACACAACTCGTGATCTCCATCGCCGAGATCAAACCCTGGCTTTCCGCCCCCTCTGGTTGGCCACCCATTTCCGGATGAACACCAGGGGGCACATCCGCTCACCGATCGGAGTATAGAACACATTGCCGTAGGTCAGCATCCGCCGCACACTCTCCGCTGGCGCCGCCTCGTCGAACGCCGTCCGCACACAAACCCCGTAAGTCCCGATCCGCCGCTCCTCCTGCGGCAACGGCAGGGGATCGGAACCCCCTAACACCTTGAAGCCGCGCCGGCGCCCCAGCGCCATCAGCGACGGAAACGGCCAGTACATCGGACGCAACGCGGTGTCGCCCAGCAGGAAACTGCCCGCCGGCGCCTCTTCCAACAACTGCCGGACAATCCGGCCCCGCCCGAAAAACCATTTCCCCGGCGACCAACTCAACACCGCCACGCCACCTGCCTCACGCACCCGCTCCAGGGTGCGCCGCACCGGCTCGCTATCCGGGATATCCCCATCCGTTCCAATCGCCAGCACCTCCAGCCGTTCCGCGGTCACCACCTGCCGTCCGGCAATCAGATACGCCGTTGGCATCCCGCCCACCTTGACCACCAAGGCCCCGGGATCTGCCGAAGGCTCAATGGCCAATCCTTCCGCGCAAAACCGCCCCGGATTGGCCCGGACCTCACGGAAGAAACCACAACCCACTCCCTCTGCCAGAAACCCCATCAGTACCGCGTCGCCCCCCGCGTATTGCCCGAGATTATTCACCAGGGCCCGGACCGCCACACACCAGTCGTAACCCGGATAGAAGTGAACATGCCCATCCACTAGAAGTTTTGTCACACGGCCACTCATCCCGCTCCTCCAACATCAACCATCAACCACTCCCCATCAACCATCAACCATTCCCCCCCCCGCTGTCACGCCTTGATTTCAGCAGAAATGCCTTGCACCACGCCGCGCGCCTCGGTATCAAGCAGCCATGTCATTCCAGTCCCAACCGATCCGTACCGGAACCGTCATTCTGCTGCTCACCCTGCTCATGCCGTTCGTCGGCTGCCACCCCGTCCGCCGCATCCCGGCTTCATACCCCCCTGCCCCTCTGTCCTCCTCGCCTTCCTCCCCATTCATTCCCCGGTCCACCGCTCAACCCGTAGTCCTCGTCCAGGCCTCTTCATCCGTACCTGACCCGGCGGAACGCACCTACGCGCGCCGTATGGCCGCCAAACTCGCCGGCTGGCTCCACGAGGCGGGAATACCCGTAACCCAGGCGGATGACGAGACAGCCGCCAAATCCATCACCAGGGATACCCGCGTCGTGATCCTTTACTCCAATCAAACGCTCGCGTCGGGAGAACTCCGCGCCCTCTCCCGCTTTGTCGAGCACGGCGGAAAACTCCTGGTCTTTCACGCCGCCGACCCGCACCTCGCCACCCTGATGGGCCTGAGCGTCTCCCCCCGTATCCTGGCCAGCCGGCCGGGCCAGTGGAGCGCCTTTCGCTTCACCAACGAAGCCCCGCCGGGAACCCCTACCCGTATCGAACAGGACTCCCTCGGCCTGCGCCCCGTCTACCCGGCCTCCCCCTCCTCCACCATCATGGCCTGGTGGGAAGACTCCACGGGACGCCGCGCCCCCGAACCCGCCTGGGCCCGCTCCGAGCACGGGTTCTGGATGTCCCACATGCTTCAGGAAGGTGACGTCCCTGCCAAAAAGCAGATGTTGATCGCCCTTCTCGGCGCCTGCGATCCCGATCTCCGCAAGGTCGCCGCCGAACAGGCCATGGCCACCGCCGGAACTCTCAACCGCTTCCCCGATTCCTCGCAGGCCCGTTCCTCCATCGAACAGCAATCCACCCCGCGCCCGGCCGATGCCAAAATCACCGCCTTGCTGGCCCAGGCACAAAAACTCGAAACCGGAATCTCACACCAGTACCGGACCGGACACTACGATCAAGTCATCACCAGCACCCGCCTCCTGGATGACGCCATCATGGAGGCGTATGCCCGGACAGCCACCCCCAGGGAGGGCGAATTCCGGGGTGTCTGGAATCACTCGGGCACCGGCCTCTATCCCGGCAATTGGGATGACACCTGCCGCGTCCTCGCCGGGAACGGCATCACCGCCCTGTTCCCCCACATGCAACGCCCCTGGAGCGCCCATTACGCCAGCCGCCTCCTCTCGGCCTCACCCGTCGCCTCCACACTCGGCGACCAGTTGGCCGCCTGCCTGCCCGCCGCCAAACGCCACGGAATCGAGGTCCATGCCTGGGTCATCTGCTGGAACATGGATGGGGCCCCCGCCAGCCTCCTCGCCGCCTACCGCCGCGAAGGCCGTCTCCAGGTCTCCGCCAAGGGCGAACCCCTCGACTGGCTATGCCCCTCCGATCCCCGGAACCGCGCCTTCCAGTTGGACATCATCCGCGACCTGGCCACCCGTTACCCGGTCGCCGGCATTCACTTGGATTACATCCGCTACTACTCCCGGGACTACTGCTATTGCTCAGGCTGCCGCCAGCGCTTCACCCGCACCACCGGCACCCCCGTCCGGCACTGGCCCTCCGATGTCCGCGCCGGCCCCCGCGCCGAAGCCTTCGCCCGCTGGCGCCGCGACCAGATCACGGAATGGGTGGCCGCCGTCCGCCAGGACCTCAAACGCACCGCCCCTGCCGTCCGCCTGTCAGCCGCCGTCTACCCGGGTTATCCCGGTTGCCGCGATTCCATCGGCCAGGATTGGGGCGAATGGGCTCGTCGCGATCTCGTGGATTTTGCATGCCCGATGAACTACACGGACAAGACAGGCCAGTTCGCGCAATGGTGCCGCACGCAATCCAGCTTCACAGGCGTCAGGAACAAGTTGATTCCTGGAATCGGCGTCACCGCCAATGAAAGCCGCCTGGATGCCGCCAGCGTCATTGACCAGATCAATGCCTTGCGCCGCGAATCCCTGCCGGGGTTCATGTTGTTCGACGCCAACCGCACACTGGAAAAGGATATCCTCCCCTACCTCCGCATGGGCGCCACCGCGAACACCCGCTAACCCGACCCCCTACACCGTCTTCCTGCGCTCCTTCGCCATGGCCCTGATCTCCTCCTGCGCGGCCTCAAAACACGTGGGGCACAATCCGTGACTGATCAACGCCAGCGAGTGCTCGGAAATATACTCGTCCATCAACTTCCACTTTTCCTCGTCCACCCGGATCTTGCGGCACTCCGCACACACCGTCAGGAGTCCACTGATGATCCGCTTCTGCTGAACATAGGTGTGCCCAACCGTGATCACCGCCACCACGATCGCCGCCACCGTCAACACGGATCCCCGAAAGATATTCGCCGCTTCCGGCTGCGTCCCGAACCAGAGCGCCGAAAGATCCATCACTTCGTTGACCCAAATCACCAGCACCATCAGGACGAACGACATGAACTGCCAAAAAGCCACCGTAAACAGTCCATCCCCCTGGCGATGCCGCCCTTTTTTGTTCTTCATGGCCCCCCCCTTTTTTGTGATGATAAATCCTTTATCTTCAGTGCCGCAACAATATTATCGATCAACACCTTGATCGGATAAGGTTTCTGCAGGAACAACCATTGTTGTTCCTTGATTTCCGGCCATCGTTCCTGAATATCCATGTATCCGCTCGTGAACAGGAACCGCATATCCGGTTTACGGTTCCGCAACATGCCCGCCAACTTCACCCCGTTCCCATCCGGCAACACCACATCCGAGAATACCACATCAAAATCACCGCGCTGCTCGGCAAACATCGCCAGGGCTTCCTCCACGGTGCGGCTGGCATAAACCAGGAATCCATGCTCCCTCAGCACCCTGACCGCAAACTGCCTGACCCCGTCTTCATCCTCCACCACCAGAACCCGTGACGCACGCAGTTCCTGCGGCACCCGCACCAACTCCTCATGGATCTCCTCGACACCCGCCGGCTGATCCGCCACAGGGAAATACAACCGCAATGTGGTCCCCATCCTGATCTGGCTGTAAACCGTAATCCACCCGCCATGCTGCTTCACAATCCCGTAGACCATCGACAATCCAAGCCCGGTCCCTTTCCCCAGTCCCTTGGTCGTGAAGAACGGTTCAAAAATGTGCGCCAGCACCTCCTCACTGATCCCCATCCCCGTATCCCCGACCGAAAGACAGACGAAGGAACCGGAATACGCCTCGGGAATATGCATGACTTCCTCGTCGGCCAACTTGATGGCACTCGTGGTAATGCTGACCCGCCCGCCGGATGGCATGGCGTCGCGGGCGTTCACAACCAGATTCATCAGTACCTGCTCAATCTGACTCACATCCACCCGAACCGGCCGGTTTTGCGCAGACAGGTTGATCGCAATCTGAATGCCCTCTCCCACCAGGCGCATCAGGAAATCCGTCATCCTGTTGACAATCGCATTCAGGTCCCGTACCTGCAGATCCATCACTTGCTTCCTGCTGTAGGCCAGCAACTGCTTCGTCAGGTCGCCCGCCCGCTTCGCCGCTTTGGCGATTTCCATCGCATCCTGCCGCCCGGGGTTGTCGTCATCCATCCGGTTCATCAGAATCTCGTTGAATCCCAAAATGGCTTGAAGCAGGTTATTGAAATCATGCGCAATACCCCCGGCCAGCCGCCCCACGCTTTCCATCTTCTGGGCATGCAACAGTTGGTCATGGAGCCTCTTGTTTTCCGTGATGTCGGTCGAGACACTCAATACCGCCGGCCGACTCTGCCCCGAGGGCACAAACAGGGCCTTGGTCGTCTGCAGGGTATGCAGGGTGCCGTCGTCCTCGCTCCAGGTCGCCTCGGGAATGAAAACCGGCTGCCCTGACCTGATCACCTCCGCATCCACCTCCCGGTCCTGCTCTGTTAACGCCATTCTTGCCCCCGCCAGCAATTCCTCCTGCGTCTTTCCCGCCAGTTCGGTAAACCGGTGGTTGACCAGCATGATCTGCCCATTGTCGTCACGCGCATAGATGATCTGGGGAACAACATCCATGATGTGCTTCAGGTTGCGCTCGCTGACAACCAGCGCCTGCTCCACTTGTTTACGCTGCGAACTGTCACGGATGATGCTCAGGATAACCCGCTCGCCCCCGATGGTCACCGGGGTTGCGCTGACCTCAACCGGGAACAGCCGCCCGGATTTTGTCCGGTGTTCGGTCTCAAAGAGAATCGCCCGCGAAGCCGCTTCCTCCAGTAGCTGATCGAGTTCCGCCAGATGGCGCGGGGCGCGGAGATCGTGAATCCTTAACCGGACCATTTCCTCGCGCGTGTACTCGTAGGCGTGCTCAGCGGCCTCATTCGCCTCCAGGATCTGTCCCTCCCTGTTCATGAACAGGATGATATCCCGCGCATTCCGGCTCAGCGCCTGGTAACGGTCGAAGAACAGCCTTCTCTGGATCCGCTCCGAAATGTCACGGATCACCGCCTGCATCAATTTCACGCCGCTTTCATTGATCGCCCTCAGGTTGACCTCCACCGGGAATGTGCTTCCATCGGCCCGGCGATGCACCGTTTCCACCGTCAGCGAGTGCTCGCGTTGCGCCCTCTGAATGGCATGGAAACAATCCGACTGGCGGTCTGTCGGCCATAATGCCTTCAGCGAAAACGCCAGCATCGCCTCCCGCGTGTACCCGTAGGAACGCAAGGCGCGATCATTCACCTCGATCACCTGCCCGGCGGCATCCACCAGAAGAATGATATCGTTCGCGTACTTGGCCAGATTGCTGTAATGCCGACTCAAGGCAAGCCGCTCGGACTCCTCGCGCGCCCGGGCCAGCGCCAGGTCTTTCCTCTGCCGATACACCGAGAACCCCAAGGCGAACAAGGCAAGATTGATGAGCGCCACCCCGGTCAATGTCAGCAGCAGTTCCAACGTCCTTAACGGCGCCAGAACCTCCCGGCGGTCCTTCTTGGCGACCAACCACCATGCCGCACCCGGCACCTGACGACTCACCGCCAGCACCGGCACCCCATGGGCGTCTACACCACTTACCAACCCATCCATCCCCAACACGGCCAGCGCCGCCGGGAGATTCGTCTCCGAAACATCGCTTCGCATCATCAGCGGGGTATTGGTCGCGTTCCGCAGTTGATTGAGATACACCACCTCATGACCTTCCCGCCGCACCAACTCGCATCCGCCGCTTTCATCCTGCAAGGGCCATGAACGGATGAGCGGATACAATATCCGCCGCGGATCCACGCGAAACAGGAAGGCCCCCAGCGGGATCCGCTCGCTGCCTTGGCCCCGGAACATGGGCACATAGAGATCGAGATGAACCTCCCGCGCCTCCGCCACCGCATGCAAATCCGACAGTTCCACCGCCCCCCGCTCAATCGCCTGCGCCAGCCCGCGACGCCCATGGGCTCCAATGGTCGCGGCCTTCGCCTCAGAGGACAGGACCACCTCCATGCTCGGATCTACAAGCACCACGTCCAGGAAATCATACTGCTTCACCAACCCCTGCATCCACTCCCGGGCTTCCTGCCGGACCGGGCCGTCCGCCGGACTGCCCAGGATGTCGGCGATCCACCGGACAGTGGCGGAATTTCGCATCAGGCTGCGCCCATAGTCCAAATGCGACTGCTGCCATTGGGTCAGTTCACCAACCTTCAGGTCCGCTATTGCGTGCAGGGATGCATACGCGCCTTCCATCTGGCGTTCGCGATAGCGGGTCAACGCATAGGACCAGAGCGCAATAACCCCCAGGGAAAGCAGGACGAACACCAACAAGGAGATCTTGGATACTTCCGCCCATTTCCTGCGCAGGGAAGAACCCTTCCCAAAACCTGAAACTTCGGATGCGGATTTCATGGCCATGGTAACCTCGTAATATCATCCACGATGTCGTCGACCGATTAGTGAATGGTTTGCCGCTTTCCAGCACCAATGTCAATTGTTATCATCCGACGTAGAGGGATTAACCCATGTCCAGACCACACCTTGTAGACCCGCGCCGCGTCCGTCTCGTACAACCCGGCTCCGAAACGCCGCACGCCCCGGTCATCTATTGGATGAGCCGCGACCAGCGTATGGACGACAACTGGGCCCTGCTCTACGCCCGACAGACTGCCGGGCGACTGGGGGCCCCCCTCGTGGTGGCCTTCTGCGTCACGGACGCATTCCTCGGCGCCACCCGGCGGCACTATGCCTTCATGCTACAAGGCCTGGAGGAGACCCGCCGTAAACTTGCCACCAGGAAGATCCCGCTCATCCTCCTGCATGGTTCCCCCCCCACCATGATCGCCCGCCTCGCCACTTCATTAAAGGCCGGTTTTGTCGTCTGCGATGCCGACCCCCTGCGTATCAAGCGCCAGTGGAAAACCACCTTAAGCCAGTCCTGCTCCCTGCCCATCTTCGAGGTCGACGCCCATAACATCGTCCCAACCTGGGAAGCCTCCCAAAAACTGGAATATGGCGCCTATACCCTTCGCCCAAAAATCAACCGCCTTCTCCCCGAGTTCCTGCGGGACTTCCCCGCACTCCACTCCAACCCCCGCCCGCCCCCCGCCTGCCCGCCTTCCCCACAGCCCCTGGACCTCCTCGCCCGCCTTCGCCTCGATGACTCCGTCGCCGAGGTCCCCGGGGCCCCCGCCGGCTCCGCCGCCGCCACCCGGTGCCTCAATGAGTTCGTGAATGCCTCCCTCTCCCACTACGCCACTGCCGCCAACGACCCGAACTCCGAATGTCGCTCGAACCTATCCCCCTACCTCCACTTCGGGCAGATCTCGGCCCAGCGTGTGGCTCTGGAAGTTCTCCACCGGCAACCACCCGGCCCCGCCCGCGACGCCTTCCTGGAGCAGTTGATCGTCCGCCGGGAACTGGCGGATAACTTCTGCCTGTGGAATGACCGCTACGATTCGTTTGACGGCCTCCAACCCTGGGCCCGCCATACACTCCTCGCCCATGCCGATGATCGCCGGGAATACCTCTACTCGGCCGCAGACCTCGAACAGGCCCGCACCCATGACCCGCTTTGGAACGCCGCCCAGTCGGAAATGGTCACCAGCGGGCGTATGCACGGGTACCTGCGGATGTACTGGGCTAAGAAGATTCTCGAGTGGAGTCCCGACCCCGCCACGGCCTTCACCATCGCCATCCACCTCAATGACCGCTATGAACTGGATGGGCGCGACCCCAACGGCTATGCCGGAGTCGCCTGGGCCATCGGGGGAACCCATGACCGCGCCTGGGGCGAACGCCCGGTCTTTGGTAAAATCCGCTACATGAACGCCGCCGGCTGCCACCGGAAATTCGACACCCACACCTACATCCGGAAGTGGTCCTGACCCCTCACACTTCCTCGACCCAGCCCCACTCGTCCTTGGCTTCGCCCATCTGGATCTTCGTCAGTAACTCATACACCTTCCGGGTCACCGGTCCGACTTCGCCTCCCTGGTACACGGTTTCCCGTTCCCCCAGCACCAGCGTCCCGATCGGCGACACCACCGTCGCCGTCCCCGTGCAAAACGCCTCGTCCGCCGCCATCGCCTCCTCAACCGAAACACTGGCCTCACGGACCTCCAACCCCAGTTTCTCGCGCGCCAAGGTCATGACCGACTGCCGGGTGATCCCGGGCAGTATCGACCCCAACGCCGGCGTCAACAACGTCCGCCCTTTGACACAAAAGAAATTGGCCGACCCCACCTCTTCGATGTACTTGTCCTCGCGGGCATCCAGATAGAGACAATCGTTGTACCCCTTCGCCTTGACCAGTTTGCCCGGATACATCGTCGCGGCATAGTTCCCGATGGCCTTGACGCCACCCATCCCTTTCGGCGCCGCCCGGTGGAAATCACTCATCATCACAAACTTCCCCGGCTTGAACCCCGTCTTGAAGTAGGCCCCCACCGGCGATACATAGATCATGAACGTGTACTCAGGCGCAGGCGACACCCCCAGAACCGCCCCCGTCCCCCACAGGCAGGGCCGGATGTACAAACTGCCCTTTCCATAGGGCGGCACATACTCCGCATTCCGCCGGACGGTCTCCTTGACCGCCTTCACGAATTGCTCCGGCGGATACTCCGCCATGCAAAGCCGCCGCGCCCCTTCCGCCATCCGTTTGCCGTTTTCCAAAGGACGGAACAGCAACAGCTTGCCCTCCCTGGAACGCTGACACTTCAACCCCTCGAACAAACCCTGTCCGTAATTGAGAACCCCTGCCGCCGGCGAAATGGAAATGTTGCCGAAGGGACGGAACTCCCCCTTGTCCCAGACCCCGTCCGACTTGCAGGTGGCCAAAAACATTTCCTTCGTCACCGTCAGTGAAAAGCTCAACTCATCCCAATTGATATTCACGCCCATAGCCCAATCCTTTCTTCAAACCGAAGCATACCCCCGCTCGAGCACACGCCGGTTCTTCTCAATCAAATGCCTGATTTTCGGCGGGGAAATCTTGATCATCGCCTGAATCAGGGGATCCAGGGGCAACATCCCCGTCATCTTCATCACCGCTCCCATCATGGCCATGTTCGCCATCCGGACATCCCCCTCTTCCACCGCCAACTGGGTCGCCTGCACATACACCGTCTTCACATCCGCCCGCTGTGCCTTCTTGTCAACCAGCGAGGCATTGATGAATAGCCACCCCCCGGGCGCCACCCAGGATTGGAAATAGTCGAGCGAAACATCGTTCATGACCACCATCACATCCGGATCGGTCACCACAGGGGATGCCACCGGCTCATCGGAAACAATCACCGTGCAGTTCGCACTGCCGCCACGCATCGCAATGCCATAGGCCGGAAAGAACGTCGTCTGCCGGTTGGCAATCATCGCCGCATGCGCCAGCAGGGTGCCCATGGACACAACCCCTTGCCCTCCAAATCCGGCAAAAATACACCGATACTCCATTGCTCAACCCTCCTTCCCTAAACCTCAACACCGCCCACCTTGAACTCACGCAACGGATAATGCTCCGCCATGTCCTCACGCACATACTTCAGGGCGTCCAGCGTCGTCATCCCCCAGTTGACCGGACAGGGCGATAACACCTCCACCAGCGAAAACCCTTCACGACGGATCTGGACCTCAAACGCCTTCTTCATCGCCTTCTTGGTCTTGATGACGTTCTGCGCATCATGCACGGACGTCCGCGCCAGATACGAAACCCCGCCCAGACTCTTCAATAATTCGCAAACGCGGATGGGATACCCCATCCCCGCCTTCGGGTCCCGCCCATCTGGACAAGTCGTCGCCTTCTGCCCCGCCAGCGTCGTCGGCGCCATCTGCCCGCCCGTCATCCCGTAAATCGCATTGTTGACGAAAATCGTGGTGATGTTCTCGCCGCGGTTCGCCGCATGGATAATCTCCGCCGTGCCAATGGCCGCCAGATCGCCATCCCCCTGGTACGACAGCACAAACGTGTCAGGCCGCGCCCGCTTGACCCCCGTCGCCGCCGCCGGCGTCCGCCCGTGCGCCGGCTGGCACACATCCACCTTCAGGAAGGTGTACGCCAGAATGGAACAACCCACCGGCGCCATGAAGACACAGTTGTCCGCCACCCCCAATTCCTCGAACAACTCGCACACCAGCCGGTGGACAATCCCATGCCCGCAACCCGGACAATAGGGGGCCGGTTTGTCCGCCCAGAGTTTCGTCCGCCCCGCCACTTGCTTCATTTCCATCTTCCGTTACTCCCCGCTGCATCCATCACGAAATCGCCCAGTCAATCACCGAACCCCGCGTGGTCACCGTGCCCTTCCGCTTCCGGACCAGCACATGCTCGATGATTTCCAGGATGTCCTTCTCCACCGGAATCCCGCCACCCGGCCGTCCATGGAAATGCAGGGCCGCATGATCCAGCACCGCCAACTTGACGTCCTCAATCATCTGACCGAGACTCATCTCCACCACCAGGAACTCCTTGGCGGTTTCCGCAAGGCCCCGCAACACGGCATAGGGGAACGGCCAGACCGTGATCGGCCGCACCAGCCCCACCTTGAGCCCCTGCGCCCGCGCCTTCAACATCACCGAACGGCAGATCCGCGCACTCGTCCCATAAGCCACCAGCACCAGATCCGCATCCCCGGTCTGCACCGTCTCCACCATGCCTTCACTCTGGCGCATCGCATCGAACTTGGCCTTGAACTTCCAGTTCCAATCCTCAACCACCCCCTCGTCCAGCGACAGGGAGTTGATCAGGTTGGGCTCACGGCCATTGCGCTTGCCCCCCAACGCCCAGGGCTTTTCCGGACGGTTGGGCGTGAACGACTTGAACTCAAGCGGCTCCATCATCTGCCCCAGAATGGCATCACCCAGCATCAACACCGGATTGCGATACTTGTCCGCCACATCAAACGCCTTGGCCGTCAGATCGGCCGCCTCCTGCACCGTGGACGGCGCGTACACCACCATGTGGTAATCCCCATGCCCCCCCCCTTTGCATGACTGGAAATAATCCGCCTGCGACGGGGCAATGTTCCCCAACCCCGGCCCCCCCCGGGCGATGTTGACGATAAATGCCGGCAACTCCGCACCCACCAGGAAGGATATCCCCTCCTGCTTGAGCGACATGCCCGGCCCCGAGGAACTCGTCATCGCACGGGCACCCGCCGACGCCGCCCCATACACCATGTTGATCGCCGCTATCTCGCTTTCCGCCTGGATGAACGTACGCCCAAGTTCCGGCATGTGCTTCGCCATGTAGGCCGTCAACTCGTTCTGGGGCGTGATGGGATAACCAAAATAACAGTCGCACCCCGCCCGGATCGCCGCCTCCGCAATGGCATCGTTCCCCTTCAACATAACGCGTTCGCTCATGACTTCCCCTTATTTGCCTTCGCGCCACACCGTCAGCACCGCGTCAGGACACATCAATGCGCACATCGCACACCCCACACAGTGCTCGGGATGCTCATCCACCAGATACCGGTATCCAAGGACATTGGTCTGCCCGGGCGCCGACAAGGCAATCACCCCGTACTTGCACGCCGTAATGCAGAGTTCGCACCCTTTGCACTTGTTGCGGTCTATGTCGATTTTTCCTTTGGCCATACCCATCTCCTGGGTGATTTTCTGCTGATTTTGCGGAGTATTGTAGTCGTTAAACCCCTTGCCCGTCAATTTGCGATCTGGTTCATTTGAAGACGCGCTTGGACCAATACAGCGCATTCTCCAGGATCGGCCGCTCCCGGTCCATCCGCTCCCGCATCGCCCGCACCATCCCCACGTATTTCCTCACCACCAGGAACACATCCTCACCCATCTCGCGCCCCTTGAATAGTTCCGGGTGTCGCTCGCCGAAATCCAGCGTCGGCTGGATCACGTTGGCGTCAATCCGAAACCCCAGCCGGTACCCGCTTAACAACAACCGGTCAGGAAACACCACCGTATCGGCATCGGCGGCACACTCATCCAGATACCACGTCGGCGACCGGTCCAGCGCATCCACATGCAACAGGCACAGGATCTTCTTTTCCATCTCGAAAAGGTCCCTGACATCCTCCAAGGGGACATGTAGCGCCCTCAGCGACACGATCTTCTCCAGGAAAATCACGTACCCCTGGGAATAGCCCCCCTCCCGATCCGGTAAATGCAGGCCGAGTTGGCGCTGGACATTGCGCACAAAAATCGCCTCCCGCCCCAACATCTGACACACTTCCGCCAAAGCAATCCCGTTGTTCATGTCCGCAGTGAAACCTCAGGACCACCATGCCGTCAAGCACTCTCTGCCCCCAGCCGGTATCCCTCCTGTGGCCGGGCGCACCTCCCTAATCCCGACTTCCTCCCTTGCCTTCCCATCCGCCTTGCGCGATCATATCGATATGAACTTCCGCCACGCAACCCTTCCCACCCTCTGCCTCACCCTGCTGTCTGCAATCCCCACCCCAACTTTCGGAGGAACCAACATGAACGTCACCGTGCGCTTGTTGAATGATCAGGGCGGACTAACCGCCCCCCAGGTCGTGGCGAAAGTGGTCAGGACTGACGCGGAATGGAAACAGAAACTCACCCCCGAACAGTTCCAGGTGGCGCGTCGACAGGGAACGGAACCGGCCTTCTGCGGCATCTTCCACGACCATAAGAAACCGGGACGCTACGACTGCGTCTGCTGCGGCCTGCCCCTCTTCGAGGCATCAGCCAAGTTCAACTCCGGCACCGGTTGGCCCAGTTTCTTCAAACCCATCGCCAGCGAGAACGTCACCACCCTGTCCGATACCAGTTTCGGGATGACCAGGGTGGAAATCCGTTGCACACGTTGCGACGCCCATCTCGGCCACGTCTTCGACGACGGCCCCAAACCCACAGGCCTCCGCTACTGCCTGAACTCCGCCTCCCTGACCTTCGTCCCCACTTCGCCCCCGTCAACCATCACCCCTTAACCATTCCCCTCACCCCCTCGGAATAAAACTCTCCCCCGGCTTCAGATCCATCAGGAACGCCGCCAGCAAATCGGACACGTGATCCAGATCGTCCAGCGAAATTACTTCCACCGGCGTATGCATGTAACGGTTCGGTATGCTGACCAGCGCCGCCGCCACCCCCGCCCGATTGATCTGCATGGCATTCGCGTCCGTACCCGTCGCCATCGGTTCCGCCGTCATCTGCACCGGAATCCGCCGCTTCTTCGCCGTCGCCTCCAACATCCGCCCCAACACCGGATTGATGTTCGGCCCACGGTGCAACGTCGGCCCCTTCCCCAATTTGCACTCGCCAATCCGCTTGGGATCCGACCCGGGGCTATCCGACGCAAACCCGACATCCACGGCAATCCCGACGTGGGGATCAATTCCATACGCACTGGTCCGCGCGCCCCGCAACCCGATCTCCTCCTGCACGCTGGTCACCCCATACACCCCCACCTGCACCTTGCGCCCCTTGAGTTTGCGCAACGTCTCCACCACCACAAACGCTCCCGCCCGGTCATCAAACCCGCGCCCGGTAATCAGGTTGTTCTGCAGCTTCTCCAAGCCAACCGCGATCGTCGCATAGTCGCCCACCGCCACATGCTTCTCGGCGTCCTTGCGATTCCTGGCGCCAATATCAATCCACAGTTCATGCAGTTTGACCGGCGTCCCGCGCTCCTCGGCTTCCAGTAAATGAATCGGCTTGCGCCCGAACACGCCCAACACCGGGCCCTTTTGCCCGTGAATCGTCACCCGCTGCCCACTCACCACCGCCGGGTCCACCCCGCCCACCGATGACACATAGATGAACCCCTTGTCATCGACATGCATGACCATGAACCCGATCTCGTCGCAATGACCGGAAAGCATCACCCGGAAAGGCGCCTTCGGATTGATGACCCCGATCACATTCCCATGCACATCGGCACGCACCTCGGCGCAATAGGGCTTCATCCGGCGCTTAAGCAGCCCCTGGATCCCCCACTCATACCCCGACGGACTGGCCGTTTCGATCAGTTGCTTCAAAAACTCAAACGATTCCTTCTGCATGATAATACTCCTTATCTAAAAGACCCGCCCAAGGTACCAAGACCCCAAAAATCGTCAACCCCGCTGATTGCGGACGCATCTCTGATTTTTGGGCGACCCCCGTGACCTCGTGTCACGGGTGAAGAAAGTTGGAGTGTTTGGCGATCCCCGTGACCTCGTGTCACGGGTGAAGAAAGTTGGGAGGATGGACTGGTCTGCCGCAGACGTTCAACGTTTGTTCCACCATCAACCCCGGCGCGACCGTCATCATCATCTTCATAATATGTTTTGGGCGAACGTCAGCGCCACCAGCGACGCGTTTAGCGGCGCATGGTGCGCGCCGTTCGCCTGTTATCGTGAAAACGGTTCAATTTGAAATGGCGTCCCGCAGTATAGGCAAGCGCTGCGGTTGCGTTTGTTTATTCTGCCGCAATCGGGGCAGGATACAGGCCCTTGTGCTGCCACCTTCCCATCCAGCCGCCCATCCTGCATATCAATTTCCGTGATGCGTCGAACCAATTGCTCTTCTGTATAGCCGTGTTCTTCTTTGAGTATTTCCCAAAGGGCTTGAGTGCACAACATTAGCCGATCTAGGTCCGCCTGCATCTTCTCGACCTGTGACCTTGCGTTCCCGGCCACAGCCGCCGCCCTTTGGCCGGCAAGTTGCCCTTCAGTGGCCCGAGCTTGTTGATACGCCGCCCAACCTACAAAAACGCCATCCATCATTCTGTCTTCTCCTGGCGAACTGCGCCGATGATTCCGTATCGTTTTGTGATTGTCATATCTTAATTATCTCTTGTGCCCAACGGTCACCTTGAGTTTCGGCGCGTCAGCGACGTAAACTCCGAGGCGAGGTGTGCCGAATTATTCGTAGCGCGTCCACAGTCGAATGATTCTAACCGTCTTGAGGTCTTCCAGGACCTGATACACGAGTCGATGCTGTATATTGATGCGACGGGAACATGCGCCAGCAAGATCTCCGACCAGTTTCTCGAAGGGTGGCGGATTCTGATACGGATTCAGTTCCAGAATCTCAAGCAAACGCTCAGCTTTTGGCTTCAAGCCAGACGCCTTAAGTTTCTTGGCGTCCTTCTGGGCCTGTTTGGTGAACACAAGCATCCAGCTCACCACTTAAGCTCCTTGCTGCACTTTCCAACAGGAGTCTTTACGCCCTGCAGAATGGACTCCCGCATTCCTGGAATGGCGGTCAGGAATAACGTCTCTTGAATCGCGTTCCAATCCTCTCCCGAAACCAGGACGGCAGAATGCCGTTTTCCGGTAATCTGAATCGTCTCGTGGGATTCCGCCACGTCATCCAGAAGAGAGTAGAGAGCTTTCCTCGCCTCGGTAGCTGTAAGTGTTGTCATGACAATTTCCTTTCGTACGTAAAACCGTACGCTATCGTTGTCTATTTTGTCAAAATATCTTTGGCGAACACCTGCCTTCTCCAGCGGTGCAAGCCGTATGGAGAAAGGCTATCTGCAGATTTCCTTGCGATGTCCGACTGCGACCACAACTACGATCAGCAGGTCATCCTTGACCGAGTATAGCATCCGATAGTTGCCTTGCCTTAGACGGTACTGTTCACGTCCGGAGAGCTTCTTGGATTGGGGCGGACGCGGATCATCAGCCAGTGCCGCAATTGCCAAAATGACACGCTGAAGGCCTTTCTTGGGGATTGAGTCAAAATCCTTCTGAACACTTTTCTTCAGCTCGACTCTATATTTTCCCATTTCGCTTCAACTCCTTGAGGGCGGATTCCAATGAAATGGTAGGCTCATGCGCCCGTTTCTGGAAAATCTCCAAATCGTCGAGATCCTCGTGAAGAGCCGTGGATACGGCTTCATTAACCAATTCAGATACGCTCCGCGATGTTTCGGCGGCTTTCAGCCGCAACACGCGGTGAAGCGCTGAGTCGAAGTACACTGTTGCTCGTTTGATGGCGACGCTCATGTTTGCTCCTCTTTTCTCTGATGACAACATAGCGTTATAACGTCATGATGTCACTATATCATCTTGGCCACCGACGCAAGTCAGCCTGAGCCGGGCCTCCCGGCGATAGGCGGGACTTGCTTAGCCGCTTCCTTCCTGCGGGTTCTGACGCAGAGTAGTACTATGAACACAATGCCGCCAAGAACGCCGTTCAGCATGTCCCCCATTGTGTCATTGAGACCGAGTTGGCACTGCGTCCCGATGGTGTGGTCAGCCGTCCACTCGGCAAACTCCCAGAACACCGCTGCCGTGCATGTCAGGCCGAACACTGCGCTCAGATGGACGATCCAATCCGGCCGTCTGATGACCCCGTGGTTGCCGCATATGGTCAACGCTCCCGAAATGAAGAAGGCAATGGCGACTCCGCCGGCAAAGTGAAGGGGAATGTCGATAGATGGCCACCGCCGGTATCCGTCCACAACATGCGCACAGATCTCGTGGGAAAGGAAGACGACGATGGGCATCCACCCAAACCGTCGTACTGTCGCGATGCCTGCCGAAATGATCTTCTGTTCCATTCCTACTGTCTCCGACCACCGTTCACCGTTTCCGGCGGCGAGCTTGCGAGCCGTACGGAACACGGGGTTCGGCGTGTGCTTTAAATTCATATATGACAATTGGCAGGCACTTTGCAAACAGGCGAAAGTCGCCGTCTGTTGTGAAGATGGCAAAGTCATGTCTCACCGCAACCGCACAAATCAGGAAGTCCGTATTTGAACCTTGGATGCCTTTTGCTCGACACAAGTTGAACATCTTGGCCGCGGCCACATAGTCCTCGGCCTGAAGAGGAAGGTCCGGAAAGCTAGCCAACCGGGATTCCAGCAGATCAAACTGCACCTGATTTCGAACGCCGGAGAGCAACTCCTGCCGAATTGGACCGATGATTTCAGTCAAGTGACTGGTAATCAGGCGCTTCAGCTCCTCCGCGGCGGGATTCAGCGCGTGACCTGCCCGACGCAAAGCGAGTGACCATACGCTGGTGTCGACGAGCACTCTCATCCTTTAGCCCGTTGTCGCTTGTAATCATATCCCGAGTCAAAATCCACCTTGCCGAACAGGTCCAAAATTCTCTCCTGTT
>JBIJCW010000144.1:0-5969 GCA_044344495.1 Kiritimatiellia bacterium | reverse complement strand
TCGGATGCATCCCTTCTTGCGCAGCGATGGTATCATCTGGCCGTGACATACAGTGGCGCCGGATCGCCCAAGTTCTACGTCAATGGACAGGAAGTACCGACTCAAGGGGGGTTTCTGTCGCCAGCCATCCGCACGGTTGCGGCCGGGGGAACCCTGGGAATGCGGGGTAGTAACGAAGGCGGCGGATGGTTGGACGGAAGGATCGCCGAGGCGGGCATCTGGGGGCGGGAACTCAACGCCGATGAAGTGCGCCAAGTCTATGAGATGCGCGCTGGAATGAACGGGATAGGAAGCAATGCGCCATGACGCAGACAGGCATCGTCGGGAATCAAAAAGGACGCTATCGGATGAGAAAAAGCATTACGTGGTCAATATTGGGACTTGCCTTGGCGGCGGGGATCTGCGGTTGCAGGAGCGTCCCGAAGACCGCCGCATGCGGAGGGGCAGCGGTTCCCGCCGGGCCTCGCCTTTTGCATTTGTCGTTTGACGCCGAAGGGGAGGCCCAAGCGCTGGATACGAGTCCCAACGGCAACCATGGCCAGGTGCGGGGGGCCGTCTGGACGCCCTTTGGCAAGAGCGGAGGCGCGTATGAGTTTGATGGCCAGAAAGACTACATCGAACTCGGGCCAACAGACTTGTACCAACCCCAGGGGGAGTTGAGCGGTAGCGCGTGGGTATACCGACAAGAGCGGTCCATCCTCGTCCTCAGCAACTATCGTGGCGGAAGCGCTTACAATGGGCAGTTCTTCTTTGCGATAGAAAGCGGGGGCCACCTCGATGTGCTTATGGGCCAAGGGCCGGATCAATACGTGCGCTACCTTTCAGAGGAGGCAGACCTCGTGCCCATGAATGAATGGCATCACATTGCGTTCTCGTACAATGAGCGGTTGGGCGAAGGTCATAAAATCCAGCTATACGTGGATGGAAAGGATGTCGGCCGTTATGTGATTCAGAGGGAGGGCACCGGTGGGCCGGTGCTTCGGAACGGCGATCGGCTGCGGATCATGGCGCATCAGGCGATGGGCCCGAACTGCTTCGCCAAAGGCAAAGTTGACGAGGTCATGTTGTTCAATCGGGCTCTGTCGGCAGAAGATGTCCGGCAGATCCACGACGCACAGAAATGACCCGACTGGCGATTAGGCGAAGTCCAGGCTGGTTGGACATGAAGACACAAACGGCACACCGAACCACGCCTCGCACTTTACGGCTCGTTCCTCGCCGAAAGTGAAGGCTGACGTTATGATGGAGAAATAGTATGGAAAAATACATCGGGTTGATATTCCTTGTCATCATTGTCTGGTCAGTTCTCATGCAGCGAAAAGCCGTTCAACGCCAGAAACAATCAATGGAAACACAACGTGAGGCCGTTGAACGTCAGAAGGAAGCTATGGCTCAAGTTGCGGAAAGTCTGAACCTAAATCGGAGGCAGGTTGAGATCCAAGAGAAGATCATTACCCTCTTGGAACAAATCAGAGACGGAAAAACATCATAACCATGCACTCCTGGCTATCGGCGCTAGCGCGCCTCAGCCAGAGTGCCGACGTTCGGCACGAGAGAAATGAACTGGTTCTCGAAAAACTACATGCGATTGCGCTTTCAGAATCGCATTGATGCGCTGAAGAAGGCCGGCATCCCGGTCACGCAAGAGACAGTATACGACGAAACCCTTGATGTCGGTGTTCCTGTGCCGTCTGCCGAAAGAGGGAGTGGTCGACGGCAGGGCGAATACAGAGCAAGCTCACTCACCTTTGTCTTTTTACTGTTCACATCCAGTGCTGCTGCTTTCTTCAGGTGGCTCGTGACCCCACGTGGCCCTACGGTCTTTGAGGAGGCAAATCGAGAGTATTTTCGGCACGGTGGGGTGAGGCAAAGATTGGTAAGGTCTTTGCTCCTGTTAGCGGTTGGCATGGTGTGTGCCGCTTGGTCTGGATTATATGCCTATATGGGCCTATCCAGTTCATCGTGGCCAACGGCAAACGGTGTCATTTGTGACTCAGAAATCGCCACACAGGATGGCGACAGGTCACCATCTGGGCGGCGAACTGAAACCTTCATCGCCACGGTGAGATATGCGTATACCATTGGCAACAAGCAGTACACGGCCGAGCGTGTGTGCTTCGGTGACTACGGGAGCAGCGGCGGCGGTAGAGCTCGCCAAGTTCAAGTCCGCTATCCGGCTGGGGCAACTGTGCTGGTCCATTATCACCCCGGCAATCCGAAAATCGCTGTTCTTGAAACAGGGGCAACGTGGTTCATCTTCCTATGGGTTTCCGTGGGCACACTGTTCACTTTGTGCGGCATAGTAGGACTCATACGAACCAGCAATGCGCAACGAATATACAAGACCGCCGAACCACCTTCTGCTGGCGACGTCGCTGCCCGCGCCGCGCCAGAGAAGTGACGTTCGATTTGCAAAGGAAAAGAAGCAAACGCTTCGCTTGACTATGTGGCCCATGTGGGCCATCATATTCCCCAGATATGGAGGTATCCCGAATGAACAGAACAGCAACGATCAGAGCACGAGTTGAACCGGGGTTGAAGGATGATGTCGAGAAGCTCCTTCAGCGGCTGGGCGTCACGACTACCGAGGCCATCACCATGTTTTACAGCCAGATACGCCTCCGCCGAGGCCTTCCCTTTCCCGTGGAAGTACCCAACGTGACCACCCGAAAGACGTTTGAGGCGACAGACCGTGGTGAGGATCTCAACACGTTCGACAGTCTTGACAAGATGTTTGAGGCACTCGATAAATGCGGACGCTAAGAACCACCGGGCAATTCCAGAAGGACTACAAGAAAGCTGTCAAGTCCGGCCGGGACATCGCAAGGCTCAAGCAAGTCATGACTTGGATAGCCGAGGAGCAGGACTTGCCGCCCGCACTACGTGATCATAAGTTGATCGGAAACTACCAAGGTCGACGTGAGTGCCACCTGGCCGGAGACTGGTTGCTCATATACAAACTCGAAAAGGATACTGTGATCTTTGAACGCACAGGTTCTCACTCGGAGCTGCTGAATAAATAGAAATCGAACCAACAAATGCTCGGTACTGCTCGCAAGCTCGCCGCCCGAGATTTGTGCCGTTGTGCGCAAAGAAATGAATATCGCAAGACCCATGTACTGGGCGAGATGGCTCCTTTTACCGACAGCCCTCCTTGCTGTGGTGATCGTGATTCCTTTTGCCTGTGCGTGGTTCAAAGAGTTTGCCTCCAACAGTTGTGCCCTCGAGTACTGGTATTGGGAACCGTTCTGGTTCGATGTGAGTGTATCCATGGCCTGCGCTATGGCATGGGTGTTGGTCGTAGTCGGCATCGCACCAAGCCGCCGGTTGCTAATCGCCGCCGCGTCGATTTTCCCCGGTGCATGGCTTGCGTGGTTCATCATCGGCGAGAGCACGTTGAGAGTTGAAGGTGTGGGCATCGGCTCGTTCTACGCAACACGTGTACCGACCTACTTGGCGTGGTGGATGGCTCTTGCCACAGTTGCCGCGCTCTGGTTGTTGTCGAAACACCGGAAACAGCGAACGGTGACATGCATCCCCGGTTCGCGGGTCGTGGGATTCGGCACGCTTGCTCTCGCAACCGTGCTGTTCTCTGTCGTTGTGCTCCCCGCCACACTCGTCTTCTGGCAGTTCACCGTTTACTACGGAACGCAGCGGATGATCGAAAAGGGAGATGAAGGTGAGACTGTCCGGAGGGTCATCCGACTGCATCGGATACCCCTCTACGATTTGGACTGGACGCTGCCACGCGCTATCGCGCGCGTGCCGTTTGCCTACAAAGCCTACTGCACCCTGGTGTGCTGTCCCACGTGCAAGGGGCATTGGCTTACGCCGTTCCTCCTGGCCGCTCGTCACGGCAAAGTGAATCTCCTCGACAAGATTGTCGAGCTCCGCGGTTCCGTTGAGTACGGCGGCGACAAGGGCGCGACCGTGCTCAATCAGGCACTCATATCGAAGAATCCAGATGTGGTTCGGCACCTTCTTTCAGAAGGCGCCGATGTAAGGGCAGAGATGCAGCTCCCTGCCGGCTCGGCACTCCATCGCGCTGTGCTCATGGACTCGCCCCCCGCCGTGATTGAAGTTCTACGTGAAGCGGGAGGAGATCTTAATGCCATCGATCTGCGAGGCTGGACGCCGCTCGATTGGGCTCGTGTCTGGAACACGAATGCTGTTCCCTTTCTGCTCTCGATTGGAGCACGGGGCGGGACGAATCACACAGCGGAACTGCCTGTGCGAAATGAACTCAAGAAAACAACCGAGGATCACAACCAAGCGCCGGAGGATGCGGCTCGCAAGCTCGCCGATCCTCAGCGCTGACGTTATGCAGGAAGAGAAATGAAGAGATACGCGATATCGATGGTGGCCTTTTGTTTGCTTATCAACGGCCTCAATGCTGCATCGGAAACAAACTTAGTAGGCAACATCTCGGTGCCTCAGGGCGTAACCATGGCCTCGTTCTTTACATCGAAACCGAATTACCAGAAAGGGAATTGCGGCGTGCGCATAACAGCGCTCCCTGAAGCCACGATGAACGTGATACGTTACGTATGGATTGAGGATTTTCCAAAAGGATTGAAGCCGGCAGTAGACAGACTGAAGGTGCTACCGGCCATCGTATTCGACGACGTTTCTGAAAACGATGCAAAGCGAATGGTCGTCAACCTCAAAGCGCTGGGGTGTGAAGTAGATTACACGAGAACGAAACAGGATAACTAAGCATAACGATCGGCGGCACCGTACGTCGCTACCGCGCCGCCGGTGCGCCGGTCCGTTGGGCTCTGAAAGGAAATCGTGAATGCCGTGAAGACATGGTTGTTTCTTTTGACCGCCATCGTGTTTGAAGTTGTCGGAACATCAGCCCTGAAGGCATCCAACGGATTTACACGATTCTGGCCGTCGTCGGTCGTAGTTGCCGGCTATATGGCAGCGTTCTATTTCCTCTCACTAACACTCAAGACGATCCCGCTTGGCGTTGCCTATGCGGTCTGGTCTGGTGTTGGGACAACACTGATCGTGTTGGTCGGGTGGTTCTTTATGGGGCAGAGATTGGACATCGGGGCCATAGTAGGAGTGTTGTTTATCGTCCTCGGCGTAGTGATTCTCAATGTCTTTTCAACGTCCATCGCACATTGAACCATTTGGCCAACACGCCCTTGCTCGGTACGTCGCCGACGCGCCGCCCGAGAAGTGCAACGTTGGGCAGATGAAGAATAATTGAACACCGCTTGACGTAGATACGGAATGTATATACACTATTGCCGATGAAGTTCACATGGGACGAGGAAAAGAATGCGATCAACCGGCAAAAGCACGGGATCGACTTTGATGACGTCTCGACTGTTTTCGAGAAGCCCATGGTGACGTTCCTTGATCAAAGAAAAGAGTATGGCGAGGATAGATGGGTGGGAATTGGATGGCTTCGCGACATTCTGGCGGTGATTGTGTTCACCGAGCCTGATGACGAGACCATCCGGATCATCTCCGCCCGAAAGGCAAAACGACATGAAGCACACATCTACAAGCAAGAAATCCGGAACTGACTGGACCCGGCTACGCGGCATGAAGGATGAGGACATTGATGTCTCTGATATTCCAGGGATTGACCGCTCCATGCTGAAGAAAATGGTCATTCGGATGCCGGAGAAGAAATCGCCGGTCTCAATTCGTCTCGATCCCGGCGTAATTGAATGGTTTCGGCGGCAGGGACAAGGATACCAGACGCGGATCAATGCGGTTCTTAAATCCTATGTTGAGGCTCACTCGCATTAATCATCAGATGATGAACCCGCCCAACCAGGTCAGCCAGGCTAGAACTCACCCTGCGGGTTCGTTCAGCCTGCTGACCAACGTTCGATCCAGATGGGAATAGCATGAGTCACGACCAATCAAGTACCACGAAACTCGCGATCTTGATTTCCAGGGTCTTCCCACTGCCATTCGTGATTATGGGCGCTGTGATGCTTTACACC
>JBIJCW010000143.1:0-6036 GCA_044344495.1 Kiritimatiellia bacterium | reverse complement strand
CCCCTTTCCCTTTCACCAGCCCCCGGATGACCTCCTTGTAGTCCGCCGGTTTGGTTTCCCAATCATCAAGCACCTTGACCAGTTCGGCGGCAGGAATCTGGTAACCCTTGCCTGCATATTTCCAAAGCCGGTATATCGCCTCCACCGGGCACGGAATGGACTGCAATGAAACCCGGCGACAAAGTTCGTCGTCTTCAAAACAGCGATGCTGCACAACCGTGCCGGAATTCATAATGGCCACTTGAGTCACCGAAAAGTCAGCCACCGACAAGACCGGTACCGGTTCGCCAAAAAGCGTGATGTCCCCAAACGTAAGGGGTTTCGCCAACTGGATAACCTGGTTGAATTTGCGAAACAGAAAGAAGCGCTTGTCGCGGAATGACAATGAAGCGGTGGTGTCTTTTGTCTGCGTCAATCCGGCCTTGAGCAAGGCGCGCCGCGCCGGCTCAAAAGCATCGGGCGTCAAACAGTAGAGATCAATGTCGCCGGCAGGCACAGGCGAAGGATGTGGAGAACAGGCATAACGGGCAAATCCCCCGGCAATGAAACACCCCGCCCCCCCAAGAATATCGAAAATCCTCCGGATAACCGGCTCCCCCCGACGAATGCATCCCGGCACCCAGGTTGCGTCATGTCGATTCACCTCGTCCATGGACCAAACCTGACAGATTACCCCTGAAAAGACAACCTCCAACACCCCTCCCAAATCCTCGCCTAAGAACGTGCCGACGATCAGGGGACACCCTTTGCATCCCTATTGTCCCGGCTAAGGCTATCGCATGTGTAACATGGCTGTCGCATCGCGACACAGCTCCGCACAATGAAACAACCGTCATCCCGCAGAATCACACACTTTTCAGGATTTCCGGCTGAAGATGTGGCTGGCACACCCAATGCTTCTGTTAGTAACCGACCCTTGGCCGGTGTGCCAAAGTAGGGTGCTGGAAGAAACTCCGGCATCAACCCGAAGGTACACTGGGCAACGGGGGAACCCGACTGAGGTAAGTCAGTTAGGAGTAGCGCCCGGTTTCTCCTTTCCGGGTGCTACTTCTTTTTTCACAGGTAAAGCGTCCAGTAGGTCAATCGCCCTTCCTGATACTTGTACAACCGTACCGAGGGCTGCCGATCCCAGAATGAGGCCACCGAGGACGCCACGTAGACCGGCACGGCCCCGATCCAATGTAACTCATCCCGGTGCAGGTGCCCCGAAACCATCGCCCTGATCTGCGGATGCTTTATGAACAACTGCTCCCATCTGGGATGCTTTTCCTCTCCCCACTCCTCCGGTGTCCTGGAACTCAGCCGATCGACCACAGGTGGCCGATGCAGGAAAACCAGGACCGGCCGCTGCTCATCCTTCGCCAGATTGCGATCAATCCAATCCTGCGCCGCTCGTGACGGCGTTCGATCATCCCCGTCCCGCAACTCGGAACACAGGAACAGGCACAGAACCCCGCGTATCTCTTTCTTCGCGGCGACTTTCCCGAAATACTTCGCAAAAAGCCGCTCCGTCGCCTTCGTTTCCCCTTCCAAAATGTCGTGGTTCCCGGGAAGGTAGTGGACGGGCACCTTCAACCCCCGCATGATCGCCAACCCTTCGCTTACCACCGCCTCGTCACGAATGGAGTCGGCCATGACATCACCGGTATGCACCACGAAGGCAATGTCCACCGGCAGTTTGTTGATCGCCTCCACCGCCCGCCGCGTCATCACCAACCCACCCTTGACTCCCCAATGCGTGTCCGTGATTTGAACGAAATAGAAACTGCTATTGGTGGCGGGCGCGGATTCAAACCAGGCCCCGTCAACAGATCCCGTCCCAACGGCCACAAAAAGGACAAACGCCAGAACCACCACTTGGAATTGTCGCCTCACCACATTCTCACCATTCACGATTCACAATTCACTGCTCGCCACTCCCACCCTCTGACCTGCCCCCGGAAGCCCGGCGCCGCCGCCGCCTCCCCGCCGTCACCGGAATCATCGCTGCAATCCGCCGCTTGAGCACATCCAACCCCTCCGCCCGTAACGCCGAAATCGGCAGGGCCTCTGGAAACTGACTCATCAACCCCGGCAGTGCCGCCTGCGCCTCGGGCCGGTCACTCTTGTTGAAGACCAGCAGGGAGGGCACCGCGTGGGCCCCGATCTCTTTCAACGTGTCAAACACCACCTCACAGTGTTCCGTCACATAGGGATGCCCTGTATCCGCCACATGCAGCAACAGGTCGGACTGGGTAACCTCCTCCAGGGTGGACCGGAACGAGGCAATCAACCCGTGCGGCAGATGGCGTATGAATCCAACCGTGTCGGTCACCAGCACCTCCCGCCCGTCGGGAAGATGAACCAGACGACTCTTGGTATCCAGCGTCGCGAACAGGCGGTCATCCACATAGGCGTCGGCTGAGGACAGGCTGTTGAGCAATGTGGACTTCCCGGCATTGGTGTAACCCACAAGACTGACTGTCGCCCAGGGCCGCCTGGACCGCGTCCGGTCTCGGCGCTCCTGGATCGCCTCCAGCTTCCGCTTCAAATCCTGGATCCGCGCCCGCATCGGTGCATTGCGGAGCTTCAAGGGACTCTCACCCGGCCCCTTCATTCCAATTCCCCCCGTGAACCGCGCCTGCTTCTCGGAGACCGGCAACCGCGACACCAGGTACTGAAGTTGCGCCAATTCCACCTGAATCTGCGCCTCTGCCGACCGTGCGCGCCGGGCAAAAATCTGAAGAATCACTTCTGTCCGGTCAATCACCTTGACCCCCACCATCATATCCAGGTTGTTGACCTGGACCGGCGAGAGATTGTTATCGAATATCACCAGGTTCGCGCCGGTCTTTTCACAGGCCAACTTGATCTCTTCGGTCTTGCCGGACCCGACGAAGTACTTGGAGTTCGGCGACTCGCGATTCTGGGACAGCGTTCCTACCACAACCGCCCCCGCTGTATCCGCCAATCGCTCAAGTTCCTCCAGCGAATCCTGGGCCACCTCACGCCCCGCCCGCCCAAGAACCACTTGAACCAACAACGCACGCTCCTGCGACACGTTGGTTAATTTTGCCTGTGCGCTCATAATTGCCGTCCTTATTTGCATCCTAACCAACATCCCCACTGATTGCCAGTCAAGAACCGCCTGGCACCGATCCCCGTGACCTGGCGTCACGGGTGAAGGAAGTTGAGCAAAGGGACGCGCAATGCGTGACGACCCAAATCGGACGTCGCCAATAAATTGAATTGGCACATGGATGGGTTTTACGCTATCAGATGCCCATGTTTTCTCAAGCCGATCACCAACGGGTTCTCCGCACCATCAAGGCGACCTTTCTACTTGTAGTCGCGTCTGCGCTTTTACCGCGCACACTCCCGGCCCAGACCTCCACCACGGCGCGCCTGATCTCCGTGGCCACCCTCCAAGCGGCCCTCGACCGTAACGGATTCGGCGTCGGCTTCATCGACGGCCGCGACGGGGCTCGCACACGCGGCGCCTTGCTGGATTATTGCCGCGCCGAACACCTCTCGGAGAACACGGGCCGCCGCCAACTCCTTACCAATGCCGCCCTACCCACCACTTCTTATACCATCACCGCCGCAGACCTTGCCCAGATAGGCAGTGCCCCCGCCGACTGGCTGGAGGCATCCGAACTCCCGTCCATGGCCTGCACCTCGCTCGACGAACTCCTTTCGGAAAAGTTCCATGTTTCGAAACCCTTCCTGGCCCACCTGAACCCCGGCATCACCAATTGGGATTCCTCGCTCGCCGGACAAACCGTCACCATCCCGACACCACGCCCCACCCAGTGGGCGCCTGCCGCCGCCCGTCTTGAGGTCGACTGCGGCGCCTTCCGGGTCCGTGCCTTCGACATCAACGACCGCCTGGTTGCCTCCTTCCCCTGTTCAATCGCCAAGGACCTGCAGCGGGTCCCCACCGGTGAATTGAACCTCGTCGCCTTTGCACCCAACCCGAACTACACGTTCGATCCCGCCAATTTCCCGGAGTCGGCCCGCGCCCAGGAAATCGGACGTAAACTGATCCTCCCCCCCGGCCCCAATAATCCGGTCGGCGTCTATTGGATCAGTCTCAACCAACCCGGGTTCGGCATCCATGGCACCCCGAAACCGGAAACCATCGGCCGACCCGAATCCCACGGTTGTTTTCGCATGACCAACTGGGACATCATCACCCTGTCGCGTATGGTCATCGCCGGCACCCCGATCCGGATCGTGGCCCCTCCCCGTCCACTCCATAGTCTGCGGCCCGTAGTCTGTGGCCCGTGGCCGCCATCACCCCTTCACGCAAATCATCGGCTCCAACCGCACCACCCGCCGCGCCAATCCCGCCGCGTGGGTTGCCGCCACCACCTCGTCCACATCCTTGTACGCGCCCGGCGCCTCCTCCGCCACCCCCCGGAACGACGGAGCCTTGATCGTGATGTTCCTCCGCTTCAATCGCTCCACCACATCCTCGCCCCGGTATTGCTTCGACGCCTGGCTCCGACTCAAACTCCGCCCCGCTCCATGGCAGGCCGAACTGAACGCAAGCGCCTCACTGTGGGCCGTTCCCGCCATAATGTACGAGGCCGTCCCCATCGTCCCCCCCACCAGCACCGGCTGCCCCCACTGG
Organism: Kiritimatiellia bacterium; assembly: GCA_044344495.1. GTDB lineage: Bacteria > Verrucomicrobiota > Kiritimatiellia > CAIKKV01 > CAITUY01 > CAZDUS01. The sequence continues at coordinate 1,421 of JBIJCW010000143.1, read as the reverse complement.
CCAAGATCAACCGGCGTCTGCGGGTGCCCCGGGCCACAAGCACGTGTCGCCCCTTTCCGATGCACATATAACTGCCGCCGCCGACCGTCCACCTCATGTTCCTCCAGGCTGCAAACGTTATGCGACACATCGTACAACAAGGGCATGCCCTCCTCACCCGCCACCTCGCCAAAGACTTCGCGCACAAAGAAGGACAGGATCTGCCGGTTGGCCAGCGCACAATTCGCCGCCGCACGCATCGCCCCGAAATAGGATTGCCCCTCCGGTGACTTCACCGGCACCGACGCCAGTTCGCGATCCGCCAGATGAATCCCGTAGGCCCCGGCCGCCAGGATCATCCGCTTTGAAAACTCCGTGGCCACTTGGTGCCCCAACCCCCGTGACCCGCAGTGAATACTCACCACCACCTTGCCCAACTCCAACCCGAACGCGGCCGCACAGTCGGCATCATAAATCTCTGCCACCTCCTGAATCTCAAGATAGTGATTCCCCGACCCCAGCGTTCCCATCTCCTCAAATTGACGCCGCTTGGCCTGCTTGGAAACCTCGGCCGGATTGGCCCCGGCATAACATCCGCCGTTCTCAACGCGATGCAGATCCGCCTGCCGTCCATACCCCTGCCCCACGGCCCACCGCGCCCCACCGCTCAACATGGCATCCATCTCCGCTTCGCTTAGTTTCAATCGACTCGTACTCCCCACTCCCGCCGGAACACCCCGGAACAATGCCTCCGCCAGAGGCTTGCGCCGCTTTTCCACTTCTGCTGCCGTCAACGACGTCAACAAAGTCCGCACCCCGCACGAAATGTCAAAACCCACACCGCCCGCCGAAATCACCCCGCCACGATCAGGATCAAAAGCCGCCACCCCGCCAATGGGAAATCCATAACCCCAGTGGGCATCGGGCATCGCATACGCCGCGTTCACAATCCCGGGAAGCGCCGCCACATTGGAGACCTGCTCCCGCACCTTCTCATCCATCTCCTCAATGAGACTCTCGGAGGCATACAGGACCCCAGGCACCAGCATCCGCCCGGCCCTGGGAATCTCCCACCCCCATTCCGACCGCCGAATCAGTCTGCTCTTGTCCATCGCGCCCTCCCCGCTTCTCTTCTTCTTTCTTTCCCAGCAGTCCGTAGTCTGTAGTCCGTAGTCTGTCCCCCCCCCGCCCCCCCTACACATCCACTACGCACTCGACCACCCACCTCCCGTCCATCTGCTGCTCAACTTTCAACCCGAAGTAACTGGCCCCTTTCACTTCCACCGCCGGACGATGCCGCTCCGGATTCACCCCCGCCCCCCACGCCTTCGCCTTCAGCCCCGATCCCTCTACTACCACCTCAAACTTCGAGAACAACATCCGCCGCGCCGACATCTCGGATAACACCGCCCCCAGCCAATCCGCCAGAAGCATCTCCACAT
>JBIJCW010000019.1:0-19780 GCA_044344495.1 Kiritimatiellia bacterium | reverse complement strand
CACCCTCGCCTTGGAGGCCGGAATCACCCTCGCCGCCGATGCCGCCGCCGAAGGAGTCACCCTCCTGGGCACCGGAGAAATGGGCATCGCCAATACCACCCCGGCCACCGCCCTCTTCGCCGCCTACCTCGGCATCGCCCCTTCCGCCATCACCGGCCGCGGTACCGGCCTCACTGACGATGGCCTCCGCCACAAAAAGACCATCATCGAGAAAGCCCTGGCCGCCAACTTATTGAACTCCACCACTCCCCTGGAAATACTGTCCAAACTGGGCGGCTTTGAAATCGCCGGCATCACCGGCCTCATCGTGGGCGCCGCCTCCCGGCATATCCCCGTCGTCGTCGACGGATTCATCTCCACAGCCGGGGCTTTGGCCGCCATGCGCATCCACCCTGAGGTCGCCCCCTACCTCTTCTTCAGCCATCTCTCACAGGAACAGGGCCACCGCGTCATCATGGACCGCCTCGCCATCCGGCCGATTCTCGACCTCAACCTGCGACTGGGCGAAGGCACCGGTGCCGCCCTCGCCATGAACCTCATCGCCGCCGCCATCAAAATGGTCAACGAGATGGCCACGTTCAGCTCAGCCCACGTCAGCAACCGCGACAAGTAACCCTCACCACCCGACCTGTCGGCCACTCTACTTTGTGTTGCCGGCAACCGGTAGCAGGATCTCGTTCCGACGCAGAAACCACAACGTGAATGGAGGATTATAACGGACCCAGACCGGCTCCCCCTCAGCCACCAACGTCTGTGCCGCCACCCACTCCCGTAGACGCGTCAAATGCCGCTGGTAACGCTTCTGACTCCAGGTCCCCGAATAACGTACCGCCGCCATTCGCCGGCCCGGAACTTCACGCAGGCGCACGTTGTCGTCACTGGGTTCAGGCAGCGTCGCCAATGTGCTCCCGGCCGGCATCATGAACGTGACCAACCAACGGTTGCTGACCGCCGTCTGCCCCACCGGGGCCGTCATGGCAATCTTCCCGCCCGGACGCTCCTGCCCCACGGGCGCCGTCATCGCAACCTCCCTTTTGGCACGGTTATCGCCCGAAATATAGCGAAAGAGTGCACGAAACGCCACGTTGCCAGCCTCCTCCAGACTGGCGTCCACCATCGTCTCAGCGACAACCTGCGGCGCATACTGGCGCACCTGGAAATCCCCGTCCGTTTTTTCAACCGTGTAAACGGCTTCCTCCACTCCCATGGCAACACCTCCTGTGGCAAATCCAAACAACACGATCCACAGTTTCATACCCAGTTGTTTCATCATTGTCTCCTCCCGATGGAACCCAATACCCATCCAGTGTCATTTCAACCTTATCCCCCAACGGCAATTTGCGCCAGCAATTCCCGCGTGGCCACCTCAGGATCCGGCGCCTCCGTCACCGCAGTGACCAACGCAATGGTCCGCGCCCCCGCCGCCAACAATGCCGGAAGATGACCACGCTTGATGCCCCCCATTACACTGCACGGAACCTTCACATGCGCCGAAATCGCCTTTAATCCCTCAACCCCCAGATACTCGCCATCCCACCGCTTGGTGCCCGTGGGGAACAACGGACCAATGTTGATATACGATGCCCCCTCAGCCTCCGCCCGGACCGCTTCCTCCACGGAATGCGTCGAGACTCCAATAACAAGATCCGGCCCGATCGACCTCGCCGCCGGCACCGGAAAATCATCCTGCCCGAGATGGACACCATCCGCCCCCACCGCCAAGGCCACGTCCACCCGGTCGTTGATGATCAGCAGCGCATCCCGCTCTGCCGTCAATTCACGCACCCGCTTCGCCAACGCCACATACTCCCGCAACGGCATCTCCTTCTCCCGCAACTGAATCAGACGCACCCCGCCCGACAACGCCGCCTTCACAATCTGCAGGGTCGTGCGCCCACCCGACAACGCCTGCGACGTCACCAGATAAAGCCCCGCCGCCCGGAACCGCCTTACTCTCTCTTCATGCACGTTCATTGTTTGCATTCCATAGCCCGTAGTCAGTGGTCCGTCCCCCAAAACACCCGGTCCCAGTTCTTGAACACCGGCTCCAGCCCCTTGGCCCGTAATGCCTCGCAGACCTCATCCACTCCCCGCGGATCGTTGACATGAAACTGCCCGTCCGACTCACTGTGAACACGATACCCCCCCACGGTCGTCCTGCTCCCCGCACTCATCTTCGAAATCCCCACCCCCGCAATCCCGTCACGAAACCGCGCCCGCTCACGGGTCGAGATCACCAGCGGCACATCCGGAAGACAAATGCGAAATGCAAAGATCACCTGCGCCAGATACCGTTCCGAAATGGGAAACGCCGGCTCATAACCGCCTTCCTGCGCGCAAACCCGCGGAAACGAAACCGTCACCCCCGCCTGCCAATACCGCCGCCGGAGATGCTTCACATGCCGGAAAAGACTGATCGCATCATACGCCGGATCACTGATCCCCAGCAGGGCACCCAGTCCCGCCTGACGCATCCCCCCCGCCAACACCCGGTCTGGCGCCTCCAATCGTGCCGCATAATCCCGCTTGGGGCCCCACCGGTGCAATTGCTCATAAGCCACCGGGTCGTACGTCTCCTGATAAAGCGTCACCCCAACACAGCCAACGTCAACCAAACCACAATACTCTTCCGCCGTCATCGGGAAAGCCTCAACGGTCACAGCGGCAAACCGCCTGGCCGCCTCCCTGACCGCCCCGCGCAGATAATCATAGTCGGCATTCGGGGTCCGCTCTCCCGTGAGCAGCAGGATCTCCTCGAACCCAAGTTGCTTGATCGCCTCCATCTCGGCCACGTAGGCATCGGCCTCCAAGCGGTGCCGCGCCTGCTGACGATCCGAGGCAAACCCGCAGTACACACACCCGCCTGTGCAGTAGTCCGATAGATAGAGCGGAGCATACAACGAAACCGTCCGGCCAAAATGCGTCCGGGTCAGCATGGCGGCCCGCTGCGCCATCGGCTCCAAAAACGCTTCCGCCGCAGGCGAAATCAACGCCGCCAGGTCACCCTCCCCTGGGATCGCGGACGCCAGGGCCGCACGCACATCCGCCACCGTCGCCCCATGCCCCGTCTCCAGCCAAGGCGCCGGATCCAACCACTCCGGAATCGTATTTGCCACAGTCACACCATTCACAATTCACTCACCCCTCTTCTTCCCATAAACCCTCAACCATTAACCACCCCCCCTCCCCTCACCCCAGAAACGCCGTCAACGGACTCGTCGCCACCGCCACCTGGCTGCGCGTCATCAAGCCCGCCCTCCGTGCCGCCACCCCCGCCTTCACCGCCGCCGCAAATGCCGCCGCCATCCCCGCCGGATCCCCCGCCGCCGCAATCGCACTGTTGACCAGCACCGCCCCGCACCCCATCTCCATCGCCGCCGCCGCCTCCGAAGGCGCCCTCAGCCCCGCATCCACGATCACCGGAACACGGCTGTCCTCAATGATCAACCGGATCATTTCCGCCGTGGCTATCCCATGCCCCGTCCCGATCGCCGACCCCAGCGGCATCACCGCCGCACACCCCGCATCCTCCAGCCGTTTCGCCAGCACCGGATCCGCCGGCATGTACGGCAACACCACAAACCCCTCCTTCACCAGTGCCCGACAAGCCTCATACGTCTCAATCGGGTCGGGCATCAGGTGATGCGGGTTGGGATGAATCTCCACCTTCACGAACCGGCTCCCGGACAACTCCCGCCCCAGCAGGGCCGCCCGGACCGCCTCGGCGGCGTTGCGCGCCCCCGAGGTATTCGGCACCAGCGTCACCCCCATCTTCATCAAGGGACCCAGTAAATCGTCCGATGGCCGCTCAGCATTGAAACGCCGCAACGCCACCGTAACCAGTTCGGCACCGGAGGCGCGAATCGCCTCCTTCATAACGTCCACAGAGGAAAATTTCCCCGTTCCCACCAGTAACCGCGAACTGAATTCCCGGTCACCCAATCTTAATTTCTGTTCCATTCCATCCTCCACTCACAATTCACAATTCACGATCCACTCCCCTACCCCCCTCAACCTCCGCCCATGAACGTCAGCACTTCCACCGCATCGCCTTCCTTCAGACCAAACGCCCCACGCTCCGACTTCGGAATAATCCGGTCATTGACCATCGCCGCCACATGGTCGGCATTCGCCTTGAGTTCCGCCAAAAGCCCACCCAGGGTCCCATCCCCCTTGTGCTCATACTCCTTGCCGTTCAATCGCAGTTTCATCCGTCCATAACCTCCAATAAAAAAAGCGCCCGACCAGGCGCTTTTCCCACTTCACGTCCCTTCGCCGGCATAACCCGGATCAGGTTCAATGGGTATAATCTCAGCCCCACAGGGCACCCCAGTCTTATCCGCAGAGGATACCCTAGCCCCATGCCCTGTCAAGGCCGCATGAACAGGGAAGGACGGCGCAATCCCCTTTGCGCCGTCCTTGTTCTCGTCAACCGTTGCGTGCCCTTCGCGAACACCCTCCTCGTGTCACTTGGCATTCTCAACGGCATAGCCAGCCTTCAACCACCCCTCCATGCCCTCCGCATATTCAAGCACGTTCTCATACCCCAGTTTCCGCAGCTTCGCGGCGAGCTGGCCGCTGGCCGGACACTTCAACCCGGCGCAGTAAGTCACCACGAGCGCTTTCTTGTCCGGCAACAGTTTTGCCACATCAGCCTCAGGTGACTCGGCGTTCAAGGACTTGGCTCCCGGCAAACGCTTGCCGTCATCATACTTGCCGGATCGCGCATCCAGAACCGCAACCGGCGTTTTGGCGTTCAGCAGGGCGGCAACACCTGCGGTGTTGACAACCGCCGCCTTGGCTTCGGTTGCACAATAACCACCCTTTGCATCCGCTTTCGCCTTGTCACTGACCGCACATACCCCTGCAGGACACGCCACCCCTTCCTTATGCTTATCCTCCCCACTCCCGCATGTTCCGCAATTGGCCCATAACGAACCAGCACACAGCACACCCAGCCCTAAGCTTACTTTCATACGATTATTCATTCTTCATCCCTCTCTTTCTGCCTTTCATTCAAAGCATTGGCGGTGCCAATCCATCCATTGGGAATGAATCAAAACCTAACTCGTTGGCATAAAGGCGGTTAAGACACCCTCTCATTTCCGCACCTGTTGACGAACTTCTGTTCCATGAGACATACCGTGTTTCATAAGGCGCACGGCAACGGGAACTCACTCGCCAAAACCCACTCAGTTTGGCATTGGATATTGTTTCGTCGGTTGTGTAGATTGCGGACGGCTCGAAGCACGGAGACGAAGCATGCCGCCAGAACACACCGCCAAGGATGATGCAGCCGAAGGCTCGACCGCAGCCAGCCTGACGACAGGAGTGCGGCAAACCTTCGTCGCCTGGTGTTCCCTCTTGCGCCTTCCCAATCTCCTGACCGTCCCCGGCGATCCCATCGCCGGCGCCCTTCTCGCCGCCTCCACCCTCGGCATCGCCCCCGACTGGATCACCATCCGCTCCTGCGCCTTGACCTCCCTCGGCCTCTACTCCGCCGCCCTGCTCGCCAACGACTACTTCGATCGCCACCTCGACACCGTGGAGCGCCCGGAACGCCCGATCCCTTCCGGGCGAGTCCGCCCAGGCCCCGTCCTTGGCATCGCCGTCATGCTCACCGCAGGCGCCTTGGCCTTCGCCGCTCAGGCCGGTTGGCCCGCCTTGAGCGTGGCCCTGCTCCTCGCCCTGACCTCCTGGTCCTACAACGCCGGCCTGAAACGCCTTCCCCTCCTCGGCCCTCTTCTCATGGGTGCCTGCCGCGCTCTCAGCCTGATCCTTGGCGCCACCGCCATCGCCCCCTCTTCCCTCCTGACTCCAACAGTCCTTATCCCGGCAGCCACCCTTGGACTCCTGATCGCCGGCATCACCACTCTTGCCCGTCGCGAGACCGAAACCGTCAACCTTCCCGTCTGGCAACCGGTGCTTCCTTCGATCACTGTTCTTGCCGGACTCGCCTCCGTCACACTCGTCGCCTGGACTCCCCATGGATCCCCCCATCTCCTCTCACCCACACCGTTCACTCTCACATTGGCCGGCATGGCCGTTGTCTGGACGACCCTGCTCGCCTCCCAGCTTTTCGGATCCGCCCCCCCCGCCATCGTCCAACGCAACATCGGCGGAATGATCCGGGGCCTTGTCCTTTTCCAGGCGACCCTCTGCGCCACGACGGGCCCCATCGGCGGGGTCGCCGCACTCGCCATCCTGGCCGCCTTCCCCGTCACCGGCTGGCTCGGAAAATGTTTCAAAGGAAGTTGACCCCATGCCCGGAAAACTCCTCATTGTTCAAGCAGCCGGACTGGGTTACCACTTCCTGAACCGCCACCACGGCCTCGTCTGGAGTGACCTCACGTTCCGCCCTCTGGAATCCGTCTTCCCTGCCCTCACCTGCACCGCCCAGGCCACTTTCCGTACCGCCACCCACCCCTCCAGCCATGGCATGGTCGCCAACGGGCTCTACCACCGTGCCCTGAACCGCGCACTCTTCTGGGAGCAATCCTCCTCCCTCGTCACAGGGCCACGCCTTTGGGCCCCCTGCCAAACCGCCAACCACAAGGTCGCCATGCTTTTCTGGCAACAGTCCCTCGGCGAATCCGTGGACATGCTGCTCTCCCCCGCCCCCATCCATACGCATGGCGGCGGCATGATCGACGCCATGTACAGTCTCCCCCCCTCCCTCCATGACAACCTCTGCCGGCACATCGGCCGCCGCTTCCGCCTCCACCGTTATTGGGGCCCCCTCGCCTCCTCCACCTCCTCCGGATGGATCGCCTCCGCCACCGCCGCCCTTCTGCTCAGCGACTCCCCACCCGATCTCTGCCTCACCTATCTCCCGGCCCTCGATTACGACCTGCAACGCTTCGGCCCCGACCACCCGCGCGCCCGCCGCGCCCTCTCGGATCTCCTGACCCAACTGGACACCCTCCGCACCGCCACCCGGAAAACCGGTCATGACCTCCTCATCTATGGCGACTATGCCATCGCCCCCGTCTCCTCCGCCGCCTTCCCGAACCGCCTCCTGCGCGAACAGGGCTTCCTCCGCACCCGCTCCGTCAAAGGCATGGCCTATCCGGACCTGCCCGCCAGCCGCGCCTTTGCCCTCGTGGACCACGAAATCGCCCATGTCTACATCCGCAACCCCGCCGACATCCCCGCCGTCCAAGCCGCCCTCACCGGCGTCCCCGGCATCGCCTCGGCAACCCCTCGTGCCGAAGTGGCAAACGGAACCCTCGCCCATCCCAACTCAGGCGAAATCATTCTGACCGCCTCCGATGGCTACTGGTTCGCCTATCCCTGGTGGACCACCCGCAAGGAAGCTCCCGACTACGCCGGCCATGTCGACATCCATAACAAACCCGGCTATGACCCCTGCGAACTCTTCTTCGGCTGGCCCCCCGGAACCGTCAGCCAGGACACCACCCGCATCAGGGGCTCCCATGGCCGCACCGGACCCGGCCGCGAAGTGGCCTGGGCCGCCACCTTCACCCCCCACTCAACCCCTGCCACCCTCGTGGATCTCGCCCATGCCACCTCCCAATGGCTGGAGGCAGGCCCATGAAAAGCAATACCTCCTTCCACCAACGCCTCTCCGTCCCCTTCGACTACCCCGTGCAATTCACACGCCGCCTCTTCGATCCGGCAAACCCCACCCTCGTCCGCATCGTCCGACGCCTGAAGGAACACCGCCGGCACCGCGTCTTCGTCTGCATCGATGCCGGCGTCCTGCACCACAACCGCCAACTCGCCCCAAGAATCAAAACCTATTTCAAACGGCACGCCGACACCCTTGAACTCGCCGGTGCCATCGAGACGGCCAATGGCGGTGAATCCATCAAACACGGGCTCGCCTCCGTAAACCGCGCCATCCGCTGGATGGCCACACGCCACCTGGACCGGCACAGTTTCGTCATGATCGTCGGTGGCGGCAGCGTCCTCGACGCCGTTGGGCTTGCCGCTTCCCTCGTCCATCGCGGCCTGCGGGTCATCCGCGTCCCCACCACCGTGACCGCCCAGAATGATGTCGGCGTCGGCGTCAAGACCGGCATCGATGCCTACGGTGCCAAGAACTTCCTCGGCACCTTCGCCCCACCCTTCGCCGTTCTGAACGACCTCGACTTCCTCGACACCCTTCCCTTGCGCGATCAGGTGGCTGGCATCGCCGAAGCCTTCAAGGTGGCCATGATCAAGGATCGCCGATTCTTCCGGCAACTCTGCCGCCAGGCACCCCTGATCGGCAACGGCGATACCCGCATCATCACCAAGGCCGTCATCCGCTGCGCCCGGCTCCACCTTGACCACATCCGCACCGGCGGGGACCCCTTCGAAACCGGCAGCGCCCGTCCACTCGATTTCGGCCACTGGTCAGCCCACCATCTGGAAACCGCCTCGCACTTCAAATTGCGGCACGGCGAAGCGGTGTCCATCGGCATCGCCCTCGACGCCATCATCGCGGCGGACCTTAACCTCCTTGCCCGGCGGGACGCCCTCTCGCTCATCAACGCCCTCCGCACCTGCGGCCTCCCCGTCTGGCACCCGCTCCTCGAATCCAGGAACCGCTACCGGCAACCCCGAATCCTGGAAGGGTTAAAAAACTTCCAGGAACATCTCGGCGGCGAACTCACCCTGACCCTCCCCGGCCCGCTCGGTTCCAAGATGGAAATCCATACACTCCCCGCCGACCTCCTCCTCCGCGCCCTCCAAACCCTGAAAAACCTCTCCCTCCCGCTACCTCCACCCCCCCGCCCAACCAAGGCCACCTGCCATGCGATTTCGTGACACTCCGCCCGCCCACCTCACCTACTGCCTGAACGTGCACCCCGGCGAATCGTGGGCCGAAACCCTCTCCGCCATCCGTACCCACACCCTGCCCATCCGGAACCTCGTTTGCCCGGCCCTCCCCTTCGGTCTCGGCCTGCGCCTCTCTCACCTGGCCGCACTCTCTCTCGAAGCCCCGGGACAACTCGATGACTTCCGCCGCTTCCTGCATGACCACCGCCTCTACGTCTTCACGCTTAACGGCTTCCCTTACGGCCCCTTCCACGGGGCCCCCGTCAAAACCACCGTCTATGCACCCGATTGGCGTACCCCCGAACGCCTCGCCTACACCCTGCGCCTCGCCCGCCTCCTGGCCTCACTCCTGCCGGAGGGCGTCGACGGCAGCATCAGTACCGTTCCCCTGACCTACAGGGCCTGGCATAACGGCCCCGCCGACGATCTCCTGCTCGCCCGCAACCTTGCCGACACCGCCCTCACCCTGCACCGGCTCCACCGCAACACCGGCCGCGAAATCCATCTCGGACTCGAACCCGAACCGGACTGCCTGCTGGCAACCCCCGATGACGTCATCCGTTTCTTCGAAACCGCCCTCCTTCCCCTCGGCATCCCCCATCTCACCGGCATGTCCGGCTGTTCGCGCCCCGAGGCCGAAGCACTCCTCCGCCGCCATATCGGCATCTGCCTCGACACCTGCCACATGGCCGTCGAATTCCTTTCGCCCGCCGAATGCCTGACCCGCCTCCTCGACGCCGGAATCCGCATCTCCAAAATCCAACTCAGCGCCGCCATCGAGACCAACGCCTCCCCTGCCGCCCTTGCCCGCCTGCGCGATTTCTGCGACCCTGTCTACCTCCACCAGACCAGGATCCGTGACGCAACCAACACCCCCATCCGCCGCTATCCCGACCTCGCCCCGGCCCTCGCCGCCGAACACCCCAACGACCACACCCTCTGGCGCACCCACTTTCATGTCCCGCTCCATACGCCCGAAACCGCTACCCTGCGCTCAACGGCCGGACTGCTGGACCGCAGTTTCTGGCGCACAGCCCTTCAAAGCGCCGTCTCACACTATGAAATCGAATCCTACACCTTTTCGGTCCTGCCCATCCCCCTGCAGGCGGAAGGCATCGGGCAAAGTGTCGCGAAGGAATTTGCATGGACCCTGTTGAGAGCATGACCTCGCCCGCCCTTTGTGCTACAAGTTCCTCATGAAGTGGCTCCTCCATCGGCAATTCACACTTGGCCTCCTGGCCGCCATACTCGCCTCTTCCCCCGCGACAGCCACCACCGTCCGTATCGCGGCCGACACCCTCACCATCCACGCCAACCGTGCCCCCCTGTCCGATATCCTCGCCCAGCTCCAGGACGCCGGCATTCGGGTCGCCATGGATGAGCGTATCAACCCCCTGATCACCGCCGATTTCGACAACCAGGACATCATCAACGGCATCAAACAGATCCTGACTGATTGCGATTACGCCCTGGTCTGGGACACCATCGACGGGCCCGTTGGCAAAATAAAACGCCTCTCGGAAGTCCTTGTCTATAAGACCGGCGACCGCCGCACCCTCAAGCCCCTCCCCCTCCCGCCCGCCAATGTGGCCCAAACCCAAACCGCCACAAACACCATCACCTGCCTCAAGAATGAAGTCCTCCTCCGCCTGCGCCCCGGCGTCACCCAGGACCAGTTCCGCGCCCTGCTCCTGCGCACCGGCGCCATGGTGCTGGACGGCATCCCCACCCTGGGCATCTACCGGCTCCGCCTTCCACCGGGAAGCAATCTGGCCGAAATTCTAAACACCCTCGCCAACGACCCGCTGGTGGCAAACGCCGAACCCAACCAGATCTACCGCTCCATCACCCCCGTCAAGACCGGGGATACCGGTAATGCCCTGACTCCCCGCACGGCATCCGCCACCACCGGTCCCGCCGTTGCCATCCTCGATTCCGGATTCACATCAAGCACGGCGCTGGAGAAAGCCGTGGTCGCCACCCTCGACGCCACTTCGCCGGGCCAGGACATCACCGACCCCCTCGGCCATGGCACCCAGATGGCCTTTCTCGCCTCAGGCGCCGTGAACCCCGACGGCACCGATGCCTCCGCTTCCGTCTCCATCATCCCCATACGGACCCTGGACAACAACGGGATAACCTCCAGCTTCTCCCTCATGCAGGGCATGGTGTTCGCCATGGAAAATGGTGCCAAGGTCATCAGCATGAGTTGGGGGTCCCCCAACAACAGTCCGTTGTTCACCGATGCCCTCGCCTACGCAAAACAGCGCGGCGCCATCCTCGTCGCCGCCGCCGGCAATGAACCCACCGGCCAGCCGCTTTATCCCGCCGCCCTGCCGGGCGTCATCGCCGTGGCCGCCATGACGGCCGATGGCAACGTCTGGGACCAGTCCAACTACGGGTCCTTCGTCGCCTTCGCGGCACCGGGATTCGCCGACCTCCCTGTGGGCTACAAGGCCCCCCCCGGCCACTATGGCGGCACCTCCATCTCCGCCGCCTACACCGCCAACCTCATCGCCCGGTACCTGACCGCCCATCCCAAGGCCGATGCCGCCGAAGCGGTGGCGGCGCTGACCAAGGCCCTCAGTACCGCTCCCTCAGGCGCCGGGACCCTCCACCCGGAAATCCCCCGCCTGAACAACGCCGCCATCGCCGCCTTTCTGAAATAAACCGGCTACCCTACTTCGCTTATCCCCACCGCCCCTCCCCCCCTCGGATTCTGATTGCTGGCAACCCTGCGGAATGGTATTGCTTTGCACCTCATGCGCCGGGTTAAAGGGGACCCGGATGAGTCAGGAGTTTACCCGTGTATCTGAAGTCCATTCAAATGGTCGGATTCAAGAGTTTCTTGCATCCCACCCTGCTCAATTTCCAGCCGGGAATGACCGCCATCGTCGGCCCCAACGGCTGCGGCAAAAGTAACGTCTCCGACGCCCTCAAATGGGTCCTCGGCGAAACCAGCGCCAAGGCCCTGCGCGGCAGCAAGATGGAAGACGTCATTTTCAACGGCACCGATACCCGCAAGCCCCTCGGCATGGCCGAAGTGAATATCACCTTCGCCGACTGCGAAGCCACCCTCGGCACCGAATACAACGAGGTCACCGTCACCCGCCGCGTCTTTCGCTCAGGCGAAGGCCAGTATTTCCTCAACAAAACCCCCTGCCGCCTCAAGGATATCCAGCGCCTCTTCATGGATACCGGCATCGGCACCTCCTCCTACTCCATGATGGAACAGGGCCGCATCGACCGCGTCCTGAGTTCCCGCCCCGAGGACCGCCGCGAAATCTTCGAGGAGGCCAGCGGTATTACCAAGTTCAAAACCGACAAGCGCGAGGCCCTCCGCAAATTGGAACAGACCGAGGCCAACCTCCTCCGCCTCGATGACGTCGTCCGCGAAGTCAAACGCCAGATCGGATCCCTCCAGCGCCAGGCAGGCAAGGCCCGCCGCTACAAGGAACTCCGCGACCAGTTGCGTAAACTGGATACCTTCTGGACCGCCCGGAAACTCAAGGCCATGGAGTCCGATCTCCAGCAGCGCGAGGCCGCCCTCGATGAACTCGGACGCCGGATTCACTCCCTGCACGAGGAAATCCAGAAATCCGAAGGCCGCGCCACCGAACTGCGCACCGCCATCAGCGCCACCGAGGAAACCCTCGGCGCCCTCACCGAGGAACGCGCCGCCGCCCAGAGCCGCCTGGAACACAACCGCGAGTTGATCCGTATCAACGGCGAACGTGTCCAGGAACTCCGCAGCCTGGCCGAACGCGACAAGCGCGATAGCGCCCTCGCAACCACCCAGGCGGAACAGCAACGCCAGGTCCTCAAGGAACTCATCACCGGCCTCGAAGGCATCCAAATCGAACGCGACCAGGCGGAACAGGACTGGAAACAACGTCACGAGGCGCTCCTCGCCCACGAGGCCGGCGTCGAGGCCGCCCGCCAGGAAATCCAGACCCGCCGCCAGGAATCAATGTCCCTCGACCACACCATCGCCGCCCTGCAAAACCAGCTCGGCCAGATGGAAACCAAGCAGCAGGCCGGCATCCTGCGCCGTGAACGCCTCGGCGCCGAATACGCCCAAATCCTCCGCGTGGCCAACGAGAATGAGGCCCAACTCGGCAAGATCGCTGGCCACCTCGGCGAACTCCAATCCGAACTGGAACGCCGTGAATCCCGCCTGGAGGATCTCCAGGGCCGCCGCCGCGAAAAAGCCGAAGAACTCGACCTCTCCCGCAAGACCTGCGGCGAAATCCAGTCGCAACTGGCCGTCAAGAAGGCCCAGATCGAAATCCTGGAGGCGGACGACAGTTCCGCCAAGGATTTCCCCGAGGGCGCACGCCTGGTCATGGATGCCGGCAACCCGCTCGGGATTAACGCCAAGGCCGTCCTCGGCGCTCTCGCCAACCATATCGAAATCGAGGCGGCCTACCGCACCGCCCTCGAATCCGTCCTGCGCGCCTGGCTCGATGCCATCGTTGTCGCCGATGCCCCTGGCGCCCTGGCCATCCTCCGCGAACTGCAGGCCCGTAAGGCCGGACCCGCCCGTATCCTGACGGCCGACCCCAAGACCGCGCTACCCCCGCGCCCCGACCTCGCTGGCGGCCGCTACCTCCTGGATATCGTCTCCTGCACCCCCTTCGCCAAACCGGCCATCGAACGCATTCTGGCAGGCGTGGTGGTGGTGGACCGGATTGAGGACTTCCCCTCATCCCTCTCCGAAGGTTCCGTCTTTGTCGCCCGATCCGGCGCCGTGGCCCGCGCCGGCGGCGCCTTCGAACACTGGGGCGGTGACGCCAAGGCCTCCAATCCCCTCACCCGCAAGCACCAGCTTGCCGATCTCCATGAAGCCCAGGCATCCTTTGAAACCAGCCTGGGCGCACACAACACGCAAATCGCCGAACTGGTGGCCACCCTCGCGGAACTTGACCGCGAGATCACCATCGCCACCTCCCTCCAGACAGAACAGCGCCGGGCCGCCGCCCTCAAGGAGGGCGAATTCCAGGTGGTCTCCAACGAGGCCCGCCAGGCCAAGCAACGCCTCGAGGTGGTCGGATTCGAAATCGAGGAACTCAAGAAACAGGTGGCCGACGAAGAGGCCCGCCAGGCCGTCGCCTCCCAGATCGAAGCCGCCCGCGCTCGCCAGCAGGAAGCCCATGCCCGCCTCGAAACCCTGACCAACTCCATCCAGGACATGGAGCGCAAACGCTCTTCCCTCCAGGCAGAGTCCACCGAAGCCCGCGTCCGCTTCTCCGAGGCCCGCCAAAAGGCCGAACACATGGCCGCCCAGCAGGACCCCATCCGGCACCGCCTCGCCGAACTGGATTCCATCATCAAAACCCGGTCCGAAGGCCTCGTCCAGTACGAACAGACAATCGCCCAACTGATTCAATCCACAAAGGATGCCACCGGCCAGCAGGCATCCCTCGAGGCCAAGGTCGCAGCCCTCGGCGAGAAACTCGATGCCCTCCGCAAGGACCGCACCGAGAAAACCAGGGAACTTACCCTCCTCGACAGCGATCTGACCGGAAAACGCGAGGCCCTGGATACCATGCGCGAACAGCGCTCCCACCTCGAAGTTCAGAATGCCGAGGCCAAGATGCGCCGGCAAAACCAGGTCGACCGCGCCACCGCAGAATGGAACATCACGCTGGATGACCTCCTGAACAGTCCCGAGCCGGAATGGGAGGGCGAAAAACCCGCCGAGGGACTCCCGCCCTACGAACAGGCCATCACCGAACTCCGCACCAAAATCGAAGCCATGGGCCCCGTCAACCTCGTCGCCATCGAGGAATACCAGGAACTGGAGGAGCGCTACGCCTTCCTCACCGGCCAGCAGTCCGACCTGGTCAACGCCAAGGGCCAACTGGTCGAGATGATCAAGAAAATCAACCAGACCACCGCCGAACTCTTCAGCGTCACCTTCGCCCAGATCAACCAGAACTTCCAGATGATGTTTGAGCGCCTCTTCAACGGCGGCTCCGCCAAACTGGTCATGGTCACCGAGGACGACGTCCTGGAAAGCGGCATCGATATCATCGCCCGCCCCCCGGGAAAACGCCTCCAAAGCGTTTCCCTGCTCTCCGGCGGCGAACGCACCATGACCGCCGTGGCACTCCTGTTCTCAATCTATATGATCAAACCCAGCCCCTTCTGCGTGCTGGACGAATTGGACGCCGCCCTGGACGAGTCAAACATCGGCCGGTTCGTCAAGGTCCTCGCCGATTTCCTTAAGCAGTCCCAGTTCATCGTCATCACCCACAACCGCCGCACCATCGCCGTGGCCGATACCATCTACGGGGTGACCATGCAGGAAACCGGCATCTCACGCGTCGTCTCAATGAAGTTCTCCGAGTACGAGCAAAGCAAGGAATACCAACAGAACGGGCGGCCAAAACCAGCCCCCGCCAAGGACTAACCCATGCCATCATCCGTCCGCACACGCACTGGAAAGCCACCCTCCCCCCGGGCACTGCTCGCAGTGGCCATCGAGGCCGCCTGGAATGCGGGCCACCACGCGCTGAAACACACCAAACAACGCCGCGAAACCATCCAGGTCACCGCACATGACGTCAAATTGAAACTCGACGTCGAATGCCAGGGCATCGCCGAACGTACCATTCTGGGCGCCTTCCCCGATCACGCCATCCTCGGCGAGGAAACCGCCGATGATTCCACCCCCACCCACTCGCCCTACATCTGGATCATCGACCCCATCGACGGCACAGTGAATTTCTCCCATGGACTTCCCTTCTGGTGTTGTTCTGTCGCCGTCCAGTTCAAGGGCCGGACCGTCGCTGGCGCCGTCTTCGCCCCCGCAATGGCGGAACTGTTCACCGCGGCCATTGGGGCCCCCGCCCTCCGCAACGGCAAACGTATTCATGTCTCTGACACGGCCACCTTGAAATCCGCCCTGGTCATGACGGGACTCGACCAGAAAATTAACCCGCGGATGAACAGGATGGACATCTTCAATGCCATCGCCACCAACGTCCAGAAAGCCCGCGTCATGGGTGCCGCCGCCCTCGACATCTGTCGCGTCGCCGCCGGACAGGCCGACGGCTACTTCGAGTCCGGAATCTACACCTGGGACGTCAGCGCCGCAGGCCTCATCGTCGAACGTGCCGGTGGCCGCGTCGAAATCCTCGCCTCCCCCGCCCCCCACCGCTACCTCTACATGGCCTCCAATGGCCGAATCCACCGCCCACTCAAGAAATTGATCAGCGGCCAATTGGCGCCATCCTGAAGGCCAACACGCGACTCCCCTCGCTGTTGCACCCATACACAATCGCTGTCTCATCCATGAGACGCGACACATCGCCAGCGACACCCTGGAATATCCCTTTACCCAACCCCACCCGCCTGCCGGGCACTTTTCAGGGATGTCCATGGCTATCCTGCAAAGAATTCGTCAAGAGCCGGTTCACAATCGACTGGGCACGCCTCATGCTTATTAATAACCTGACCTGAGGTTGGTTGAATAAGGGATCGCACCTAAGGTGCATACAGGATCTCCGGCAACTGGCCGACTGGGGTGCCCGGTGGCAGGCAAATGCTAACCTCGATAACAGCGGCGAAAGCCGCTGTTATCGTTTTGTGGGCACCCACCTCCCCCTTGTCATCACCCCCCGCAATCTGCCATACTGTCAAAGGTCTTAAGAACGCATCATCAGGAAAGGCAACAGCGATGGAAGAGAAAATCAGAGCAAAACTCGAGGAACTCCGGGGATTTCTTCAGGCTGACGGCGGCGATATGGATGTCGTTAGCATCGATGGATCCGATGTGAAACTGAAACTCAAGGGCGCCTGCGGCGGATGTCCACATGCCACCATGACCATCAAACAGGGCATCGAACGTATCCTCCGCGAACAGGTGGATGCCACCATCACCGTCGAACAGGTCAGATAACCAGACGGCCCCATGCCTAAGGCCATCGGACAGTTCATGGCTATCGCCGGGCTGGCCATCAAGGAATTGGTGCGCCAGCCCGTCTGCCTTTTGCTGATCCTGACCGCCTCCGTGCTGACCCTGCTCCTGCCCCAATCCGTTGCCCACCAACTGGGACAGCAGGCCAGCCTGGCCCGGGATTCCGCACTCGCCTTCCAGTTGGTCTTCGGCGTCATGCTCGCAGGCTATGCCGCCGGATCCACCCTGCATTCCGAATGCGTCTCGGGAACCGTCCTGACCATCTTCAGCCGCCCTGTCGGACGGGCCACCTTTTTCCTCGCCAAATTGAGCGCCGTCGCGACCATTATTGTCCTGTTCGTCTGGATTACGATCGCCGTCGCCCTCATCACGGAAAATCTCACCCCGCACTATTTCGAAACCAATCTTCCCGGCAATATCACCGCCCTCACGGCACTGCTCTTTCCCCTGGGTATTGCCGCCCTCCTCAATTTCCGTTCGGGCCGCTCCTTTGCCGCCTCGGCATTGCTTCTGTTGCCCTGGTTCCTGACGGCGGCCGCCATCGTCATCGGATCGTTCAATGCCAACGGGGCCCCCGTCGCCTTCGCCTCCCGCCTCGCATGGATCATGGTCCCCGCCGGCATCATGGGCGGCCTGGCCCTGCTCATTCTCGCCACCCTTGCCCTGACCCTTGCCACACGACTCAAACCCGCCCCGACAGTCGTCCTCCTGGCCGTCATCTTCGGCGCCGGCCTGATGTCGGATTATCTCGTGTCACTGGGCGCCGGAATGCCCGCCCTTCAACTCCCGTTGCGGGCCATTCTTCCGGATATTCAGTCATTCTGGCTGGCGGATGACTTGATGGCTGGCACCACGATCCCGGCCGGCACCCTCTGGCACGGCGTCGCCTATGCCGCCGCCTATTCCACGGGAGCCGCCGGACTGGGAATCCTGCTCTTCCGCCACCGGGATTTCTAACACCCCTGCGGAATTTCCAGCCCCCCGCAACCTCTTCTCAAGCATCCAGGTTCTCGAGGGCCAGCGTCACCGGATCAATCCGGCGGTAATAACAATTCCGCGGCTCACCCTTTTTGTTCTTCGTGTGGCATATCGCCCCGCGCCGCGGCCGGACTCTGTACACCAGCGAATTCTGCTCGCAATTGACACGGGCCTCGACCAGTTCAAAGGTTTCCCCGCTGGTCTTCCCCTTCTCCCACAACTCATTCCGGGAAGTGCTCCACAACACCAGGGTCCGCGATTCCATCGTCTTCTTCATCGCCAGTTCATTGGTGTACGCCACCAAAATCACTTCCCCCGTATCCGCATGTTGAACGGCCACCGGAATCACGTCCGGCGAAACCTTGGCCACTTTCGCAATCTTCGAAAAATCCAACGTCAATCGACCGCCTTCTTCCAATTCCTTCATCACGCTTTCTCCTTCACTCCGCCGTCCAGGTTCAACCGGATCTTTCCTTCCACCGCCGCCTCCTCCGCCTTCCACCACCCGCACAGCAATTGCGGATCCCCGCCCCAGACCCCGCCCGGAAACAGACGATCGGCATCCAATGTACTCATGGTCACAACCACCAACACATGCGCTTTGGCCGCCTTCAAGGCCGACTCCAGATCGGCCCGCGCCGAAAGATCATGAATATAGATCGTATCCGGGGCCAGCATCATCGCGGATCGGATCGTGCTCTCAATCGTCTCGTTATCCGGGCCGTACTCGCACTGGACCACAATGGATTTGCCATGCTTCAACAGGAAGGTCGTATCATGCTCAATGATCGTCACCACCCGCTGCTCACTGGCCGCCCCTTTCTCAATCAACCCGTAGACCAATGCGTTGAGGCGCGATAACGGAGCGCCACTGATCAGCAGAAGGCCCCGCCGCAACGTCTTGAACATCGCCATGGCGCGGTCTGCCGTCACCCGGTCATCAATGATCGACGCCGGAGGAGGCACCTCGCCCGGAATCCTGACGATGCGCGCCACGTAACTGCCCCGCTGCGTGATGAAACTGACCCGGAACCGGCCGCGCTGGGGAATCCCGAAGGAGAACACATCCACCTTCTCCATGTTCTGCTTGCCGCCCGGCACGTGCCCCCGAAGGAACGTCAGGGTCTCCCGTATGTCATCCGGCGTCATCACCGATTCGTCAACGGGCCGCATTTGACTGCCCGTCCGCTGCAAGGGCCGCGTTCCCGGAGCCATATAGACCTCACAGCACTCCGTGCACTGCGACAAATAAGCCAGAATACCAGGGGCGTAGTTCATAGTGGCTGTCTTAGTACCAGAAAACCACCCGAACATGCCATCCAAAAACCAACCACCCCGTGCTTGACCCGCCACCCCAGTCCCGTATCATCTCCCCATGAATCCTCTTCAAAAGTTCCTGTGCGCATCGATGGCCGTTGTCTTCCTGGGCTTCCTGCTGTATCCCGAGTGGACCCTCTCCTGGACCCGCCGCCTTGAATTCCGGTACTACTATGATGCCGACCTCCCCCGGGGCGCCTCCACGGAACCGCCTCCCGAGATCTGGCAGACAGGTTGCGAACTTCAGCCACTATATGCCGTCCAGCGGCATTGGATCTTCTTCGCACCCCGCCCCCCCAGGGAACCGCTTCCCTCCCCCACATCGGAACTGACGGGAACCGGCTCCGTCAACCTCGGGAAACGGCACACCGTCTATACCGGCATCACCCTGCTGGATCGCTCGGCCACGCTCAACCTGCACAAGACCGCCTTTGAAATCGTGGTGATGCCCCTCCCGTTCGCCATGTTCCTGTTCCTGTTCCGCTCCAAAACCCGCCGCCTGATCCTCACCAAGCCGCCCAGCGGTCCACCGGAGTTCATCCGCCGCGCCAGCACCCAACCCACCCCACCCGACAAAGCAGATACGCCCCCTCCCCGATCCCCATAACCTCTTGTCGATGGATGCACACCGTTTCGTAACCTCGTGCAGAGGGATGAACCGTTTCCACGATCCCCGTGACCTCTTGTCGATGGATGCGCACCGTTTCCCCAATCCCCGTAACCTCGTGCAGAGGGATGAACCGTTTCCCCAATCCCCGTAACCTCGTGCAGAGG
>JBIJCW010000142.1:0-6106 GCA_044344495.1 Kiritimatiellia bacterium | reverse complement strand
AACGTCCTTCTCATGCGCCGCATAGCCTTTAACCGTGGCAACCAGATTGGGAATCAGGTCGTAGCGCCGCTTGAGTTCCGTGTCAATGTTGCTCCACGATTCACGGATGTAGTTCTTCAAACTGACGAGACTGTTGTACGTCAGCACCATATAAACAACGGGCAACAGACAGATCACAACGAAAACAATAATCGGCGCCATAGTCACGTCCCTGTAAAAAGATAGTCCGGCATCCGCGACCGGATCTCCACCAACCTGCCAAGGTTCTTCTCAATCTCTTCCACCGCCAGCGTGGACTCCACGACCAGTGCCAGCGTATCCCGTTCGATTTCGACCGAGAGATCGGCGTTGCCCAGAAGATACTCGATCATGCGGGCATTACAGACATCAAAGGCAAATTTACGATCTTTCGACCGGACACAGAACATCCGTGAAAACTCATGCGACTCAAAATCAATGTCGTCATACCCCAGCGCCTGCGCAATCTTTGAAAATAAACCTTCCCTCGCAATGGTGAGTTCCGGAAAGCTGCCCCGCAGACCGAGAATAAAGAAACTGATCGTATGGTGATGGGTTTGTCGATGCCCCTTGGAATCAGTCGAGTGAGTCTCATAATGGTACTCCCCGACCTGAACCTGCTCATGACGATAGACACCCGACAATACGTTGAAGGCATACCGGTTGTCACCCTGGTCAAGCCGGTTTAGAAAGGCATACCGCTCCGCCAACGCATAATTCTTCCCTTCATCAAAATGCAATCCCAGCCTGCCTGCAAGCCCCGCCATGGCCTCGCGCCGTTTCTTGGCAGTAAGATGCCCGAAAACCGCCAGCACGACAAACACCACCACTATAATGACGACCATACTCATCGGGAATCCCTTCGATTCCGAAAAGCTATGTCAAACGGCGGATGTTTGCAATGGCACAAACGCCCGCTACGGCAGAACGGGCGCATCTCCGAATTTTGGTATATCCCCAGCCATCGGCCCCATCGCAACCCAAAGAGATTTTTCGCTTTGGCGTGTACCAATACTCGGAGATGCGCCCCGGCAGAACCCTGCCCTTTTTGCTTTCACAGACCGGCCGGCGTGCGTAATCTCTCCCCATGGTTGATCTACCCGCATACCTCGAGGAACGCCGGCAGAAAGTGGAAGCCGGCTTGTCAAAACACCTGCCTCCACCAACCACCCGTCCGTTCATCCTGCACGAGGCCATGCGCTATGCCGTCCTCGCCGGTGGCAAGCGCCTCAGACCGATCCTCTGCATGGCCTCCTGCGAAGCCGCCGGAGGCAACCCCGACAACGCCCTCCTGCCCGGCCTCGCCGTCGAAATCCTCCATACCTATACCCTCATCCATGACGACCTCCCCTGCATGGACAACGACGATCTCCGCCGGGGCCGCCCCACCACCCACATCCGTTTCGGCGAGGCCAATGCCCTCCTGGCCGGTGATGCACTCCTCACCCTGGCCTTCGAATGGACCTCCCGGGTCCCCGCCCCACACCCCTACCCCCCCGGCCAGGTCGCACTTGAACTGGCCATCGGCGCCGGTAGCCAGGGCGTCATCGGCGGTCAGGTGGAAGATCTCGACGCCGAGGGAAAGCCGGTCAATGCGGATCTCGTCGACTACATTCACAGCCACAAAACCGCCGCCCTGATTCGCGCCGCCACCCGCATGGGCGCCATCTGCGCCGGCGCCACCCCGCCTCAACTCGAGGCCCTTAGCCGCTACGGCGAGTGCATCGGACTCGCCTTTCAGATCGCGGATGACATCCTGAATGTGACCTCCACCCCCGACCAACTCGGAAAACCCGTCGGCAACGACGCCGCTCTCAGGAAACTCACCTATGTGGCCGTGCACGGATTGGAAGCCAGCCGTATCAGAGCCAACGCCTTGATTGACGAAGCCATCGCGGGTCTGCGCCTCCTGCCCGGGGACCCCCGTCCCTTGGCCGAACTCGCCCGCTACACCGTCACGCGCCGCCAATGAACGCCGCACTGGCCATCGCGTTTCCTGACCCGCAAGACTACGCCGCCACCACCCGCCTCCAGGATCAACTGGTCATCGCCCGCCAACAGGACCTGATCCCCGACGTCATCCTCATCCTCGAACATAAACCCGTCGTTACCCTCGGTATCCGCGCCAGACAGGAACACATCCTCTTGGCGCCCGATACCCTCCGCGCCCGCGGCATCGCCGTGGAAGACTCCCCGCGCGGAGGCGACGTCACCTACCACGCCCCGGGCCAACTCGTTCTCTACCCCATCCTTAAACTCACAGGACCCGAGGCCGATGCCCATGACTATGTAAACAAACTGGAGGAAGTCGCCATCCGCACGGCCCAACACTACGGCATTACCGCCGTCAGGCGCTCAGGAAAAACCGGAGCATGGACAAGCGGCGGTAAACTGGCCGCCATCGGCGTCAAAATCCGCCGCTGGGTCACCTCGCACGGCATGAGCCTGAACGTGGATTTGGACCTTGAGGGATTCAACCTGATTGTCCCCTGCGGGTTGCTCGGTGAACCCGTCACTTCCCTGAAAACCATACTGGGGCCCCAATGCCCACCCCTGTCCGCTGTCCGCGAGACCGTCCTGCAACAATTCTCGGCGATCACCAACCGCTCCCTCACGCCCACCCCCTTCGAATCCCTCGCCAGAATCCTATGATGCAGGCTGGAACTATGTCCCGGCGCACCCGCTACACCCGCCGCGGGTCATCGTCTGTTGACCTTCGAGGCACAGGCCTCGGCTAACCGCTGCCCGGCCGCTTCCAGCGTGGACTCCTTCTTGGCAAAATGAAACCGGATCATCGGCGTCACCTTCTCCCGGAAAAAACTGGAACCAGGCACCCCGGCCACTCCACCTTCGCTGGCAAACCACTCGGCGGCGGCCCGATCGTTCGCAAACCCCCAGTCCGACACATCCACCAGCACATAGTAGGCGCCCTGTGGTTCCGTAAAGGATAATCCCGCCTTCCGGAGCAGACCCAGAAATAAGTCCCGCTTCCTGGCATACATCGCACCAAGGTCGGCATAGTAAGAGGCGGGAAAATTCAACGCCGTCACCGCCGCCTCCTGCAACGGCGCCGCCGCTCCCACCGTCAGGAAATCATGCACCTTCCGCGCACCTTCAATCACCCGGGCCGATGCCTGCACATACCCCAACCGCCAACCGGTGATGGAATAGGTCTTGGAGAGCGAATTGCAGGTGATGGTCCGGTCCGCCATACCCGGTAGCGCGCAGAAATACTCATGCCGATGCGGTGCATACACAATGTGTTCGTATACTTCGTCCGTGATCACAAACACGTCGTATTTCTCTGCCAACGCGGCAATGCACTCCAGTTCCGCCCGTGTAAACACCTTGCCGCATGGATTCGAAGGATTGCAAAGCACAAGGGCCTTGGGCTTCTTCGCAAAGGCCGCCTCCAGATCCGCCGGATCGAACCCGAAGTCCGGCGGCCGTAGCGGAACAAAAATAGGCTCCGCGCCGGACAGGATCGCATCAGCCGCGTAGTTTTCGTAAAACGGGGAAAAGATGATCACACGATCCCCCGGGTTACAGGCGGTCATCATCGCCACCATCATCGCCTCGGTACTGCCGCACGTCACCACGAGATGTCGGTCGGGGTCCACCGGCACCCCGGACCCGGCGGTGATCTTACGCGCCAGCGCCTCGCGAAAACGCGGCGCCCCCCAGGTCACCGCATACTGGTGATGGGGCCCCCGCACCGCCCGTTCCAACGCCTCAAGCAGTTCCCGCGGCGGATCGAAGTCGGGAAACCCCTGCGCCAGATTGATGGACTGGTGCCGCTGGGCCACCCGCGTCATTTCCCGAATGACCGATTCGGTGAAATGCTGAAGCTTTGTGGCGGTATCAGGCATGCGAAGCTATCACTTATCCCTACTCCCTGACCTGGCCGCTGCCACGCACCACGTACTTGTAGGTGGTCAACTCCTCCAACCCCATCGGCCCACGGGCATGCAACTTATCCGTGCTGATCCCGATCTCCGCCCCCATCCCGAACTCACCACCGTCCGTAAACCGCGTCGAGGCGTTCACGTACACAGCGGCGGAGTTCACATCCTGGGTAAAAACCTTTTGGACGTCCGTCGCATTCGCAATAATCGCATCCGAATGATTGGATCCATACTGGTTGATATGATCAACCGCCGCCTTGACCGACGGCACAACCCGCACCGCCAGAATCAGGTCCAGATATTCCGCATACCAGTCCTCTTCCGTCGCCGCCTTCATGGACGGCACAATCGCACGAGCCGCCTCGTCGCCTCGCAACTCCACCCCACCCTCTTTCCCCAGCAATTCGGCAACCATCGGCAGAAACGTCGGCGCAATGTCGACATGCACCAGCAACGTCTCCATGGCGTTGCAGACTCCCGGCCGCTGACACTTGGCGTTCTCGCAAATCTTCAGCGCCATCTCAAGATCCGCCGAGGCATCCACATAGGTATGGCACACGCCCTTGTAGTGCTTGATCACCGGAACCCGCGCCTGCTCCACCACCGCCCGGATCAACCCCTCCCCGCCGCGCGGAATCACCACATCAACTTTGCCTTCCAATTGCACCAGTTCCCGCACCGCGTCACGGTCGGTCGTGGCTACCAACTGGATCGCGTTCGCCGGCATCCCCTTCTTCAACCCGCCCGCCTTCAAAGCCTCCACAATGGCCACATTGGACTGCATGGATTCCTTGCCACCTCGCAAAATAACCGCATTGGCCGCCTTGAAACAAAGCCCCGCCGCATCGGCCGTCACATTCGGCCGCGCCTCGTAAATCATGGCGATGACCCCGATCGGGACACGGACCTTTACAATCTCCAACCCATTCGGCCGGATCCACCGGCTGATCACACCGCCCACCGGATCCTTGAGACCCGAAACTTCCCTCAAATCCTTGGCCATCGCGTTGATCCGCGAGTCCGTCAACGTCAACCGGTCAACCAGCGCCGCCGTCATACCCAAGGCCTTCGCCGCCGCGACATCCACCGCATTGGCCGCTTTGATCCCTTCCCGCCGGGCTTCAATCTCATCGGCCATCGCCTGCAGGATGCCGTTCTTCTTGCGCGCCGTCAGCCGCGCCAACTCACGCGACGCCGCCACCGCCCGGTCGCCCAACTCCACCATTTCTTCATGAATACCCATGGGATCAATTCCTTCCCGCCGTTCAACCACCCAACGACGCCACCACAAACGTTCCCACATCCTCCCCGTTCATCACCCGTCCGATATTCGCCGGCCGCCGCCCGTCCGCAATCACCACATGACACCCCGCATGTGCCGCCCCCTGGGCCGCTTTCAATTTGGACCCCATCCCGCCCTTGGACAGGTTCCCCTTCTGGCCCGTCACCAATGCCAGCGACTTGGCGTCAACCTTCTCCAGAAACGAAACGCGGCGACTCTTCCCCTTGACTCCCGGCGCCCGCAACCCGTCGGTCGTGCTGAGAATAATCAGCAGGTCGGCCCGGATCATCTTGACCACCAGCGACGCCAGAAAATCATTGTCTCCCAACTTGATGTCCGCCCGAATTTCCTCATCCGCCACGACATCGTTCTCGTTCACAATCGGTATCACCTTGTGACGCAACATGTTCTCCATGGTGCGCCGCGCATTGGTCAGCCGGATCTTGTGGTTGAAATCATCATGAGTCAGCAGCACCTGCCCCACCTTGCACTTCTTGGCCGCAAACAACTTGTCGTAGGTCGTCATCAACCGGCACTGCCCAACCGCCGCCGCCATCTGAAGATCAGGCAATTCGGTCGGTCGTTCACTCATCCCCAACGCCTCCATGCCCGCCCCAATCGCGCCAGAGGTGATCACCACCAAATCAATGCCATTTTGGCGCAACCGGGCCAGTTCCGCCACCAACGACCGAATTCGCCGGTGCTCCGGTCGCCCGGTCTTCTGAACCAGAACCCGGCTGCCAATCTTGACCACCACGCGGCGAACGTCCGCCACGCTTTCCCTGAGCTTGAGCGATGCTTTCATAGGGCCTGTTAATAGCATAATCGGCCTCTCAATGTCGAGATGCCGCCAGTTTGAAGAAATTCCTCAGGATGGCAAATCCGTCCGGATAGGCTTCAC
>JBIJCW010000141.1:0-6127 GCA_044344495.1 Kiritimatiellia bacterium | reverse complement strand
ACCCGTCGCGGGATTCTTGGCTCGGGTACTCCCGAACGAAAATGCCGCGACATTCTCTTCTTGCCTGCTGGAATTCTTTGTGAACTTCGTGGCTTGAGCCTGGTACTCCAGGCGGGTGGTGAAAAATCTCTTTGGGTTGCGATGGGGCCGATGGCTGGGGATATACCAAAACTCGGAGATGTGCCCGTCCGGTTAGGGAATGCTTGTGTCGCACCCGAACGGCAAGGTAGTATTCCCTCCGTCCGGGTGATCAGAATTGGGAGCAGGCGGAGGAAGAAGCCATGACCATGAAGTGTTCCAATCGGAAACTATCCAATGTAAAGCTCACGAAGGAATTCCACTTCCGGTATCTGGGGCTTTGGGTTCTCATTTCGATTGGCTTGGTTGTGGTGGCGAACCTGTTGCTTTTTCTCCTGGCGGAACAGCACTGGAAGGATCTCTATGCGCAAGATACCCAATTCCTTGCCGAGTATATGATGCAACGCCAGATGATGGCTGCGGCCCTTGGGGTTGGGGCGCTCCTGTTCTCGGCGGCGCTTGTGGCCCTGGCCAAGACAACGGCGCACCGTATTGCCGGGCCCTATGTCAAACTCCAACGTGTTTTTGAATCCGTCCGTGATGGCAATCTGGATCAGGAGTTGAGTTTCCGCAAGTATGACCATCTGGATGAACTGGCGGCGGCGTTCAACGAAATGATGGTTGAGGTGCGGGCCAGGGCCAGGAAAGAGGAGGAGCCGCTTTGAACATGGTGTGTTCCCGGGGGGCAGGCGTTGGCGGCGCGGGAGCCCGCAGGAGTGCGCGGCGACGGTCGGCGCGGGGGGCGTTCACCCTGGTGGAGGTCCTTGTGGCGCTGGTTTTAATCGTGGTGACGATCGCCCCGTTCCTGAGGGCGTTTGTGAAGGCGCGGGAATCCGCGCTTCTGGCTGACGACCGGATGAAGGCGGTCCACTTTGCGCGGATGAATCTGGAGACGTTGTTGACGAACACCTATTCCAGCAGCAGTCTCAGTGTTACCAACCGGCTGAACTGGGTGACGAACTGTAGTGTGTCGGGGGGTGTCCCTTCGTATTATTACTGCAGTTATTCGGTTGTGACGGGGCAGTACCGGAATTCGAGAATCATCCACCTGACCAACTCGTGGTACAATGTTGTGTCGAAGCGGACAAACAGTGTGTCGCTATCGACGGCCATTTGCAGCGGGTTCCAATACTGATGAAAAGACCTGTTTACCGGGGGCGGCGGGGAGGTTTCACGTTGACGGAGATTCTGGTCACCGTGGGGGTCTCGGCGTCTGTCATGGTGGCATTGCTGAGCGTTTACATTACCTGCGCCAAGTCCTGGCACCGGACGGCTCTGGCGATTGAGAGCACCCGGGAGGTGAACCATTGTCTTGATCAGATAGTCTACGGTGTCGGCACGGGCATGGGGTTGCGGGCATCCTATTCCGTGACGAATCTGGGGACCGCCGGGAACTGGACGCTTCGGAGCAGTAACTATAATGGCCTGGCGTGGTACGACTATGAGCCGGGTAGCAAGGTGGTCATTTATTCCAATGCGGCGGGGCGCTGGGTCATTGGGACCAATATTATCGCCTCCGGCGTGACTTCCACGCTGACCAGCGTCAGCATTTCCCTCACCGTGAGGAAAAGTGACGGTCGGTTTTCGATGACGAATACGGTTGGGACCTTGGTGAAGTTACGCACCCCCGCGTCGCGATGAGCGGTGTGGAGGGCGTACGTGGTGGTTGATGTGAACGTCGCGAAGAGAAAAGCATGACAGCGAGAACATATCGGCGGCAGGGCAAAGGGGGTTATATTTTGTTAACGGTCATGATTTTCACGGCCTGCGCCGCGCTGTTGGTGTTTGGCTTACTGAACCAGAGCATGGGGTGGATGAAAGTCGCGGCCAGGAGGGCGTCTCTGGAAGAGGCCCTGTTCGTGGCGGACGGCGGGTGTCAACTTTCCCTGGCGTACATCATGGCCGGCGGTGCGGTACCCGCCGGCATTTCCGGCACGATCGGGAGGGGGACGTACAAGGCGCGGATCACCCTCAGGGGGGATACCGCGATCCAGAACTATACCCTCTGTTCGACGGGAACCGTGGGCGGGGTTCGCCGGGTTGTGACCATGGACTATGTCCATGCGCGGAGTTGGGCTGAGTATGCCATGTGGTACAACCAGTCGGGGGTCATCAACTTCACGACCGGGGACCGGTTCAAGGGAAAGGTGCACTGCAACTCCCCGATTTACATCACGTCGGGCGGTGCGCCGGTTTTTGAGCAGTTGCTTACGTCCGCCAGTTCCAAATGGGGTTCGGGGCCGGCGAACGGCGTATTTATGAATGGGTATCAATTGGGGGTTCAGGCGGAGACGGTCTCGGCCATCAACTTCACCAATACCGCCTCTACCCAGGATTGTCTGCGGCTGCAGTCGAGTCTGGTGCTGACGGGGGCGACGCGAGTCGGGATGTCGGGCACCAACTTCTACATTACGAATCCCAAACGCGGGTGGACCAACTACAATTACGGTGCGGCGAGTCCGGCGGTGCTGACGAATGGGATGATGTATGTGACGACGTCGGGGACCTCGACGGGGGATGTTACCATCGCGGGTACTCTGGATGGTCGCATGACGATTGTGACGGAAGGAACGATCAACATTACCAACCACATCCGGTACACCGTCAACCCAACCAATGCCGCCTCGAATGATGCGCTGGGATTAATCTCGAGGACGGATATCATTGTCAAAACCAACTGCCCCAATAACCTTGAGATTTACGCCCACCTTATTGCTGAAGGGGGCCGTACAAGCTCGACCAACGACGGGATGTTCACGGTGGAGAACTATACAACCCGGCCGGCGTCCGGCACCTTGACGGTTTTCGGCGGCATTGTGCAGAACTACCGGGGGCCTGTTGGGCAACTGTCGGGGGTAACCGTGGTCAACGGGTATGCGAAGAATTATATTTTTGACACGCGGTTTGCGACCAATCCGCCGCCCCATTATCCGGTGGTGGGGAACAAGTACTACTGGGGTGGATGGAGGGACGCGCCGTGAGTCCGGTCATGGTGGTGCGGAAGGGCGCTCCCCTGAAGAAGGATGGAGCCGGGGCGGGAAAAGGCGCCGAAGGGCTTGCGGGGCGGGATTGGGTGTGGGTGGGACTGGCGCTGGCCTGCACGTGGCTTTTGCTAACGGGACTGCACCGGTTATTCAGTGGTAACCCGGCGCCGCTTCCCTCGGTGCCCCCCGTGGATGCTGAGGCGGCGGCACAGACGCCTCCCGAATCTTCTGTGTCCGCTCCCGGAGACGAGTTGCCGCCGCGCGTCATTCTGATGCATGACGAGGCGGTTCGGGCGACCGTTGAGGGCTTGCGGCAGCACGCGAAGGAATGCCCGGGTGCGCCTGATGTTCTTTCCGATGACCAGATTCGCGCCATCGAGCGGGAAGGCATGTTGATCCTGTGAGCGCATGTTGCAACATTCTCCTTGCAGCGCACTCCGGGTTGACGCATTGTTTTACCCCGGATCTATCAAGAAAGAGGCAGGGCATGAGAAAGTTACACTGGATTAACGTGGGGGTGGCGGTATTGGTGATGGTGGCGGGAACGGCGTTCGCCAAGGATTGGCACAAGGTGGCGGATCTATCCGCCGGCGGCGAGGCCAAGGAGGTGACGGTGAATCGTGAGGTATCCGCGATCCGGCTGGTGGCGGAAACCGCCACGGTAACCGTCCAGACGGTGGTGGTCCGGGAAGGTGCCAACAAGACACCCTACACCGTGGCGGCCCGTCTGCCCATGAAGGATAACCATGACATCAAGCTTCCCGCCCGAGTCGCGGTTTCGGGGCTCCGCATCAGCGACGCCGGGCGTGGCGCCTACGCAGTATACGTCAAATGAGAACAGAGGGAGAGGAGTAGAGCATGAAAATTCAACGGTTGAGTTTGTGTCTGGCGGGAGTGATGGCGGTGTGTGCATGGACTGGGTGCGGCGCCGGGGAGGCGTACTACATTGTCAAGGTCCAGGACATGGCCAAAGAGGTTAGCACCACGGTGATGAGTGCGACGGAGTTCAAGGCGCTGGAGAAGACCATTCAACAGGAAAAACAGTATTTCTCGGCGGCGGTAACGGCGGCGGCCAAGGAATGGCGTGAAAACGAAGCCAACAAGGGGATCCCGTTTCCCGGTGGGCGGGTGATACCGCGCATGATCATGCCGGGAAGTTCCGAGCGGTTCAGCAGTTCGGATAAAGCTCAGGAGAAGTTGACGGCGATCGAGACGTTGGAGTCCAAGAGATTGGAACGGGAGGCGCTCAAGGGGAAGACCGGCAAGAATGCCGCTAAGACCCGGGAAGAAATCGCGCGGGACAGCAAGAAGGAGTCGGAGTTGATGGCGGCCCAGGAGCTCATCCAGAACAAGCTGACGGAGATCATTGAGGCCAAGGCCGCCGGGGCCCCGGCGGCTGGCGCCAAGGGTGCGGATCAGCCGGCCGTGAAACCGCAGCAGGCGGCGGATGCGGTTAAGCGAGCGTTATAAGGTGCCCGATGACCAATGCGGTTCCCTTTGACTGGCAGACATTGATTGGCGCCTTTGAAGGAGGCCGGTTGAGTGTTTCCGGCGTGATCACCGGTGCCCTTTGTCTAGTGGGTGCCTACGTGGTGTTTTCCCTGGCGCAGCGGTTCTGGGTGCGTCATTCCCTGTTACGGAGCGTTGGGGTTCAGGTGAACCTGCTGGTTTTGGCCCTGTTGACCTTGGTATGTCTGGGGCCCCTGCTGGCGCAGATGCATCCCCATGTGATCAACGGTGTTCGCGTGGCGGCGGTATTTTTTGGTGTGGCGGTTGGGCTCAAGGTTCTGGACGTTCTGGTTTTCGACATGATGGCCCGCTGGCGCAATCGTCCACCGGCGCCAATTGTGGTCCGGGATATCGGGCGGCTGGTGCTTTCCCTATTGGCCTTGGTGATGATCGTGAGGGGTTTTTTCCCGGGTGTGAACCTCAATGTGCTGGCGGTGTCTTCGTTGGTGGTTGGGTACATTGTCGGTAATGCGACCCAGGATACGTTGGGGAACCTGTTTGCGGGACTGGCGCTGAACGCCGAACGGCCGTTTCATATCGGTGACTGGGTGCTGGTGGCGGGGCATACCGGGATTGTGGTCGACACCACGTGGCGGGCGACGCGGCTAAAGACGAAGGCGGAGGACTACATTGTCCTGCCGAATGCCGCGGTGGCCAAGGAGCCGATCATCAACTACTCGCGGCCGACCCGGGTCCACGGGTGCTATCTGTCGGTGGGGGTCAGTTACGAGACGCCGCCCGGCAAGGCGAGGGAAACCATTCTGGCCGTGCTGGCGGAGATTCCGGATGTGGCTCGTGATCCGGCGCCGTCGGTGTATCTGACGAGTTACGGTGATTTTTCGATCAACTTCACCATCAAATGCTTCATTCAGGATTTCGAGAGACTGAACCCGATTGAGAGCCAGGTGATGGAGCGGTTGTGGTATGGATTCCGTCGGGCGGGGATTTCCATACCGTTCCCGATTCGGGATGTGCGCATGCGCGATGCCGGGGAGATGGATCGCGCGGCGGGGGCGGCGGAACGGGAACACATCCGCGGATTGCTGTCCGGAGTGGATCTCTTCCAGACGTTATCGGCGGCGGAGTTCGGGCAACTGGTGCAGGGTACTCGCGCGGTGATGTTTGGCCGGGGTGAGGTCTTGTGCAGGCAGGGCGATACCGGAGCGGCTTTTTATGTCATCCAGTCGGGACGGGTGGCGGTGTCCGTGGCGGGGGCGGATGGAGTGCCGGTGACCGTGGCCCAGCTGGGGCCGTCAGCCTTTTTCGGGGAGATGGCGTTGTTGACGGGCGAGCCGCGGTCGGCGACGATCACTGCGGATGGGGATGTGACGGTTCTGGAGGTCTCCAAGGATTTATTCGCCGGGTTCCTGCGGGCCGATGCGGCGCTGGCGGAAAAACTGGGGGTTGTTCTGGAGAAGCGGGTCGCCGACCGGCAGGCCAAGGTGGCGACGGGGGCCGGGGCTGCGGTGGTTCCGGCGCGGGTGGCACTGGTGGCCCGGATCCGGAAGTTCTTTGGGTTGGGATGAGTCGCGCTCCGGGTGGCTTGGCATACTGGC
>JBIJCW010000140.1:0-6136 GCA_044344495.1 Kiritimatiellia bacterium | reverse complement strand
GTTATCGGCCAGGGCGGTCGGCGCAGGACGCGATACGATCCATTCAAGGGCACCTGAAAGACGGGAAGAACGAAATCTATGACGCAGACCTCTCTGGCTACTTCGATTCAATTCCGCACGACAAGCTCATAGAGTGTCTGCGGATGAGGATCGTGGATGGGAGTGTGCTGCGGCTAATTCGTCAGTGGCTGAAAGCTCCGGTGGTAGACGCGACGGAGAAAGGGAAGCCCCCGAAAGTGACGCGGAACGACAAGGGAACCCCGCAAGGTGGCGTGATTTCGCCACTATTGGCCAACCTCTACCTTCACTGGTTTGAGGTGGTGCTGCTAAAGGAACTCAAACGAGGACACCTAGCAGCCGGCATTGTCAGGTACGCGGACGACTTTGTCGTCCTGGCCAGAGAACTTCCTGATACGCTCAAAGCGTTCATCGAGGAAAAGCTGGAAGGATGGATGGGGTTGAAGATAAACAGGGAGAAAACGCGCTGTGTGAACCTCAAGGAAGAAGGGCAAAGGCTCGACTTTCTGGGGTATGGACTCAGGTATTACCGAGATCTGCAAGGGCGGCCTTGGAAATATCTGAATGTCTCACCTTCGCCCAAAGCGATCAAACGCGAAAGGGCAAAGCTGAAAGCCATGACGGATAAACGGCAGTGCTGTACACCGATCCCGGAACTAATAGTAAGGATCAATCGCCAACTGCGAGGGTGGTCGAACTATTACGGACACGGGTATCCCCGGCAGGCGTTTCGGAACATAAATTGCTATGTCGAAGAACGCCTAGTCCGGCATCTCAATCGTCGAAGCCAGCGGAAATATAAACTGCCCGGAGGACTGGGCTACCATCAGCAACTCATCAAACTGGGATTGATTATCTTGTGAACGCCTCTTGTGAAACACAATTTTCTTATGGAAAGCCGGATGCGGGAAATCTGCACGTCCGGTTTGACGAGGGGGATGCCCGCGCAAGCGGGCATCTCTACTCTACCGACTTCTGTTCAAATTCTCTTCTTTTCCTGATGAAAATATATGTGTCTGTATATGCCCGCCGGCATGAAATATTGGGGTTTTGACAAATTTTCAGAATATTGTCATGCGCCCGGCGGCGCAGGTGAAGAAAGATGGGATGATGGACAGTTCCGCCGTGGACGTTCAACGTTTGCCTCCACCGGGGGGCAAGCCCGGTGGGCGGCACGGATGGCTAGAAGGCGCGGTCGAAGTGGGAGTCGTCGCGGCCGAAACCCAGGCGTTCGTGACTCAGGCGGTGCGGGGAGTCGTTCCGCATGACGAAAGGCCGGATGGACTCCGCGAATTTGCCACCGGCGTTCTCGCCGTAGAGGGGCTTGGCGTTGCGCAACTTGTCCAGCCGGGACGGATCAGTAATGATTCCTCGCAATATTCTGGTCTGGAAATCTGCGGATACGGGGGGAACCAGAAGGTTGCCGTGGTTGCCCATCACGGTTTCCGGCCTGTCGGTATTGAACCGGCAGGTGAAGCAGGGTTTGCCGAGGAGGTTCATGTCCTCCTGGATGCCACCACTGTCGGTCCATGCCGCCAGGCAGTGTTTCGAGGCGTAGAATTCCACCACGTTGCTGTAGGCCGGCCAGATCTCGGTTGGGAGGAAATTGGAGTGTTTTTTCAATTCCTCGAAACGTTGATGCAGGCCCCAGCGGGACAAGGAGTGCAGGGTGGCATTCATCATGACCATGGTCACCTGATGGCCCTCGTGGACCAGCGTTTCGAGGGCGCCGAAAATGGATTGGAACCTGCGTTCACCGAGGTTCTCCTTGCGGTGGATGTCCAGACGCAACCACTGGCCGTGCGCGAGTTGTGGATAGACCTCGAAGATGCTTTGCTCCGGTTTCTCGCGAAGTTTCAAGTGCAGGGCGTCGACCACTACGCCGCCAATCAGATGAATGTGTTCCGCCGGATAGCCCTCGCGAAGCAGGTGCTGGCGGTTCAACTCCACGGGGGCCATGTGATGTTCGCAGCCGGCGGCGGAAACATAGGTGTCCCACTGTTCGGGGAACGGCTCGGTGCGCATCAGTTGCCAGTCGCCCTGCCACTGGCGCTGCATGAAGTCATCGACGGGGATATCGAGCGGCATGTTGTTCAGGACGGTGGGCGACATGGAGCGGAGGCCGGCTTCGTTCTGGATGGATTTCTCGCCGCGGGCGAACATCCAGGCGGGCGGAATGATCGGGCAGAGAATGGTATCGCCGTTGACGACGGGGATGACGGTGACGTCGGGCCAGTTGCTTTTGAGCCATTTGGCGAGGCGGGCGGTCTTGTAGAACAGTTCGGCGGATTTTTGCACCAGATCGCCGCGGAGTTGGAGGTTGACGGCCAGGAACTGGTCGAAGCCGAACTCCTTGATGCCGTAGGTCAGGTTGGCGTCATAGTGTTGGTTGGCGTCAATGACGAACAGAGGGATACCGGCCTTGTGGCAGGCCATGACGGAACCGTAGACCTTGTTGAAGCAGGGTTTGGTGCCGATGACGAAGGCGAGCACCCAACTGTTCTTGGCGCGGCCTTCCTCCATGGCGCGGCCGATCAGTTCCTTGTCAAGGGTGATGGGCAGGGAGGCGGGGATGAAGTCGTCGAGGGTGGTGAGAGTGTTGTTCATGGTTTCTCCAAAAGAGTTATAGCAAAAGAACGAAAAGAAAACAGAGCGGGGAAAGACGGCGTCGCAGAGCTCCGCCCTCCAAGCATGTAAGCACAGTGTGGTGACTTTCTTTGGAGGGCGGAGCTCTGCGACGCCGGGGTCATTGTTTGTTATCTCCGGGCGCATCCAAGGCTTCGGCGCCGGTATTCAGTTTCATGGATAATCGTTTGCGGGCGGCGGTGTCGTGCTGTCGGGAGTAGTCCAGGTAACCGAGACCGACACCGATGCAGGACCAGAGGGAGACGGCTGGGCCGATGAGCCAGTCGAGGTCGCGGTCGCGGGCGGCGCGGTATGTATATTCGAGGAGGGGCCCAATGACGGTGGAGTGGTAGAGGAAGGCCAGGGGGAGGGCCCAGCGGGAGCGTTTGGAATCCCAGGTGACCGGGACTTCCTGGCGGCGGAGCAGGTAATTGATGACCATACGGCGGCGTTTACGCATGTAATGCATCCAGCCGTCGGCATAGTCGTGATAGATGGAGCAGTCCTGTCGTTTCAGGAGGATGACGTGACCGGATTGGATTAGACCGGGGAAGAAGGCGGCTTCGTGGAACGGCACGCCGCGTGGGGCGAGATCGAGGAGGCGGCGGTGGAAGACGAAACCGTTGGCGCCGGTGGGATGACTGCCGTCGGACGGGAGCCGGTAGAGCTCCAAGCCGTCTGCGGGCGGGGCGATGGGTTTCAAGGGGCCTGCCATGGTTTTGGCGATGGGGTCGCTGATTTGGAGGAGGGCGGTCAGGTAGCGGTTGAGGAGGGGGCTGCCGGGCCGCTTGATGTAGTAGGATTCGAAACCGAGGGCGTCGGGGTGGGCGGCGAGGGACTGGGTGATGCGCTGTAGCCATAAGGGGGAGGTGATTTCGTTGTCCGTATCCACCATGGCGATAAAGTCCCCGCGGGCCTGACGGAGGGCGAGACCCTTGGAGGCTTCGGCGAGGAGGCCGCGTGCGTCGATGAGGGTGGCTTGGAACTCGTTGGCGATTTGGACGGTGGCATCGCGGGAGCCGCCGTCGGCGATGAGGATTTCGTAGCGGGTGGGGTCGTACTGCTGCATGCGGATGGAGCGCAGGCAAGCGGTGATATAACGCCCGGAATTGAGCGTTGGGATGATGAAAGAGACCATCGGCACATTCACGGGGAGGAAAATAACAGAAGGCGGGGAGGACTTCACCACTAATTGAAGAGAGGCGGACGGAAAAACGGGGGATGGAATGAGGCATTGGACATGGATGTAAAGGATGAACAGGATGGAGAATGAGGAAGCAGTTTTACCACTATTACTCCGGCCATTCAATAGTAGCGACTCACGCGCGAAGAAATACTGCCTCTAGTCCCGACTCGCCAGAGGTCGGGACGGGTGGTGAATCTTGGTTTCCGCTACTGTTTAGTGGCCGGATTAATAAGTTCACAAAGGGGCGCATCTCCGAGTTAGGGTATATCCCCAGCCATCGGCCCCATCGCAACCCAAAGAGATTGTTCACACCCGCCTGGAGTACCCTCCTTCGCCAAAGGCTACGGAGGGCACGCCAGGCTCAAGCCGCGAAGTTCACAAAGAATTCCAGCAGGCAAGAAGAGAATGTCGCGGCATTTTCGTTCGGGAGTACCCGAGCCAAAAATCCCGCGACGGGTTCTTGGAGCTATGGCAAGGATTTGGACGTGAAGAAAATTTGAACAGAAGGCGCGAAGGACGCGAAGGAGGAGTTTCTTTCCGCCGGAGGCGGTAAAGAGAACCTCTTCTTGGCGAACTTTGCGACTTCTGTTCAAACTCTTCATTTTGGTTCCGGCTACCCAGCGCATTGTCGAAGGGGCCTCAACGCACTCCTTCAGGAAACCGTGGCGTTTATTTTCCCCACATGTACTCGTGTGGAAAAATTAACGCCACATTAGCATTCTTTTCTCTGCCTTTCCTCTTTGTGGCTTGAGCCTGGCGTGCCCTCCGTAGCCTTTGGCGAAGGAGGGTACTCCATTCGGGTGTTGGATCCTCTTTTCGCTTTGGCGTGTACCAAAACTCAGAGATGCGCCCGTTCACCAAGGGCGCATGACAATATTCTGAAAGTTTGTCAAAACCCCAATATTTCATACCGGCGGGCATATACAGACATATATATTTTCATCAGGAAAAGAAGAGAATATGAACAGAAGTCGCAAAGCCCGCGAAGGCGGGGTGGGGTATGGTTACGCTTCGCGGAATAACATGCTGGTTATTAATTTTCATGTGAGCTTACTGAAGGATGGAATCTCTCGAATGGTTTTGCGCGGAGCCGACATAGACGATGTTGATTTTTAACCTGAACCCGCCACAGGCGGCGTTTACGCCGCCTGTGCCCTTCGCGAGCTTCGCGACTTCTGTTCAAATTCTTCTCTTCCCCGTCCTATCCGTAAGTAGGGTTCAAATTCATAGAAGAATTTTGTCGTGCGCCCGTTCACCAAGGGGGATGTTTGCGGCGGTTGACTGTTGGGGGTTTGAGAGGCTAATCTACCAAAGATGAATGTTGACCGCATAGTGGTGGAATTCAATAGGCAGGGGGTTCGGTTGAATGCGTGTTGGCGTCAGGGGAGTGTAAGCGGGACAGGCACTGGGACCCCCGTGAGCGGTGGCGACTGATTCAGGAAGCCATTACCTGGGCTGAGGCGCAGGGAGGTACGGGGGCGCGCAATACGCCGGAACGATGCCTGCGGGAGCAGGAGCGGAAATTAAGGCGGTTAGGTTACTGATCAATGGTTAAGCATCAAGAAATCGAACATGGATAGACAGGATAAACAGGATAGAGGGTGAAGCAGGGTCGGTGACGTTCCTTAATTTATCCTGCGCATCCTGTACATCCATGTTGGAAATTATGATGTTGGTTCCGGCTATGCCGGGTTAGGTGGTGGTAGATTGTGAATGGTGAATGGAATGAGACTGAAACCTGCAGAGCGTTTAGCCATACTGAAAACCATCCGGCGGAGAGATCCCGCGGCTGGTGTTTACCTATTTGGTTCGCGGGTGCGGGATGACGCGCGCGGTGGCGACATTGACTTGATTGCCATTTCCGCGCTTCCGCTGGAACGCGAGCGGCATGGGATTCTTGACGATTTGCACGACGAACTTGGCGAGCAGAAGATTGATCTGGTGTTCACGACGCCTTCGGTTGAGAACACGTTTGCGAGAATGCTGATTGAAACAAGGAAAGCAGTCCCCTTATGACATTGTCCGAGCTTCTTTTTGCCAAAGCGATTGCCTCGCAACTGGAGCAGGCTGGAGAGACGTTGCGTTACACATACGGACGTTGCGCGGGTCTTGGCGACAAGGAAACGCTGACTCGAGACGAGGAAGAGCGGCTGGAAGCCTTGACCTCCAAGTTTGCCCGGTTGAGCGATATGATTATCAAACAGGCTGTTAAGGCGATCTGCATGTTGGACTTGGAAGAAGCGCCCGAGAGTATTCGTGACGCCATTAATGTGGCCGAAAAGAAGGGTCTGGTTGCGTCTGCTGAGC
>JBIJCW010000139.1:0-6138 GCA_044344495.1 Kiritimatiellia bacterium | reverse complement strand
CCGCTGCCTGCAACGCCGGGGCTGACTGGAATCCGGCAGGTTGTGCTGATCGCGAGCCCGGAATCGGAGAAGGGGGTTGATCTCATGTTCAGGGAATTATGCATCACCCCCTACATCTTTCATGAGTGAACCATGATGGCAACGGCTTTGGGCTTGCTAACGGCCCAAGGATGAGATAATAACAGCCTCGTTTCAGGGGGGTCCCTGTGCGATTCTGAACGGCAGGTTTCATAAACGACAATGTCTATGAATAAAGTTTTGACGCAGGGTTTGGTGATCGTTGTTTGTGTGCTTTCCTTTGTCGTTCCCCGGGGTGCGATGGCGGCGGAACGCGAACGGGCTCCTGATTTCGAGCGCATCAAGGGCATGGCCCGTGACATGGCCGCGGCGCCTTACAAGGACATGCGGCGTCCGCTGTCGGCGCGCCTGCGCGAACTCTCCTATGATCAGATGCGCGACATTCGCTATGATACACGGGAAGCAGTCTGGCGGCGCGAGCGGCTCCCGTTCCAACTCCAGTTCTTCCATCCGGCGGGTGGGCAGACCGACCAGATTTACATGCACCTGGTGGATGGCGAGAACGTTCAGGATTTCGGATTCGATCGCGCGCTGTTTGATTACGGGCCGCTGGTCAAACTCAGTTGGATGGACGTGCGGGGGTTGACGTTCTCGGGGTTCAGGATTCATTATCCGCTGAACACCACCGAATATCTTGACGAGCTGATTGTTTTTCAGGGAGCTAGTTATTTCCGGTCCTTGCCGAAGGGGTTGATTTACGGACTTTCCTCGCGGGCGATTGCCGTCAACTGTGGTGTGAACGTGCCAGAGGAATTTCCCCGGTTTGAGGATTTCTGGGTGTTTCGGCCCGGCCAGGAAGGGCGGGAGATCAAAGTGATGGGCCTGTTCGATGGTCCGAGCGTGGCGGGGGTGGCGTCATTCGTGATTGTTCCAGGCGCTGAGACAGTGATGCACGCCCGCGTGGCGGTCTTTGCCAGGACGAATGTGATCAACTATGGAATTGCTCCGCTCACCAGCATGTATTGGTTCGGCAAGAACAATGCCCGGCGATTTGATGACTTCCGGCCCGAGGTGCACGATTCCGACGGTTTGCTGATTGCCAATGGCGGTAACGAATGGTTGTGGCGTCCGCTGGAGAACGACGGCCGATTGCGTTTCAGCGCGTTCCAGGACAATAACCCCAAGGGGTTTGGCCTCATCCAGCGGGAGCGGTCATTTGCCTGCTATCAGGACATGGAGTGCTCGTATCACCGGCGTCCATCGGCGTGGATCAAGCCGGTCGGGGACTGGGGCGCGGGGGCGGTGCGGTTGCTCGAACTCCCGACGGATTCGGAATTTCATGACAACATTGTGGCGTTCTGGGAGCCGGCCAAGCCCCTCGGACCGGGCGAGTTGGCTGAGTTTTCGTATGATATCGTCTGGTATAACGAGAACGACAGTCTGCCTCCGAAAACGCGGATGTTGTCGATGAAATCGGGGGCTATCCTCGGGCCGCCGCAGCCGCGGGCCCGGAAATTTGTACTGGAGTTTGCCTGGCCGACACCTCCCGGAGAAGGGGCGGTCAAGCCGGAGGCATCGGTGGGTGTTACGGGCGGGCACCTGTCGGCCAAGTCTGACGAGTACAATGCATTTAACCGGACGTGGCGGATTGCGTTTGATGTGTATGCGGATGAATCGGCAACGGCGGTTGAACTGCGCGCGGAACTGCGCAAGGATGGAGTG
The DNA here is from genome assembly GCA_044344495.1 of Kiritimatiellia bacterium. GTDB lineage: Bacteria > Verrucomicrobiota > Kiritimatiellia > CAIKKV01 > CAITUY01 > CAZDUS01. Next base: position 4,398 of record JBIJCW010000139.1, on the reverse strand, counting down.
CCATGCACCGAAACGTGGACGTACCACTGGACTCCATAACACTGCCGTCCTGGAACCCTGAGAAGGCCGAGGAGTGGGACGAAGCATTTGAGAAGGTTGAGAACTACCTGCGCGCCTGCCGGGTGTCGAGCCGGCTCCACCGGGCCCGATTGGCGGCCGTGATTCTTCAACGCGCCCTGGAACAGCAGGCTGGGAACGCCGAAAACCTCGCCACCCTGTCTATTGACGAGACGCGGGCAATGATCGCGAGTTGGATGTCAGAACTGCTGCAACGCCCCGAACTTGGGCGGCAGGCGACGATGGATGAGGCGTATCTGGCGTTGTATTTGTGTGATGCGCCCATGCGTTGGCCGAATGCGTTTCTGAATCCACGGGAAGCGCCGCCGGGGTTTTCGGAGACCCTGCATGCGCGACTGGTTAAGACCGGTCCTGAACTTGAAGTCAGCAGTATGGTGCCGCGGCCGCTCGACCGCGGATTAATTCCTGAACTGGCTGGATCGGCGATGGAAACGCTGGAACGCTTTCCCATCATCAAGACGCTGTTTATGTGGCTTGTCTTCGCCGCCTTGCTGGTAGCCTTGTTCTTGTATACGCGCCGTTAACAAATGAGTACCCTTGGAGCCATCCCTATCAGCCCGCTGCGCCGATCCTGGCGTCGGCAGGTGTTTTTTTTCACCACCGTGGTGGTGATGACGGGTCTGGCGACCTGGGTGATGGCTGACATTCTTTGGCGGGGGGGGATGACGGGAATTGAAAAAGGCATCCTGGTCCTGTTCGTCCCGCTGTTTGGCATGGTCATGATTGGATTTGTGCAGGCGTTGTGCGGATTCCTGATCCTGTTACGTTCGCGTGATCCATTCAGTTTGTCGCGGACGGTGCCGGAGTCCCTGCCCAAGGTTGACGATCTTCCGGCGACGGCGATTGCCGTGCCGATTTTCAATGAGGACGTGAGCCGAGTCTATGAGGGGCTTCGCACGATGTACCTGGATTTGGTGCGTTCCGGATTCATCGGCCGGTTCGACGTGTTCATTCTCAGCGACTCCAATGATCCCAACAAGTGGATCGAGGAGGAAGTGGCATGGATCGATCTGTGCAAGCAGGTCAAGGGATTTGGCCGCATCTTCTATCGCAAACGCAATGTGGCCCTGAACCGGAAGAGCGGCAACATCAGTGATTTCCTGCGGCGCTGGGGGCGGAAGTACCGCTACATGGTGGTATTGGATGCCGATAGCCTCATCAATGCGGATACCCTGGTCCGGCTGGTTCAGATGATGGAAGTCAATCCGCAGGCGGGGATCATTCAGACGGTTCCGAGTCCGATCCAGGGGCAGACGTTCTTTGCGCGGCTGATGCAGTTTGCCGGGACCCTGTATGGTCCGGTATTCCAGGCGGGACTGAACTTCTGGCAGGCGGGATGCGGCAATTTCTGGGGGCACAATGCGATCATCCGCGTGGCGCCGTTCATCGAGCACTGCGGCTTGCCGATGTTGACGGGGGGGGCAGGGGAGAATGCGCGGTTCATGAGCCACGACTATGTGGAGGCGGCGTTAATGCGCCGGGCAAACTACGAGGTGTGGATGGCGTATGAACTGGGCGGGAGTTACGAGAATCTTCCGCCAACCTTTATTGATCACGCGCGACGCGACCGTCGGTGGTGCCGCGGGAATCTGCAACACGCCTGGCTGGTCACGGCGGGCGGATTCCATCCGATTAACCGGTTGCACCTGCTTCTGGGTATCCTGTCCTATCTGGCTTCGCCCCTGTGGCTGGCGTTTCTGGTACTGGGGACTGTTGCCGGATGGCTTTACTGGGCATCGGGGGCGACGATGCGGTTTGACTCCGATGTGGGATTTTCGTCGTTTCTGGACATCGGCGGCGGGCGTTTGGCGTTACTGCTGTTCATGGTGACGCTGGGGTTGCTGACGCTGCCAAAGGTGTTGGCGGTGGTGCTGACGTTGGTGAACAGGGAACGCCGGCGCTCATTTGGGGGCGGGACACGGGTTCTGCTTGGGTTTGTCATAGAGCACACGTTGTCAGCCCTGCTGGCCCCGGTGCAGATGCTGTTCAACACCCGCTTTGTAATAGAAATCCTGAGCGGGCGTGAAGTGCCGTGGGGTGCCCAAACCCGCGATGCCGGTGATGGTGTGGACTGGGAGGGGATCGTAAAATCCCATCTCGGGCATACCCTGGTGGGGCTGGCGTGGGCGTTGCTGGCATTACGCATCAATACCGCGTTTTTCTGGTGGCTAAGCCCGGTAACGTTCGGGCTGATGGGATCTATTCCGCTTTCGGCCCTATTGAGTATGACCGGAGTTGGGCGGTGGTTGAGGCGGGTGGGCATGTTCAGTATCCCGGTTGAAAACAATCCGCCCTCGGTCGTCCGGCATCTTGCCAAGAACCTGCGGGCGACGCGCCGGCATCTGGTGCCGCCAGAGTGGCTCTTGCCGCATTACGGGTTGATGCAGGTGGTTCTCGATCCGTATGTGAATGCGGCGCATCGGTCGTTGCTCCGGCGGAAGCCGGGTGCGGGACATCGTGCCAACCGGTTGAAGGAATTGCAGGAGCGGCTTCTGGCCAAGGGGCCGGCATCGCTGGATCGGCGGGAACAAATGGCGGTTCTGATGAACGCCGAAGTCGTGGGGGATTTACATCACCAAGTCTGGCGGATCAGGGAGTCGGCGCTTTCGCCGTGGTGGCGGTTGGCCATGCGCTACTACAACACCTGGACAAGCCGTCCACAGACGGCATTGTATCGCTGAGTTGAGGATCATATCGCGCTTGAAAAACCAGGCAAATTCGGGGCGGGTGCTGGGGGTGGACTATGGAACCCGGCGGGTTGGCTTTGCGATCAGCGATGCGATGGGGATTGTGGCAACGCCGCTATTCACCCGTGATGTGCTTTCAGAAACGGAGGCCGCGCGGGTGGTGGCCGAAGTGGCGGAGGAAAAGGGGGCGGTGCGTGTGGTTGTGGGGATCCCGTTGAACATGGATGGGACCAAGGGGCCGATGGCCCTGCAGGTGGAGGCTTTTCTTAAACGCTTGCGGGATCGCGGCTTGGCGGTTGAAGTATGGGATGAGCGACTTAGCACCGGACTGGTCGAGCGGATGCTGGTGTCGGCGGATGTCTCGCGAGCCCGGCGCAAGGAGGTTCGCGACAAACTGGCCGCACAGGTTATTCTTCAGGGGTATCTTGACGGGCACTCGCCGCCAGGCATTGAGGAGGCGAGTGACACGGAGTAGAGGCTGGTGCGCGGATGGCTGTGAACTTGTGACGCCGTGAAGATCGTGGTATAGGTAAAGGGTAATGGCTCCGGGCGGGGCATCAAGGGAGATCGTGCGATGGGCAAGACAGTTGAAGTCAAATTGGGGGAGCGATCCTATCCCATCTTCATCGGGCGCGGAATGTCCTTGGCCTCGACGTTGGGAGAAGTCCGTGGCGCAAAGGCCCTGGTGGTTTCCGACTCCAATGTGGACCCGATCCACGGGGAGACCTGCCGACGCCGGTTGATGGAACAGGGGCTGGCGACGATCCCGGTGGTCGTCCCTGCGGGGGAGTCTTCCAAGTCCCTGGCGTCCGTCGAAATGCTGTATGATCATGCTGCGGGGAATCGGCTGGATCGAAGCAGTGTTGTGGTGGCGCTCGGAGGCGGGATGGTCGGCGACCTGGCGGGATTTGTGGCCGCCACTTACCTGCGCGGTCTTCGCTTTGTCCAGGTCCCGACGAGTCTCCTGGCGATGGTGGACAGTTCCGTGGGCGGGAAGACCGGGGTGAATCTGAATCGCGGGAAGAACCTGGTGGGGGCGTTTCATCAGCCGGTGGAAGTGGATGCGGATCTGGACCTGCTGGGTACGCTGCCGGCGCGGGAATACGTTTCCGGACTCGCCGAGGTGGTCAAGTACGGGGTGATCTGGGATGCGGCCTTTTTCGCGCTGGTGGAGCGGCGGGTGGATGATCTTTTACGGCGTGACCCGGTATTGCTGGAGGCGGTCATTGCCCGGTGTTGTGAAATCAAGGCTGAGGTGGTGGCGATGGATGAACGGGAGATCGGACCCAGAGCCATCCTGAATTTCGGGCACACGCTGGGGCATGCGATCGAGAAGGTGGATGGGTACGGACGATGGCTGCATGGTGAGGCCGTGGCCATCGGGATGCATTTCGCCGCGAGTGTGTCCGTGAAGAATCGCGGATTGACGGATGGAGACGCGGCTCGGATTGCGGATGTGTTGCGTCGGCTGGGATTACCGATCAAGCCGGACGCGGGTAGCGGGATTGAGTGGGCGAAACTGTGGGATGCGATGCTGTCCGACAAGAAGACGCTGCAAACGCGACCGCGGTTTGTGTTGGCCGAAAGGCTTGGTTCGGTGACGACGGGGTGTGAGGTGTCGGAAGAGCAACTT
>JBIJCW010000138.1:0-6372 GCA_044344495.1 Kiritimatiellia bacterium | reverse complement strand
GAGTTGGGAAGAATTAACATGGATATACAGGATGGGGATGGGGGAGCCGACCACAGGTCGGTGCTACAGGGCGGAATATGGCCGACCACAGGTCGGTGTGGACAGGGCGGGGAGATTCATGGATGGACAAGATGTGCAGGATGGGGGCGGGGGTTGTAGCACCGATCTGTGATCGGAGGGTTTGAGGGGGCGGACGCGAAGCAGGAGTTGGGAAGAATTGACATGGATATACAGGATGGGGATGGGGGAGCCGACCACAGGTCGGTGCTACAGGGCGGAATATGGCCGACCACAGGTCGGTGCTACAGGGGAGCCGACCACAGGTCGGTGCTACATCGTTGATGACTTGGGCGTAGGGAAGTTTGAATGCGGATAAGGTGTCAAACGGAAATCAGGATGTAACATGGCGTTCAAGATAAGTCCACTTCAGGTAAAAGAATATGGCGTGGTTGCTGAAATCAAGCAGGATATCGCGCATATCACCGGCCTCACCAACTGCATGAACGGGCAGTTGGTGCATTTTGACGGGGGCAGTACCGGGGTGATTGTCGGGTTCGATGGCGAGTATGAACTGGCGATGATTGTGAAACAGGGGGCGGCGGCCAAGCCTGGTGACCGGCTGCACTCCACCATTGAGACCTGCACGGTTCCGGTGGGCGATGCATTTCTCGGGCGGGTGGTCAACGGGTTGGCGGAACCGATGGACGGGATGGGGCCCATCAAGGCGGAGAGCCGTTATCCGATTTTCGGGGTGTCGCCCGGCGTACTGGAACGCACACCGTTGAAGGATGCGCTGGAGACGGGCGTCAAGATCCTGGACATGATGAATCCCGTGGGCAAAGGGCAGCGCCAGTTGATCCTTGGCGACCGGGTGACGGGCAAGACCACCATTGCCACGGATACCATTCTGAACCAGAAGGGGAAGAATGTAATCTGCATCTACTGTTGCATTGGCAAGGCTGAATCCGCATTGAACCGTGTGTTGGAGTTGTTCCGAGAGCATGATGCCATGGGGTACGTCGTGGTGGTGGCGGCCACGGCCGCGTCGTCCGTGGGGCAGCAATACCTGGCGCCCTATGTGGCCGCCAGTCTTGGCGAGTATTACATGAACGAGAAGCAGAGGGATGTCTTCGTGGTTTTTGATGACCTGACGAAGCATGCCTGGGTGTACCGGCAGATGTCCCTGTTGCTGGAGCGTTCGCCGGGCCGCGATGCCTATCCGGGCGATATTTTCTACCTGCACTCCCAACTCGTGGAACGTGCCTGCAAACTCCGGCCCGAGCGCGGCTCCGGCTCCATGACGTTTTTCCCGATTGTGGAAACGGTGCAGGGCGACGTGACCGGGTATATTCCCACGAACATCATCTCGATGACGGACGGGCAGTTATACGTCAGTACGCCGCTGTTCTCGGAGGGATTCAAGCCGGCGATCGACATCGGGCTTTCGGTCTCGCGTATCGGCAGCAAGGTGCAGTGGCCGGCCATGCGCAAACTGGCGGGTATCCTGAGATTGGAATACATCCAGTTCAAGGAGCTGGAAAAGCTGACGCGGATCAAGGCGGGGGTATCGGAAGCGGTGGAAAAACGCCTGTGCAAGGGGCGCGTGGTGGCTGAGATCCTGAAGCAGGACAAGGATGGCCCCGTGCCGGTTGAGGATCAGGTGGTTGTGCTCTATGCCCTGGCGAACCGGTTCATGGAGCATCTTGTGCCGGCGCAGGTGGGCGCGTATATGCGGGGACTGGTGGCGAAAGTGCGGAACGAACGACCGGACCTGGTGGCTGCGCTGGTGGCGAAGAAGGATTTGACCGACGAAATCAAGGAGGGACTCCATGGGCAACTCACCGCGTATGGTCGTGGCGCCATTTAAGATCAAGCTCACGGAAAAGGGGACGATCAAGGACATCAAGAAGATGATTGTCCGGATCACCGGTCTGCCTTCCTGTCTGAATGGACAGTTGGTGGATTTCGGCGAGGGGAACCGCGGCATCATCATGGGGTTTGACGAGCAGGACGTGCTGGCGTTGTTGCTGGGGGATGATTCCCGGATACGACTGGGGCAGACGGTATTGGGCACCAGTGAACCGTTCACGATCCCGGTGGGAGACGGGTTTGTGGGGCGCATGGTGGACGCCATGGGGGCGCCCTGTGACGGCAAGGGGGAGATCCGTGCGGACGCGTTCAACCTGGTGTTTGCACCGTCGTCGCCGCTGACGGAGCGCGCTCCTGTCGATCAATTCCTGTTTTCGGGAACCAAGGTGCTGGACGCGCTGGTGCCCGTGGGGAAAGGGCAGCGCCAGTTGATCATGGGCGACCGCATGACCGGCAAGACCACGCTGGCGGTCGATGCGATCCTGAGCCAGAAGGGGCGCAATGTCATCTGTCTTTACTGCTGCGTTGGCAAGGCGGTGGTGGCGCTTGAAAAGGTCATCACGGTGCTGGCCGAGCGCGGGGCGCTGGCGTACACGGGGATTGTCGCGGCGACCGACAGTGCCACGGCGGGGGAGCAATACATTGTGCCCTTCAGCGCCGCGACGATTGGCGAGTATTTCATGCGAAAAGGGCATGATGTCCTGGTGGTTTTTGACGACCTGACCAAGCATGCCTGGGCCTACCGGCAGTTGTCGCTGCTGCTGGAGCGGCCGCCGGGCCGGGAGGCGTATCCGGGCGATATCTTCTATGTGCAGACCCAGCTCATGGAGCGGGCCGGGCGGCTGAATAAGAAGGCCGGGGCGGGGTCGATGACGTTCCTTGGCATTGCCGACACCCTGCAGGGGGATCTGACGGGCTACATTCCGTCGAATTTGATCTCCATCTGTGACGGGATGGTCTGCATGAGCACGACGTTGTTCGGCGAAGGGATGCGGCCGGCGGTGGACTTCAATCTATCGCTCTCGATCGTGGGGGGGCGTTCGCAACTTCCCATCCTGCGAACGCTGAGCGGTTCGCTCCGGCGGGATTACCTGCAATACGTGGAGGTGGCGCGGCTCAGCAAATTGCAGTCAGGGCTCTCGAAGGAGGCCGAGAAAGTGATGAAACGGGGGCAGGCCCTGGTGGGAGTGATGCAGCAGGCGCAATACAAACCCGTCGGTCTGGCCGAGGAGGTGTTGCTTTTGTATGCCTTGAAAAACGGACTTCTGGATGATCTGGATCCCTCGGCCTTAAAAGCGTTCCAGTCCGAGATTGGCGAGTTTGCCGTGACCTACGATACCGCCCTGATCCGGGATCTCGAAGAATCCCCGGAATTGACGCCAGCGTTGGAGCGCCGGTTCAGCGAGGCGCTCAAGGTCTTTCTTGCGAGAGTGCAGGGAGGTGGCGGTGGCGACGTTCACGCTTAAGATTTTGAATCCCAAGAAGGTTGTGTATGATGGTCCGGTGAAGAACGTCTTCTTTCCGGGGGATTCCGGCGAGTTTGAGTTGATGGCGTATCATGCCCCCATTGTCAGTTTATTGAAGGAAGGCGAGATTGTGATTGACTGGAACACTCATATTCCGATTAAGAGGGGGATGGTGAGGTTCATGGGGGATGAGTGTGTGGTGCTGCTGGAACAGGAGAGCGGTCATGTCCGGCGGGACAAGGAGCAGGAAGAAGTGGAGGAGCCGCATTGACGGTGGTGCCGAATGAGAAACTTTGTCATATTTCTGGTGATTTTCCTGACGGTGCTGGGGCCGTCGGCGGTGATTGCCTCGATTGGGTATGCGAGCATCCGGGCGCTGGGCCGGAACCCGTCGGCCGCCAACAAGATTCTCCAGGCGATGATCATTTCGCTGGTGTTTGCGGAATCCATCGCGGTGATTGCGTTGCTGGTGTTGTTCCAGTTATTCGGGCGTTGAGGATTGGATTGATGAGACGAGGATTCAAAGTGTCGAAAACGGGATGCAGTGTGGCGGAGGTGGATGTATGGGGATGATGATTTATCTGATTGTGGTGCAGGTGGCGGTGCTGGTGGTGGCCATTGTGGCGTTGCGGCAGATTCTGCTGCGCGACACCATGAAGGCGGTTGCCAAGTTGCGCGAAGCGGAGGGGGAGCTGGGGAAGAAGGAGGAACAGGTCCGCAAGCGAATCGAGGAGAATGAGGCGGAGTTCCGCCGCAAGAGCGCCGAAGCGCAGGAGGCCCTGACCCGGACGCGGGAGACCATGGAAAAAGACATGGCCCGCAGTCGGGATACCTTGATGGAGGAGGCCCGGAAGGAGCGCGATCGCATTCTGGATGAAGCCACCCGCAATAAGGAAAAAATGCGCCAGGAACTGGCCCGGGAGGCCGCCACGAAGGTGCTGGAAGACACAGGCCGTGTCTACGAGATGGTGTTCAGCCATGCCATCGGGCAGAAACTGGATCAACTGTTCCTGGATGAGTTGCTGGCGGCCCTTGACGAGATGGACGGGAGCAGCATCACCGTGGATGCCGAGGCGATCGACGTGACGTGCAGTCACCCCTTGGAAGCCGCGCACCGGGAGCGGATCAAGAAACTGGTGGCATCCAAGTTTGACGTTTCCCTGGAGGTGCGTGAGACGCTTCTGCCGGACCTCATCGCCGGGGTGAAGATCAAACTCGGAAGCCTTGAGATCGACGGGAGCCTGTCGAACCGGTTTCGCGAGGCGATCGACCAGTTGAAGAGCGAACATGCCTGATGTAGGCGGGGAGTGTAGCGTCAATGCCGTTGTTGAGCCAACTCAGAAAAGAGCTGCGATTCAACACGGAATTTCTGCAACTCATCCAGACGCTGAAGAATATTGCCGCCTCCCAGTACCATGTCCTGGAGCGTGAGAAGGAGCGTTTCGGTGATTTCATGGAGGAGTTTGCCGGATTCTTCCGGGTGGTGGACATGGTGGATGTGGATGCCCCGCTGGTGCGTGGCACGAGCGATGCCCTTGGGATTGTCCTGGTCACCTCGGATTCCGGGTTCATGGGCGGGTTGAATGCGGGGGTTATCGAAGCGGGGTACGATGCCCAGGGTGAACTCCCGAACGACAAGGTCCGGTTCATTGTGATTGGCGAGAAAGGGTCGGCCAAACTGGCCGAGGCCGGGCGCGACTACAAAGCGTTCCGCGGGATCAACCCTGAGACGCGCCTTGAGCAGGCGATTGAAATCCGTGATTACCTGGTGCAGGAGGTGTCCGCCGGGCGGATTGGCAAGGTGGTGATTATTCATCCGCGGCCGGTATCCTTTACCCAGCAGGTCATTGATACGATCACGATCCTGCCCTGCGGGGAACTGTTCGACCGGGAAAGCCAGTCGGCGATTTCGGGGCATATGAAGGGAAGCGGGCTGGTAGCGGATGCCCGCAAAGTGGTGGTGGAGTCCTCCTATCGGGATATGGTGGAGTATCTGGCCGGGGTGTGGGTGGTGTCCAAACTGTACGAGGTCTTTGAGGACAGCAAGTTGGCGGAGTTTTCCGCGCGGGCCATGCACCTTGAGGAGAGCGCGCAGAAACTGGAGAAGGACCATAAGAAGGTCAAGCACCAGTGTTTCCGCGCCGCGCACGAGATGGTGGACAAGAGCATGCGGGAATCCTTCTCTTCGCGGAAGAAGAAGCGTAAGGTGGCGTAGTCCGACCGCAGGTCGGTGCTACAGTCGGGTGTTATTGTTGAGTGGCGGATTGTGTGATCACCGAAAAGAGGTGTGAGATGAGCGAGCCGGTAAAAGAATTGAAAAAGGGGCGGGTGGTGGCGGTGCAGGGCCCCGTGGTCGATGTGAAATTCCTGACGATCTCCGACATGCCGGACCTGCATGAGGTCATCCAGGTCAAGACGTTTGATAAACGGATGTTGACCCTTGAGGTGGCGGAGCATCTGGAGGGTAATGTGGCGCGGTGCATCGCGCTTTCCTCGACATTGAACCTGCAGCGGAACGCGGTGGCCATTTCCACGGGTGATGTTCTGAGGGTGCCCGTGGGGGACGCGCTTTTCGGGCGGATCATCAATGTCATGGGCGAACCCATTGACGGCAAGGGGCCGATCAATGCCACCGAGACGCGGCCGATTCATCGCGATATCAGCAAGTTGCGGGTCAACGTGGATTCATTGACGTCGAGCAAGCGGGAGGTCATGGAGACGGGGGTCAAGATGATCGACCTCCTGTACCCGGTGGTCAAGGGCAGCAAGACGGGGATTCTGGGTGGTGCCGGTTGCGGAAAGAGCGTGGTCATCCAGGAGTTGATCCACAACGTGGCCGAGGAGCACGATGGTGTCAGTGTGTTCACGGGGGTGGGCGAGCGTATCCGCGAGGGTAACGAATTGTATTTCGAGTTTGAGCGGGAGGGGATTCTCAAGAAGGTGATCATGGCCTTCGGGCAGATGGATGAGCCGCCGGGTGCGCGTTTTGAGGTGGCCAAGACGGGGATCTGCCAGGCGGAGTGGTTGCAGGAGCAGG
>JBIJCW010000137.1:0-6384 GCA_044344495.1 Kiritimatiellia bacterium | reverse complement strand
CCACCACGTTACTCCACACATTCTTCATCTTGTCGGTGATGCGGTACTTCACGCTAATGGTGTACGGGAAAGCCAAGTGGCTGAATCCCAGATAGTAGGCACCCGGTTGTATCCCCCTGTCATATGTGCGTCCAGGGGCAAGTTCAACAACCCCAGGGAAACCAAAGGGTGAATACAAACAGACTTCCGATTTGTGGGTTTTCCCATTCTTTTCCACCAAGATTTCGTAGACATCTCCACACGCATGCGTCCCCTCTTCAACATCCATGAAGCGGATCGTGTTTGTCGACACGTTCGTAATGTGCATGACAAACCAACCCGATTGGTTGGTAGATGGTTCCAAGATCGCACGGATTGGGTCGGCCGCCTGCACAGCAGCGCCATTCAGAAGGAACAACATTATGAATAGCATTGTTTTCATATTCTCCCCATCGTCAGCGTTCAGGCTGAGGCGCGGCCTTTTGGACGTCGCCTCCGACGGCTGGTTGGGAGAGATTCTACTTTGGATATCCCATCGACTCGACAAGTTCCTTGATGAAAGATGCGTGCACCACGCTGCCAATCTGAAGGGGCGTAGTCTTTTCTCGTTTCTCATAAAGATCCTGCAAGCGTTCAGTGATATTTCTTTCCTCAACCACGAGACCGATAATGCCGTAGATTGCAGTGCCCATTCGTCTTACACCGCCATATGCTGGGTCTTTCTCCATGAAATATACAGGTCCACCACTGTTTCCTCTTCTGGATGTAGACGTAGAAGGGCACGGGGATTGGCTCACCAGAAACTCGGATGACTCTCGTGTGGCTTGCCATGAGCGAGGCATGCACCAGCATGCCGAGTCGAATGGCTCCGGCGGTAGGGCTCGAACCTACAACATCGTGGTTAACAGCCACGCGCTCTACCATTGAGCTACGCCGGAACAATGGCTTGAAAAATAAGGGGCGCATAATAGCAATGGACCCCAAAATGTCAATCCACCGTTTTGGAGATTTCTGCATCCTGCCATCCGATGTAACCCCGATCTGCGATCGGATCCAGCCAGCCTCAAACACAGTTGCCCTTGATCCCGCCACCAACTGCCATTACAGTACCACCTATTACAGGGAGATTATACCCATGCAGAAAACACTGGCCCTTTTGTCGATCCTGTCCACCACGTGGTACTGCCATGCGGTAACCCGCGAGAATCTCTCCCCGGCCGCCCGTACACTCCTGCCCACCGAGTCCGTCACCCTCACCCTTAAGAACGGAAACCTGGTTTCAGGCCAATTGCTGAGCGGCGATTCCGGCACAACCAATGCGATCGTCATCCAGACCGGATCCGGCTCCGTCATCAACAAACAGCGCATTCCACGATCGGAGGTCGCCAGTATCCGCCCTGAAGATATCGAGTCCGTCTTCGCCAAGTCACTCAAGCAGTTCCACCTGTCCCCCAACACCAACCTGCCCCCCGCCGCCTACACCACCGCCATTCCCCTCTTTACTGAGTTCATCACCCTCTTCCCCGGCGGATCCGATGCGCAATGGGTTGCCGACCTGAACAAGAAGTTCACCGAGGAACAAATGAAGGTATCCAAGGGCCTCGAAAAACTGGATGGCGTATGGTTGACCCCCGTTCGCGCCTCAATCAGCCGCTACAACGCCATGACCCGCATCCTCATCAAGGGCCGCGAACAATTCCCCGGCATCGACCGGGCGGATTACAAAACCAACCCCACCGCCAAACAGGGGTTTGAGGGGGTCTTGTCCGACCGCCGTGCCGTGGCCCGACGCCTCCCTTCCCTGATGACCGAGCGCCTCCCAATCCTTCTCGCCGATAAGGATTTTGAACAAGCCGCCGCCGAAATGGACGCCTTCCTCCTCTTCTGGGTGGACCGCGTCCTGAAGAACAAGGCTGGCGGGGACCCTATTCTCTCGGGGGAAGCAGATTTTACCCGCATGGATTTCTCGGTGCTGATGGACATGGAGAAGAAAATCCTCCAAGCCTACATGACCGCCCAAAGCCAGCAGCCCTCCTCCCCACCACCACCCAACTCCAACCCCAACCTGGTTTACGTTCCCGGCGGCCTCTTCCTGATGGGCCGCGAGGATGCCAAACCCTCCGACCCGGACTTCCCGATGCGCCTGATCATGGTCAACCCCTTCCTGATCGATAGAATTGAGGTCTCCAACGCCGAGTACCGGCGTTTCGCCAACCATGTCAGGACCACCCAGGACTACAGCATGGAACATCCCGATGCCCCCCCCCTCAAGAACCATCAGGCTGCCTGCTGGGCCATTCCCATGCTGAGCCGCGATGAGCAACCGGTGACAGGGGTGGATTGGTACGATGCCTACGCCTACGCCAAATGGAAGGGATTACGCCTGCCGACCGAAGCGGAGTGGGAACTTGCCGCCCACGGCCCGGCGACCCGCCCCTATCCGTGGGGATCCGAACCGCCCTCCAAAGTGTCTGTCAACAACCCCTCGGGACGAAACTGGATCGCCGGTGAAATCAACAAGAACAATCCGCCGCCACCTCCACCGCGCCGTTTCTCCTGCAAACGCGAACCCCCGCCCCCCCCCATGTCACTGCCCACGGAAACCTGGGCCGTCGACCAGGGGCTCGCCAAGGAAGCCGCCGGATCCCTGTTCTTCGATATGAACGCCACACTGAGTCCCTACGGCCTTCTGCACATGGCCGGCAACGCCGCCGAGTGGGTACAGGATACGTACGACCCGGCCGCTTATTGCACCAACAGCCGACAAAACCCCTGCTTCTCCTCCAAGAGTCCCAACCATGTGTTCCGCGGCGGCTCCTACCTCAGCCCGGACTCAGAGCTTGCAACCACGTTCCGAGGCAACGCTGCCAATGACAGCCTGCGAAAGGGCTGCCTCAGCGAGGGCCGACCCATGATCGGCTTCCGGTGCGTGAAAGATATTGTCCCGACACACCCCTGACGCCAACCACCTCCGACTGCCGTTGCTCTAGCCTTCGCCATCCGCATGTATCATAGCGCCCCCTCGCGACAGCAATGATCGAACTCAGTCCAGTCCAGTGGGTGGTGATGGCGAGTGCCGCCATGATTATCGGCATCTCCAAGAGCGGGCTCCCGGGATTGGGTATTCTCGCCATCCCAATGGTCGCATCGATGATCCCAGCCAAAACGTCCACAGGGTTCATCCTGCCCATGCTGCTTGCCGGCGACGTGATTGCCGTCCTCTATTATAGACGCCACGCCGATTGGCCTAGGCTAACGCGCGTTTTCCCCTGGACGGCCCTTGGAATCCTCATCGGATGGCAATCCATGGACCGCATGAGTGATGACCAGATTCGCCCGGTTATCGGCGTGATCGTACTGGCGATGCTCGCCCTGAACCTCTGGCGCCAACACGGCGATAACACCGGGAACCGGATTCCCCATCATCCGGCCGTTGCCGCGGCCATTGGACTGCTGGCTGGATATACCACCATGATGGCCAACGCGGCCGGCCCCATCATGGTCATCTATCTGCTGGCCATGGGGCTTCCTCCCACTGCTCTTCTGGGCACCAGCGCATGGTTCTTCCTGATCATCAACACATTCAAGGTGCCGTTCAGCGCCCAATTGGGCCTGATCACGACATCGTCGCTCCTCTTCAATGTAAGGTTGCTGCCGTTTATCGCGCTTGGCGCATGGATGGGCATACGCTTCACCCAACGCATTCCACGCCCCCTGTTCGAACGCTGGATCCAGATCTTCGCCGCCATCAGCGCCGTCAAGCTCCTCTTCTGATGCCGGTTGCTTCATCCACCCGTCTGGGACGCAACGTCGAGGGAACGCGTCAGATACCGGACACAGCCATCCTCCACAACAACACCCCATTGAGAACAATAACCACGCCGGCCACCAGGCACAGCCAGAGTCTACCCCAGCGAGTGTTGGCGTGCTCCCCCATCACTTTCCGTGATGAAGTCAGGTATATCTGAAGCACAATGGTGAGGGGGAGTTGAATGCTGAGCAAGACCTGGGAGATGATCAGTGCCTTGTAACTGTTCGTCACGAACATGACCGCCAGCAAGGCCACCCCCAGCGTGACGCCAACCCCCGCCCTGGACGGCCGGTTCCCTATGTCATAGTGCCTGGACGACAAGCCCGCCATGATCGAACCCCCGGCCATTCCCGCCGTGACACTGGCAGTCAGCCCGGCGCACAACAGGGCCAGCGCGAAAACCGTGGCCGCCAGGAATCCATGGTTCCCGAGGATCGGGCGCAGCATCGCCTCGGCCTGCTCCAGCGAAACCACCTCGACCTTCTGCTGGAAGAACGTGGCTGCCGCCAGCAGGATCATGGCGCTATTGATCATCCAACCCACAACCATGGAAAACAGGGTATCCAGCCATTCAAACTTAAGATGGCTGATCACCGCGTTCTCGCCCTGGGTATGCCATTCCCGGTTCTGAATCACCTCCGAATGCAGGAACAGGTTGTGAGGCATCACCACCGCACCGAGCACACTCATGACGATCATGATCGCCCCCGACGGCATCACCGGCGTCACCCACCCTTGTGCCGCCGCAACCCAATGCGTATCAATCAGGGACAATTCAAACAGGAAGGCCAGCCCGATCAGTGAGACAAAACCCACAATGATCTTCTCCAGCCGCCGATATGAATTCCATAGGAGCAAGCCGGCCACGACCAGGGCCGTGAGGGTCGCGCCTGCCTTCAGCGGGATGTGAAAAAGCATCTGCAGCGCAATGCCCCCGCCTAGGATCTCCGCAAAAGCGGTCGCGGCTGCCGCCAGCACCGCCGTACCCAGAACCGGCCGCGAGATCCAACGTGGCAAATGCCTTGTGGCTGATTCCGCCAGGCAACTTCCTGTCACTATGCCCAGATGGGCGGCGTTGTGCTGCAGCAGGATCAGCATGACGGTGCTCAGGGTCACAACCCAAAGCAACTGATAGCCATATTCAGCACCCGCCGCCACATTGGCGGCCCAATTTCCGGGATCAATGAACCCAACGGTCACCAGGAGGCCAGGTCCAAGGAACTGGAGGGCACTCAACGCCCCGGCCACCTGCTTCTGCCGGGCCAACCGCTCACGAAATTGACCGAATGTGCTCATGACTGTCCAACAAACGTCGGTCAGCCTTTTTTGAGCAACCGGTTCACCGTGCGGATCAGGACGTCCGCCTTGGCGGGTTTTTCGATAAAATCCTGAACCGGCATCCAATCCGGATCAATATCCTTGGCGGAAAACTCAGCGGGAAAATGCTGGTTAACCCCTGTCAATAAAATGATGGGAATCCGCCGCGTGGCTTTGTTGCGCCGTATTTGCCGTGCAAGGTCAAACCCTGCCACCGGATTGTCAGGAAACATCACATCCAGGATCACAAGATCCGGGCGATCCTCGCCAAGAACGCGCACAGCGTTCTCGATCATGTGCAGCATCGACACTGTGTGACCTTCCTTGCGCATGATCGCCGCCGTGTTGGAGGCAATCTCAACATCATCGTCAATGATCATAATGTTCGCCATCGCCACATCTCCTCCTGTGCATCACCCGTTCGGGATTCGCACCCTGAACGCCGTACCCATGCCTTGCTCACTCTCCACGACAATCGAAAGACTCAGATTCCGCGCCACTTGCCGGACAATGGCCAAACCGAGCCCCGTTGAATTCGGATTAAAGGCTGCCGCCTCCTGTGCCCGGTAGAAGTCTTCAAACACATGCGGCAGAGCCTTCTCACTGATACCAATACCTTGATCGGCAACTCGAACCAGGATCTCACCCTCTCCCGCCACTACCCCCACATCCACTCTCCCGCACTCGCGCGAATACAATATGGCATTCGAAATCAGATTTGAGAAGAGAATCTTCAACTGCTTCGGATCGCTCTCGACCGATTCGCCGCCGCAAACCAGTGCGACCATGGCCTTCTTCTCTTGCGCAAGGCCCTCCACCTCCCGAATGATTCCAGCCAGCAAATCGTGCAGATTCACCCGTTCAATGACCCGTTCCACCGTCTGGGTTGATCTGAGGTTCCCGAGCGTAAGGATGTCGCCGATCCTGCTCCGTAGCGCCATGGACCGCCTGTCAATCTTGTCAATGATTTCACGGACACTCTCCGGCGTTTCATCCCAATGCACATGCTTCAACAGTTGGATGTTGCTCTCAATCCCGGCGAACGGCGCCTTCAGATCGTGGGTCACACGCAGCATCTGCACGTTGATCTCCTCATCCGCCCGCATGAGCCGCTCGTTGGCAGCGTTTAGGTCACGCTCCCGCTGCCGGACCGCATCGGACAGCGTCGACACCAGGTACCACACGATTAACCAGACAAATACGGTCGGAAAGGCAACAATCGCTGCCGTACGGAAATCAATTCCATGTGCCCCGCCCCCCACCAGGGTCCTGGCCGG